>JACAEE010000097.1 GCA_013389015.1 Hydrogenophilaceae bacterium | reverse complement strand
TCGCGGGCGCGGCCGCGCCGGGCGCGGGCGCAGCCGCCGCGGCGGCGCCCGCCGAAGAGCAGACCGAGTTTACGGTCATGCTGGTGTCGGCCGGCGACAAGAAGATCGAAGTGATCAAGGAAGTGCGCGCGATCACCAATCTCGGCTTGAAGGAGGCCAAGGATCTGGTGGAGGGGGCGCCCAAGCCCGTGAAGGAAGGCGTCAACAAGGCGGACGCGGAGAAATTCAAAACCCAACTTGAAAAAGCCGGCGCCAAGGTCGATCTGAAGTAGACGCAAAAAATCAAACCGGAGCGGGCCGCGAGCATGGATCGCGGCCCCCTCCCACTTTCGCGCGTGGGTGCGCCACGCGCCGGTCTTCCGTCCCGCGCTCGTCGGGACGCCGTCCTCGGAAGACCGCGACGTGGGGAGCGTCAACCACCAGCCCGGCGGGCTGCAGGGACGGCAGGCGAGACGCAGCGCGCTTCACGGCTTCACCGGGCCCGAAGCCCAGGCGCGCTGCCAGGGAAGCGCAATGGCTCTGTCGTTCACCGGCAAGAAACGTATCCGCAAATCCTTCGGCAAGATCCCCGAGGCGGGGGCGATGCCAAACCTGATCGAGGTGCAAAAGAGCTCCTACGACCAGTTCCTGCAAAAAGACGTCCGCGCCGGCGACCGCAGCGATGAAGGCATCGAGGCGGTGTTCAAGTCCGTGTTCCCGATCAAGGACTTTTCCGAGCGCGCCACGCTCGAATACGTCTCCTACGAGTTCGAGGAGCCGAAATTCGACGTCGAGGAGTGCCAGCAGCGCGACATGACCTACGCCGCGCCGCTGAAGGTGAAGCTGCGCCTGATCGTATTCGAGAACGACGAAGAGAGCGGCGCCAAGTCGGTCAAGGACATCAAGGAGCAGGACGTCTATCTGGGCGACATTCCGCTCATGACGGACAAGGGCACCTTCATCATCAACGGCACCGAGCGCGTGATCGTCTCGCAAATGCACCGCTCGCCGGGCGTCTTCTTCGATCACGACAAGGGCAAGACTCACGCCTCGGGCAAGCTCCTGTTCGCCGCGCGCGTGATCCCCTACCGCGGCTCCTGGCTCGACTTCGAATTCGACGCTAAGGACATTCTGTTCGTACGCATCGACCGCAAGCGCAAGCTGCCGGCGACGACGCTGCTCTATGCGCTCGGGATGGACAGCGAGACGATTCTCAACACCTTCTACGACAAGGCCGTCTACAAGCGCACGCCGAAGGGCTGGACGACGCGCTTCCGCGCCGATCGCTGGCGCAATGTGAAGCCGAACTACGACCTCGTCGACGCCAAGAGCGGCAAGGTGATCGCCGAGGGCGGCAAGAAGATCACGGCGCGCGCCGCCAACAAGATCGTGGAAGACGGCGTCACCGACATTCTGGTGCCGAGCGAGGACCTCTATGAGCGCTTCGCGGCGGAAGACATCGTCAATATGGAGACCGGCGAGATTTTCATCGAAGCCGGCGACGCGCTGACCGAGCACCTGGTCGCGACCGTGGTGGATGCGGGCGTGAAGGAGCTGCCCGTGCTCGACATCGACTATGTCAATGTCGGCCCGTATCTGCGCAACACGCTGAAGCTCGACAAGAACGAGAACCGCGAGCAGGCGCTGTTCGATATCTACCGGGTGATGCGCCCGGGCGAGCCGCCGACGATCGATACGGCCGAAGCGCTGTTCGCGGGGCTCTTCTCCGATCCCGAGCGCTACGACCTTTCCGCGGTGGGCCGCGTGAAGATGAACATGCGGCTTGGCCTCGACACGCCGGACAATGTCCGCATCCTGCGCCCTGAAGACATCATCGAAGTGATGAAGACGCTGATGGGCCTGCGCGACGGGCGCGGCGAGATCGACGACATCGACAATCTCGGCAATCGCCGGGTGCGTTCGGTCGGCGAGCTGATGGAGAACCAGTACCGCATCGGCCTGCTGCGCATGGAACGCGCGATCAAGGAGCGGATGAGCTCGGTCGATATCGAGACCGTGATGCCGCACGACCTGATCAATGCGAAGCCGGCGGCGGCGGCGGTGCGCGAGTTCTTCGGCTCCTCGCAGCTCTCGCAATTCATGGATCAGACCAACCCGCTCTCGGAGATCACGCACAAGCGCCGGCTCTCGGCGCTGGGGCCGGGCGGGCTCACGCGCGAGCGCGCGGGCTTCGAAGTGCGCGACGTGCACCCGACGCATTATGGCCGCATCTGCCCGATCGAAACGCCGGAAGGGCCGAATATCGGCCTCATCAACTCGCTGGCGACCCATGCGCGGGTGAACAAGTACGGCTTCATCGAAAGCCCGTACCGCAAGGTCGTGGACGGCAAGCCGACCGACGAGATCATCTATCTCTCGGCGATGGAGGAAGCCAAGCACAAGATCGCGCAGGCGAACTCGCCCCTCGACGCGAAGGGGAAGCTCGCCGAAGAACTCGTGGAAGCGCGCGTGGGCGGGGAAGCGCAGCTCGTTCATCGCGACGAGATCGATCTCATCGACGTCTCGCCGAAGCAGGTGGTTTCGGTGGCCGCGGCGCTCATTCCGTTCCTGGAGAACGACGACGCCAACCGCGCGCTCATGGGCTCCAACATGCAGCGCCAGGCGGTGCCGCTGCTGCGCGCCGACGCGCCGATCGTGGGCACGGGCATGGAAAGCGTAGTGGCGCGCGATTCCGGCGCCACGATCACGGCGCGCCGCACGGGCGTGGTGGAGCAGGTGGACAGCCAGCGCATCGTCGTGCGCGCCACGGAAGAGCGCGACCCGACCAAGCCTGGCGTCGACATCTATCGCCTGCTCAAGTTCCAGCGCTCGAACCAGAACACCTGCATCACGCAGCGCCCGATCGTGCATGTGGGCGACCGGGTGACCGAGGGCGACATCATCGCCGACGGCCCCTCCACCGAGCTCGGCGAACTCGCGCTCGGGCGCAACGTGCTCGTCGCGTTCATGCCGTGGAACGGGTACAATTTCGAGGACTCGATCCTGATCAGCGAACGCATCGTGAAGGACGACGTGTTCACCTCGATCCATATCGAGGAGTTCGAGGTCGCCGCGCGCGACACGAAGCTCGGGCCGGAGGAAATCACCCGCGACATCCCCAATGTCGGCGAAGAAGCGCTGCGCAACCTGGATGAGGCCGGCATCGTCGCCATCGGGGCCGAGGTCGAGGCGGGCGACATTCTTGTCGGCAAGGTGACGCCGAAGGGCGAAAGCCCGATGACGCCGGAAGAGAAGCTCCTGCGCGCCATCTTCGGCGAAAAGGCCAGCGACGTGCGCGACACGTCCCTGCGGCTGCCGCCGGGCGTCAACGGCACCATCGTCGAAGTCCGCGTGTTCAATCGCCACGGCGTCGACAAGGACCAGCGCGCGCTGCAGATCGAGCGCGAAGAGATCGAAAGCCTGGCGCAGGACCGTGACGACGAGCTCGCGATCCTCGAGCGCAACATCTTCGGGCGTCTGCGCGAGATTCTGGTCGGCAAGACGGCGGCTTCGGGGCCGAAGGGCTTCAAGAAGGGCCCGGTCACCGAGCAGACGCTCGAGACCTACTCGCGGGGCCAATGGTGGCAGATCGGCCTCGATGACGAAGCCGCCATGACCGAGATCGAGGGGCTCAAGAGGCAGTATGACGAAGCCAAGAAGCGGCTCGACGCGCGCTTCGCGGACAAGGTCGACAAGCTGCAACGGGGCGATGAGTTGCCGCCGGGCGTGATGAAAGTCGTCAAAGTGTTCGTCGCGGTGAAGCGCAAGCTGCAGCCGGGCGACAAGATGGCCGGGCGTCACGGCAACAAAGGGGTCATCTCCAAGATCGTGCCGGTGGAGGACATGCCGTTCACCATCGACGGAACGAGCGTCGACATCGTGCTCAACCCGCTGGGCGTGCCGTCGCGGATGAATGTCGGCCAGATCCTGGAGACGCATCTGGGTTGGGCCTGCGCGGGCCTTGGCCGTCAGGTGCGCGACGCGCTCGACGCCTTCCACCGCGACGGCGACAAGAAGGGGCTGCGCGCCAAGCTCAAGGAAGTCTATGGCGCGGACCAAGAGCTGCCGAGCGCCGACGCGGAGATCAGCGAACTGGCGTCCAACATCACCAAGGGCGTGCCGGTGGCCACCCCGGTGTTCGACGGCGCCAAGGACAGCGACATCCGTGCGATGCTGAAGGCGGCGGGATTGTCCGAAACCGGGCAGGTGCAGTTGTTCGATGGGCGCACGGGGGAGCAATTCCACCGCCCGGTCACCGTCGGCTACATCTACATGCTGAAGCTGCACCACCTGGTGGACGACAACATCCACGCGCGCTCGATCGGGCCGTATTCGCTCGTCACCCAGCAGCCGCTGGGCGGCAAGGCGCAGTTCGGCGGCCAGCGCTTCGGCGAAATGGAAGTGTGGGCGCTCGAAGCCTATGGCGCGGCCTACACGCTGCAGGAAATGCTGACGGTGAAATCCGACGACGTCGCCGGCCGCACGAAAGTCTACGAGGCGATCGTGCGCGGCGAGGACAATTTCGAAGCCGGCATTCCGGAAAGCTTCAACGTGCTGGTGAAGGAAATGCGCTCGCTGGGACTTAATGTCGATCTCTCGGAGAGCGCGCCGCCGCAACAGGAGGCGGCGGAATAGAACACAGCGCCTCTCCCCGTGGGAGAGGCGCGGCAGCGGTCGGGCGAGGGGGCGCAGCGCAGGACGGCCTCGGCGCCGCCCCCCTCCGCCGTCAGCTGCGCTGACACCTTCTCCCCCGCGCGGGGAAGAAGGGACGAAACAGAAAACGCAAGGACGTCCCCATGAACGCCATGGACCGCGATATCGCCAACGTCTTCGGCAACCAGAACCAGCCGCCGGCGCCGGTGTTCGATCAGATCCGCATCTCGATCGCTTCCCCGGAGCAGATCCGCTCTTGGAGCTACGGCGAAATCAAGAAGCCGGAGACGATCAATTACCGCACGTTCAAGCCCGAACGCGACGGCCTCTTCTGCGCGCGCATCTTCGGGCCGATCAAGGATTACGAATGCCTGTGCGGCAAGTACAAGCGGATGAAGTACAAGGACATCATCTGCGAAAAGTGCGGCGTGCAGGTGACGCTGCAGCGCGTGCGGCGCGAGCGGATGGGGCATATCGAGCTCGCCGCCCCGGTCGCGCACATCTGGTTCCTGAAGTCGCTGCCGTCCCGGATCGCGCTCATGCTCGATATGGCGCTCAAGGACATCGAGCGCGTGCTCTATTTCGAGCAATACATCGTCACCGAGCCGGGGCTGACGGCGCTCGAGGAGAAGCAGCTGCTCACGGAGGAGGACTATCTCCAGAAGCAGGATGAGTACGGCGAGGACGCGTTCACCGCGATGATCGGCGCCGAAGCGATCCGCGAACTGCTCTTGAAGCTCGATCTCGAGAAGGAAGCCGAGACGCTGCGCAAGGAGATTGCAGAGGCGACCTCGGAACTGAAGCCGAAGAAGCTCGCCAAGCGCCTGAAGCTGGTGGAGGCGTTCATTCGCTCGGGCAACCGGCCGGAGTGGATGATCCTCACGGTGGTGCCGGTGATCCCGCCGGAACTGCGTCCGCTCGTCCCGCTCGACGGCGGCCGGTTCGCGACCTCGGACCTGAACGACCTCTACCGGCGCGTGATCAACCGCAACAACCGCCTGAAGCGGCTGATGGAGCTGCGCGCGCCTGACATCATCATCCGCAACGAAAAGCGGATGCTGCAGGAAGCGGTGGACGCGCTGTTCGACAACGGCCGCCGCGGGCGCGTCATCACCGGCGCCAACAAGCGTCCGCTGAAATCGCTCGCCGACATGCTGAAGGGCAAGCAGGGCCGGTTCCGCCAGAACCTGCTCGGCAAGCGCGTGGATTACTCCGGCCGTTCGGTGATCGTGGTCGGGCCGGATCTGAAGCTGCACCAGTGCGGCTTGCCGAAGAAGATGGCGCTCGAACTGTTCAAGCCGTTCATCTATTCCCGCCTCGACGCCAAAGGCCTCTCCGGCACCGTGAAGCAATCGCGGCGCATGGTGGAAAAGGAGCGCCCGGAAGTCTGGGACGTGCTCGAAGAAGTCATCCGCGAGCACCCGGTGCTCCTGAACCGTGCGCCGACGCTGCACCGCTTGGGCATCCAGGCGTTCGAGCCGAAGCTGATCGAAGGCAAGGCGATCCAGCTGCACCCGCTCGTCTGCGCGGCGTTCAACGCCGACTTCGACGGCGACCAGATGGCCGTGCACGTGCCGCTCTCGCTCGAAGCGCAGCTCGAAGCGCGCGTGCTGATGATGAGCACGAACAACATCCTCTCGCCCGCCAATGGCCGCCCGATCATCGTGCCCTCGCAGGATATCGTGCTCGGGCTCTACTACCTCTCGACGGCCAAGGAGAACGAGCCGGGCGAAGGCAAGGCGTTCGCCTCGATGGGCGAAATCGAGGCGGCGCTCGAAGCAGGCGTGGTGACGCTGCACACCAAGATCAAGGCGCGCTGGGAGTCGATCGACGCCGACGGCAAGCCGGTGTGGAAGACGATCGACACCACGCCCGGACGCATGAAGCTCGCCGAAGTGCTGCCGAAGCATCCCAAGATCGGCCACCAGCTGATCGAAGTGCTGCTGACCAAGAAGGAGATCGGCAACCTGATCGACGCGGTCTACCGGCACTGCGGACAGAAGGCGACCGTGATCTTCGCCGACCGGCTGATGGCGCTGGGTTTCCGCGAGGCGTGCCGCGCGGGGATTTCGTTCGGCATGGGCGACATGATCGTGCCGAAGGCGAAGGAGAAGCTCGTCGAGGACACGCGCAAGGAGGTCGCCGAGTACGAGCGGCAATACGCCAACGGCCTCATCACCAAAGGCGAGAAGTACAACAAGGTCGTGGACGCCTGGTCGAAATGCACCGACCGGGTCGCCGATGCGATGATGGAGGAGACGTCCAAGCTGCCGAAGCTGAAGGACGGGCGCCTCGGCGAGTACAACTCGATCTACATGATGGCGCATTCCGGGGCGCGCGGCTCGAAGAACCAGATGAAGCAGCTCGCCGGCATGCGCGGGCCGATGGCGCGTCCCTCGGGCGAGATCATCGAGACGCCGATCATCTCGAACTTCAAGGAAGGCCTCACGGTCCAGGAATACTTCAACTCCACCCACGGCGCCCGCAAGGGGCTCGCGGATACGGCGCTGAAGACCGCGAACTCGGGCTATCTCACGCGCCGCCTCGTCGACGTCGCACAGGACTGCATCATCACCGAGGAGGATTGCGGCACGCAGAACGGGATCGACATCTCCGCCGTCATCGACGGCGCCGACATCGTCGTCTCGCTCGGCGACCGGATCATGGGACGCACGGCCGCCCTTGATATCGCCGACCCTGCTTCGGGCGAAGTCATCGCGCCGGCCGGCGCCTATCTCGATGAGGACCTCGTTCAGGTGATCGAGAAGGCCGCGGTGCAGACCGTCAAGGTGCGCTCGGTGCTGACTTGCGACACGCGCACCGGCGTGTGCGCGGCCTGCTACGGGCGTGATCTCGCGCGCGGCACGCCGGTGAATATCGGCGAGGCCGTCGGCGTCATCGCGGCGCAATCGATCGGGGAGCCGGGCACGCAGCTCACCATGCGCACGTTCCATATCGGCGGCGCCGCCCAGGTGGCTGAGCAATCGGTGATGGAATCCGCGCACGATGGCTCGGTGCGGTTCATCAATCGCGCGACGGTGAAGAACGACAAGGGCGAGCTCATCGTGATGGGCCGCCAGATGCAGATCTCCGTCGTCGACGCCGAAGGCAAAGAGCGGCAGAGCTTCAAGCTGCCGTTCGGTGCAAAGCTCAAGGTCGACGAGAAGGCCACGATCTCGCGGGGCGACCGCCTCGCGGAATGGGATCCCTATTCGACGCCGATTCTCACCGAATCGAAGGGCCGCGTGAAGTTCGAGGACCTGATCGAGAACGTCTCCTCGCGCGACGAGATGGACGAGCGCACGGGGCTTTCCTCCAAGGTCGTGATCGATTGGCGCTCGACTGCGAAGGGCTCTGATCTGCGTCCGGCCGTGGTGATCATGGATGAGAAGAAGGATAAGCCCGCCAAGCTCGCGAATGGGCAGGAGGCGCGCTACATTCTTCCGGTGGGCGCCATTCTCTCCGTCGCAGACGGTGACGAAGTCACGCCAGGCCAGGACCTCGCGCGGATCCCGACAGGCGGCGCAAAGACGCGCGACATCACCGGCGGCCTGCCGCGGGTGGCGGAGCTGTTCGAAGCGCGGCGGCCGAAGGAGCACGCGATCATCGCGGAGATCGACGGGCGCGTAGAGTTCGGCAAGGACTACAAGAACAAGCGCCGGCTGCGCATCGTGCCGGAGGACGAGTCCGCCGATGCGATCGAGTACATGATCCCCAAGGGCAAGCACATCGCCGTGCAGGAAGGCGATTTCGTCAAGCGCGGCGACTATCTGCTCGACGGCAACCCGGCGCCGCAGGACATCCTCTCGGTGCTGGGCGTGGAGGCGCTCGCCAACTATCTCGTGGAGGAGATTCAGAAGGTCTATCGGCTGCAGGGCGTGCCGATCAACGACAAGCACATCGAGGTGATCGTTCGCCAGATGCTGCAGAAGGTCGAGATCATGGACGCCGGCGACACCGAGTTTCTCAAGGGCGAGGCGGTCGACGCGCTCGACCTTGAGGACGAGAACCGGCGCGTGCAGGAGCTGGGCCTCAAACCCGCCACCGCGCAGTCCATGCTGCTGGGCATCACCAAGGCCTCCTTGCAGACGCGCAGCTTCATCTCGGCCGCTTCGTTCCAGGAGACGACGCGCGTGCTCACCGACGCCGCCTCGCAGGGCAAGGTCGATACGCTGGAAGGGCTCAAGGAGAACGTCATCGTCGGCCGGCTCATTCCCGCCGGGACGGGCGGACAATTGCGGCGCTACCAACGCCTGGCGGCGGAGCGCGACGCCAAGCTCGCGCTCGAACGGCCGCCCGCGCCGGCGGTGGAGGCGGCCGAGTAGGCCCTCGCGCGGCGAACAGATCGGGCCGGGGAGCGATCCCCGGCCCTTTTTCTTTTTCATGCGCCTTCTAGATTGGCGCGATGACGGCGACGCCTGAGCATCAGTTGCGTGAGGCCGCCCGCCTCATGAACGCCGGGCGCGATGGCGAGGCGCTGGCGGCGTTCGAGGCGGTCGTGGCGCAATGGCCGGAGCGGGCGAACGCCTGGTACAATGTCGGCTATCTGCGACGGCGGCTCGGTCGGTTCGAGGAGGCGCTCTCCGCATACGGAGAGGCGATCGCACGGGGCGCGCGCGACCCGGAGGAAATCCACCTCAACCGCGCGGCGATCCTCGCCGACCATCTGCGGCGCGAGGATGACGCGGAGCGCGAATTGCTCGCGGCGCTGGCGCGCAACGCGGCTTACGTCCCGGCGTTGCTCAATCTCGGCAATCTCTATGAAGATCAGGGACGCCGTGAAGATGCGATCGCGCGGTATGAGGCGGCTCTGCGCATCGATCCGCTGTGCTTTTCGGCGCTGGCGCGGATCGCGGGGGCGACGAAAGCGACGGAAGCGGACGATCCGCTGATCGCGCGGCTGCGCGCAGCGCTGGCGCATCCGGCGGCCGACGCGGCGGACAAGGCGAGCCTTGGGTTTGCCCTCGGCAAGATGCTCGACGAAGCCGGGGCCTATGGCGAAGCGTTTGCGGCCTATCGCGCCGCAAACGCCGCGAGCCGGGCTGCGGCGCCTGGCGCCTCCTATGATCGCGCCGCGCACGAGCGGCTCGTTGATGCGCTGATCGCCGCCTATCCAGTGGGGCGCAGGCGCGAGGCCGGGACGACTGAACCGAAACTCGTCTTCATTTGCGGGATGTTTCGCTCCGGCTCGACATTGGCCGAGCAGGTGCTCGCAGCGCATCCGGATGTGAAGGCCGGCGGGGAGATGGCGTTCCTGCCGCAGATCGCGCGCAGCGTGGGCGTGCGGGCGCTGGGCGACAGCGAGGCGACGCAGCTTGCCGCGCACTATATGGCGCAGGCGCGCGCGGCGTTTCCGAGCGCGTCGCTGCTCACCGACAAGCGGCCCGACAATTTCCTGCATGTGGGGCTGATCAAGAGCCTCTTTCCCGATGCGCGGATCGTGCATACGCGCCGGCATCCGCTCGACAATTGCCTGTCGGTCTACTTCCTCCATCTCGACCACAGCATGGGCTATGCGCTCGATCTCGAAGACGCCGCGCATTTCCTAGCGCAGGAACGGCGGCTCATGGCGTATTGGAAGTCGCTCTACGGCGGGGACATTCTCGATTTCGACTACGACGCCTTCGTGCGAGCGCCGCGGGAGGAGACGCAGCGCCTGCTCGATTTCTGCGGCCTGGGGTGGGATGAGGCGTGCCTCTCCTTCCACACGGCGCGCAATGCGGTGAAGACCGCGAGCGTCTGGCAAGTGCGCGAGCCGCTCTATGCGCGCGCGTCCGGGCGGTGGCGGAATTATGCGAAACATCTGGAGGGGGCGAGAGCGACGCTTACGCGGGCGGGGCTGCTGTAAAGCGCGCAGTATCTCGATGCGGATGCCGGGACGTGATGTGGCCGGCGGCGCCGGCGAGGGCCGGCTCTGCACTGTGACCATGAGTATGTGCGTCACCTAACCTGCGCCGGCGCGCGCCGTCTCCGCGCGCCCCGCGCCGGCCGAGCGGGCGGCTGCTCAGTCGAAAAGGTCGAAGAATTCGAAGCCGCGGCGGCGGCGCTTGCCGGTCCTCGGATCGTAGTCGCCGTGCTCGCCGCGCTCGCCGTATTCGCCGCGCTCGCCGCGTTCGCCATAATCATGACGGGGCTGCGGACGGGCGCGCCGGTACTGATCCGGGTCGCGATAGAATTCCTCGCGGTCCTGCTCGAAGGCCTGGAGCTCCGCCTTGGCGCTGGCCATCAGCTTTTCCAGTTCGCCGCGATCCAGCCACACGCCCCGGCAGGTGGGACACATGTCGATCTGGACGTCGTTGCGCTTCACCTCGTTCATCGAGGCGTTGCAGTTGGGGCACATGAGCAGGGGCATGGAGGCTCCAATCGTGGGGCTGGCGATGCATAGATGGGATTCGGGCCTTGCGGCGCCAGGTCCTCGCCGCCGCGCCGGTCGGGGGAGACCGGAGAAATCACCCGTCCCAGGGCGGTTTTCCCCGGCTTGACCTTCCAGGGCGGCGTCCGTATTTTCCGCGCCTTCTTTCGGGGACGGCTGTCCGCAGGACCGCGGAAACGCGTCGCCGCCGAACGAACCGAAAAGCCGGCGCGCCTATGAGCAGTCCTCCCAAAGGGAGCGGCCGCCCGGGCGCGCCTATCGACGTTGAATTCAGCCCAGGGAATGCAGACCGGCCCATGCCGACGATCAACCAGCTGATCCGCAAGCCGCGCACGCCGCTCTCCGTGCGCAACAAGGCGCCGGCGCTCAAGGCTTGCCCGCAGCGCCGCGGCGTGTGCACGCGCGTCTATACGACGACCCCGAAGAAGCCGAACTCGGCGCTGCGCAAGGTCGCCAAGGTCCGCCTCACGACCCAGATCGAGGCGGTCTGCTACATTCCTGGCGAAGGGCACAACCTGCAGGAACATTCCGTCGTGCTCATCCGCGGCGGCCGGGTGAAGGATTTGCCCGGCGTGCGCTACCACATCCTCCGCGGCGTCCTCGATACGCAGGGCGTCAAGGACCGCAAGAAGCGGCGGTCCCTCTACGGAGCCAAGCGGCCGAAATGATCCTCGCCTGACCCGAAGGCGAGGATCGTCCCGCACGCGGAGGCCGCTTGCGGGACTTTTCTCAAGAAGGAAGCGTCCCCATGTCACGCCGTCACCGCGCCGAACCCCGCGAGGTCCTGCCCGATCCCGTCTATGGCGATCTCGTGCTGACGAAGTTCATGAACTACGTCATGTACGAGGGAAAGAAGTCGGTCGCGGAGAAGATCGTCTACGGCGCGCTCGAAAACGCTGAAAAGAAGCTGAAGCGCCCGGCGATCGAAGTGTTCCATGATGCGCTGGCCAATGTCGCGCCCGCGATCGAGGTGCGCTCGCGGCGCGTCGGCGGGGCGACCTACCAGGTGCCCGTGGAAGTGCGGCCCGAGCGGCGCCAGGCGCTCGCCATCCGCTGGCTGGTGAACGCCGCGCGTTCGCGCAACGAGAACACGATGGAGGACCGGCTCGCAGGGGAACTCCTCGACGCGTCGAACAACAGAGGAAACGCCGTGAAGAAGCGGGAAGACACGCACCGGATGGCGGAAGCCAACCGGGCCTTCTCCCATTACCGTTGGTAGCGAAAGACCAGACCCATGCCCCGGCAGTACGCCATCGAGGACTATCGCAATTTCGGCATCATGGCGCACATCGACGCCGGCAAGACGACCACGACCGAGCGCATCCTCTTCTATTCCGGCAAGTCCCATAAGATCGGCGAAGTCCATGACGGCGCGGCCACCATGGACTGGATGGAGCAGGAACAGGAGCGCGGCATCACGATCACGTCCGCCGCGACCACGACGTTCTGGAACGGCAAGCGCCTCAACATCATCGACACCCCCGGCCACGTCGACTTCACCATCGAGGTGGAGCGCAGCTTGCGCGTGCTCGACGGCGCGGTCGTGGTGCTGGACGGCAACCAGGGCGTGGAGCCTCAGACCGAGACCGTCTGGCGCCAGGGCGACAAGTACAAAGTCCCCCGCATCATCTTCGCCAACAAGATGGACAAGATCGGCGCGGACTTCTTCAACTGCGTCAACGACATCAAGAAGCGGCTGGGCGCCAAGCCCGTGCCCATGCAGCTGCCGATCGGCATCGAATCGAATTTCCGCGGCGTGGTCGATCTCGTGGAGATGAAGGCGATCCTCTGGCGCGACGAGACGCTCGGCGCGAAGTTCGACGTCGTCGAGATTCCGGACGATCTCAAGGCGCAGGCGGCGGAGTATCGCGCGGCGATGATCGAGGCCGCCGTCGAACTGGACGACGCGGTGCTTGAGAAGTTTCTGGAAGGCGAGGAGCCGGACACGCCGACGCTGAAGCGCCTCATTCGCAAGGCGGTGCTGGAGGCGGCCTTCTATCCGATGTTCTGCGGCTCGGCGTTCAAGAACAAGGGCGTGCAGCCGCTGCTCGACGCCGTGGTGGACTATCTGCCCTCGCCGGTCGACCGGCCCGCGATCAAGGGCATCGATCCCAACGACGAGACCAAGGAGCTGGTCCGCAAGTCCAGCGACAGCGAGCCGCTCTCGCTGCTCGCGTTCAAGATCATGGACGACCCGTTCGTCGGCACGATCACCTTCTGCCGAATCTATTCAGGCGTGCTCAATCACGGCGACAGCCTTTTGAACTCGACGCGCGACAAGAAGGAGCGCGCCGGGCGGATGCTGCTCATGCACGCCAACAACCGCGAGGACATCAAGGAAGCCTATGCGGGCGACATCGTCGCGCTCGCGGGGCTCAAGGAAGTGCGCACCGGCACGCTGTGCTATCCTACGAAGCCCGTGATCCTCGAGCGGATGGAGTTCCCCGAGCCGGTGATCGAAGTCGCGATCGAGCCGAAATCGAAGGCCGACCAGGAAAAGCTGGGCGTGGCGCTGGCGAAGCTCGCGGCGGAGGATCCCTCGTTCCGCGTCTCGACCGATCAGGAAAGCGGGCAAACCATCCTCAAGGGGATGGGGGAGCTGCATCTCGACATCAAAGTCGACATCCTGAAGCGCACCTACAAGGTCGAGGCCAATGTCGGCGCGCCGCAGGTGGCCTATCGCGAAAAGCTGGGACGGCCCGCGACCATCACTTACACGCACAAGAAGCAGACCGGCGGCTCGGGCCAGTTCGCGGAAGTGAAGATCGAGTTCGCGCCGGGCGAACCGGGCTCGGGCTTCGTGTTCGAGAACGCGATCGTCGGCGGCGCGGTGCCGAAGGAATACGTGCCGGGCGTCGAGAAGGGCCTCAACATGGCCAAGGAGAACGGTCTCCTCGCCGGCTTCCCGGTCATCGATTTCACGGCGCGGCTGGTCGACGGCAAGTATCACGACGTGGACTCGAACGTGCTGACGTTCCAGATCGCGGCGCAAGCGGCGTTTCGGGAGCTCAAGGACAAGGCCGATCCGCGGCTGCTGGAGCCGATCATGAAGGTCGAAGTCACCAGCCCCGAAGAATATGTGGGCTCGGTGATCGGGGACTTGAACTCGCGGCGTGGGATGATCCAAGGCCAGGACATGCGCGGCAACGCAACGATCATCAATGCGCTCGTGCCGCTCGCCAACATGTTCGGCTACGTCAATACCCTGCGCTCGTTCTCGCAGGGGCGCGCCAGCTATTCGATGGAGTTCTCGCACTATGACGAGGTCCCTCGGGCGGTCAGCCAGGAGGTCCTGGCGAAGCTGCGCGCATGAGGCTTGTGCGCGGAGCGCAGCTCACGCAGCTGACCGACGCGGACCCAACGAAACGCAAGACGGTGGAATAGAGAAAGAGAGAGACGGAGCCGACGATGGCCAAGGAAAAGTTTTCGCGGACGAAGCCGCACTGCAACATCGGCACGATCGGTCACGTCGATCACGGCAAGACGACGCTGACGGCCGCGATCACGATGGTTCTGGCGAAG
>JACAEE010000105.1 GCA_013389015.1 Hydrogenophilaceae bacterium | reverse complement strand
GGGGCGCCTCCCGCTTGCGGGGGAGTCGCCCGGAATGAGGGGAGCGAGTATGGAATCGACTTGAAGTGATTTCAGAGAGCCAAGCGATGCGCCTCGCCCGCTTTCCCCGCCGCCGCTATACGCCGGCGCCGACGCCGCTTGAGAAGCTGCCGCGCCTCTCTGCGCATCTGGGCGTCGAGGTATGGATCAAGCGCGATGACCTCATCGGCCTCGCCATGGGCGGCAACAAGACGCGCAAGCTCGAATTTCTCGTCGCCGATGCGCTCGCGCAAGGCGCTGACACGCTCGTCACCGTCGGCGCCCCGCAATCCAATCATTGCCGCCTGACGCTCGCCGCCGCGGCGAAGGAGGGGCTGAAATGCTGTCTCGTGCTCGAGGAGCGCGTCCGCGGCTCGTATGACAGGAACGCCAGCGGCAACAATTTCCTGTTCGGCCTGATCGGCGTGGAGAGCGTCAATGTCGTGCCCGGGGGCGCCGATCTCAACGATGCGATGATGAGCCTCGCCGATGATCTCATCAGCCAGGGCCGCAAGCCCTATCTCATCCCCGGCGGCGGCTCCAATCCGCTGGGCGCGCTCGGCTATGTCGTGTGCGCGGGCGAGATCGTGCAGCAGAGCCTCGATCTCCACGTGGCCTTCGATCACATCGCGCTCGCCTCCGGCTCGACCGGCACGCATGCGGGCCTGCTCGTCGGCCTCGAAGCCGCCCATGCCGGCGTTCCCGTGATCGGGATCAATGTCAGCCGCCCGCGCGCCGCGCAGGAGGCCAACGTCTTCAAGCTTGTCAGCGAGACCGCGGATTTTCTCGGCGTTCCCCAGCCGGAGCGATCGAAGGTCACGGCGCTCGACGACTGGGTCGGCCCCGGCTACTCGCTGCCGACGCCGGAGATGATCGAGGCGGTTAAATTGTTCGCGCGCCTGGAAGGCGTGCTGCTTGATCCGGTCTATACCGGCAAGGCGGCCGCCGGCCTCATCGGCATGGCGCGGCGCGGCGATTTCAAGAGCGGCGACAAGATCCTCTTCCTCCACACCGGCGGCGCGCCGGCGCTCTTCGCCTATCAATCGACATTCCGGGAATGACGAAGACAATCGGCATCATCGGCGGGCTGGGGCCGGCGGCGACGGCGGATTTCTTCCAGAAGCTGATCGCGGCCACGCCCGCACGCGGCGATTCCGATCACCTCCGTGTGCTGATCGATTCCAACCCGCGCATCCCCGACCGCAACGCCGCCATCGCCGGCCGCGGCGAGAGCCCCGCGCCTTACCTCGTCGCCGCGGCGCTTGGCCTCGAACGCGCCGGCGCCGACCTCCTCGTCATGGCCTGCAACACCGCCCACCACTGGCAGGACGATGTCCGCGCGGCCGTCGCCATCCCCTTCCTCTCCATGATCGACGAGACCGCCGACGCCGCGGCGGCGAGCGGCGCCGCGACCATTGCGATACTCGCCGCCGACGGCGCGCGCGGAGCGCAGCTCTACGAACGCGCGCTCGAGCAGCGCGGCCGCGCTTGGCTGCGCCTCGATGAGAAGGCGCAGCGCGAATTCATGGATTTGATCTACGCGGTCAAAGCCGGCGATAGAAGCGAACCCATCCGCGCCGCCATGCGCGCCCACGCCCACGCCCTCATCGCCAGCGGCGCCGACGCCCTCATCGCCGGCTGCACCGAAATCCCGCTCGTGCTCGATGCGCCCGATGTGAGCGTCCCGCTGATCGAATCCACCGACGTCCTCGTGCGCCGCGTCATCGCACGCGCACGCGCTTGATCACGGACTGCTTCCGGCCCGCCTTCTTTCTGAGGCGCCCGCGATCCAAGCACGCTCAGCGCCCCTCGTTCACTTCCGCCTTCTTCACCGACGCCTTCACCACCGGGATCGCGTCATCGGCGAGCGGGGCCATGCGTTTCTTCCGCTTCAGCGCCGCCTCGATATAGGGCGCGAGTTCGCCCGCCTTGCGCGCTTCGCGTGCTGCGACTTCGGCCTTGAATTCCGGCATCACTTCCGCCGCGAACAGCTCCAGCGACTCGCAAATGTGCGCGTGACGATTGCGCCCCGCCTGCTGCAGGAAGATCACTTGATCCACGCCCGCCTCCTGGAAGCCTTTGAGATGCGCGCGGATGTCGTCCGGCGTGCCGATGCCGCTCGCGAAATGCGTCGCCATCCTGGCCGCCGCGATGATCTCCTCGTCCTGCATCTTCCGCGCGCGCAGGAAATCGTCGAACAGCGTCGAGCGGCCGGGGATCGCGTCATGCGCGACCAGCGCATTGATCGCGTAGCTGAAGAACTCGAATCCCTCCTGCCCGCGCCGGATCGCCTCCGCGCGATCGCGATGCACCGAGAAGTTCGACACCATCGCGATATTGGCGTTCACGCTGTGGCCGATGGGCATGCACTGATCCGACTTGATGATTCCGTAGTAGATCTCCGCCCAGCCGCGCGCCTCTTCCGGATCGAGGAACGAAAACGCGAGCGCGCCGACGCCGATCGAGGCGGCGATGCGGATCGTGTCGCGATTGGTGCACGCCATCCACATCGGCGGGTGCGGTTTCTGCACCGGCTTGGGCACTACGTTGCGGCACGGCATCGAGAAGCCCGCGCCTTCGAAGCCCGGATAGGGGCTCATCACCATCATGTTGGCGATCTGCTCGGCCGCTTCGAGCGCGAGCGCGCGCTTCTCTTTCGCCGGAATGCCGAAGCCGCCGAGCTCGAGCCGTGTGGCGCCCTCGCCGATCCCGAAATCGAGCCGTCCGTTCGAGATGATGTCGAGCGTTGCGAGGCATTCGGCCGTGCGCGCGGGGTGATTGTAGTGCGGGATCACCTGGCGGATGCCGTGCCCGACGCGTATGTTTTTCGTCCGCGCCGCAGCCGCGGCCAGGAACACTTCCGGCGCCGAGGAATGCGAATATTCCTCCAGGAAATGGTGCTCCACCTCCCAGGCGTAGTCGTAGCCCAGCGCATCCGCGAGCACGACCTGCTCGAGCGCCTCATGAAAGAGCCGCGCCTCATCCCCCTCGCCCCACGGGCGCGGCAGCTGATGCTCGTAGAACACCCCGAACCGCATGCGCCCTCCCGTTGTTGTTAAGATCAACGGAGCGCATGCGGCTCAGGAACGCAACTCCTTCGCCGCGACCGCCTCGATCTCGATCAGCAATTGCGCCGTCGCCGGCGCTTTCACATAGATCAGCGTCGTCGCCGCCGGCGGGCTGCGCACGTGCCCGGCCGCGCCCTGCATGAAGCCTTCCGTGCGCGCAGGGGCGGTCATGAAGGCGCGCTGATGCGCGATGTCGTCGAAGCCCATGCCGGCGCTGGAAAGCGCGTGCTCGAGGTTCTCCACCGCGATCTGCGAACGTATCAGGAACGACGCGCGGGGCAAGCACGGCGGTCCGCTACGCCATGCGCACCCCGTACTGCGCGCAGATCTCGCCAACCGCCGCCGGCGCCAGCGGCGCTTCGCGGCCTGCGCGGTCGAAGTGGCGAAACATCTCGCCAGCTTGGACGCCAGGCGTGCACAACACCAGGAAGCGCACCGCGCCCGCGTCGTCATTGCGGAAGCCGTGCGCCACGCCGCGCGGAAACCGCGCCGTCTCCCCAGGCCCGATCACCATCTCTTGGCCGCCATCGAGCAGCGTGAGCCGGCCCTCCAGGATGAAGAACATCTCCTCGTCGTCCGCGTGCATGTGCGGCGGCACGAAATAGCCGGGCGGGATCACGTGTTCCGCCAGGAAGGCTTCCTTGGTTTGGCTCTTCACGATCATCGCCGCGCCAAGAACATCGAGCGCTTCGCCCCCGCCTCCCGCCGTGATCGCGATCGCTGCGTTTGCGTCTTTCATGATCCAGTCTCCCGTCTCAGGGAGGCCTGCATGACGCCTCCGGAGGTCAGCGAGGAGACGGCGGCTCTGGACAGCTTGTTCGCGGCGGCGAACAATCTTCGCGATGGAGCCATTCGCCGGCATTGAAGCTTTTTCCCGCGTCGTCGAAAGCGGCAGCTTCACGCGCGCCGCCCAACGCCTGCAGACTGCCAAATCCTCCATCAGCGAGGCGGTGCGCGCACTGGAGGAACGGCTCGGCGTGCGCCTGCTCGACCGCACCACCCGCACGGTGCGTCCCACCGAAGCCGGCCTCGTCTTCTACGCCCGCTGCCGCCGGCTCCTGGATGAAGCCGAGGCCGCGCGCGCGGAAGTTCAGACTCTCGGCGCCGCCCCGAGCGGATCTCTGCGCGTGACGGCGCCGGACGGGTTCGCCCCGGGCTTCATATTGCCCGGCCTCGCCGAGTTCCTGAACGCGCATCCCGCAATCAGCATCGATCTGGTGGAAGCGCAGCCCTACGCCAACCTCGTCGACGAGGGTTTCGATCTTGCGATCCGCATTACGCCGAACCCGGACGATCGCCTCGTGGTGCGCCGCATCGGGCTCTCGCCGACCGTGATCGTGGCTTCCCCCAGCTATCTTGCCTCGTCCCCCGCGCTCACGGCGCCCGAAGATGTCGCAGCCCACCGCTGCGTCGGCTTTTCGCCGCTCGCATGGCGCGATTCCTGGCGCATTGACGGTCGCGACATCGCCATTGCGCCGCGCCTGCTCACCAACTGCACGGAGTCCTTGCGCGCCGCCGCGCTGGCTGGTCTGGGCCTCACCGTGCTGCCCGAATGGATGGTGGCGGACGCCTTGGCGGCGGGCGCCTTGACGCGGGTGCTGCCGGATTTTGCGACGCCGACCAGCGACATCCTCGCCGTCTACCCCACCAATCGCCTGATCGCCCCGAAGGTCCGCGCCTTCGTGGATCACCTGGTGCGTGAAATGAAGCGGCGCGGCTTCGGGCGACGTTAGAGCGCTTCCCTTTTCCGCCCCGGCCCGCTATATCGCGCGCCAGCTGGCTTGAGTGCGCCTGAGCGCTCGCTGGCCGTCCCGCTTCCAAGGCTCCCCGCCAGGCGACGACGCCCGGCGAAGCGCGTTGCGCAGCGACCCCCTTGGAGGAAATCCTGATGTCCAACGTCCTGATGCCGAAGGCGACCGCCGTGTGGCTGATCGAGCAGACCTCGCTCGGCTTCGACCAGATCGCCGATTTCTGCGGCCTGCACCCGCTCGAAGTGCAAGGCATCGCCAACGAGGACGTCGCCAAGGGCATCCGCGGCGTCGATCCGATCGCCGGCGGCTTCCTCTCGCGCGAGGAGATCGACCGCGCCGAGGCCGATCCCGCCTATCGGATGAAGCCGCTGGAGCAGAAGCGCGTCGACATCCCGGTCGCGAAGAAGCGCGGCGCCCGCTATACGCCGATCGCGCGCCGCCAGGATCGCCCCGACGCGATCCAGTGGTTCCTGAAGAACCACCCGGAAGTGCCGGATTCCAAGATCGTGAAGCTGATCGGCACCACCAAGGCGACGATCGAACAGGTGCGCCAGCGCACGCACTGGAACGCCAACAATCTGAAGCCCGTCGATCCCGTGTCGCTCGGCCTCTGCTCGCAGATCGAACTCGACAAGGTCGTCGCCGAAGCCGCCGCCGCCAAGGCGCGCGCCGAAGCGCGCCAGCGCAAGGCCGAAGGCAAGACCCTGCGCCCCGCCAGCGAGACGACGGCCGCCCTCGCCTCGCCTGCCGGGGAAGATGGGAGCGTCTCCGCCGAGGGTGAGGCCGAAGAGGAAGAAGCCTAGGGGTGTCGTTGCGGCAGGCGGAGAGACGCTAAGCGCGCGCGCAGAAGTCTTCGTCTTGAGCGCGCCGGCGCCCTTCGCTACGCCGGAGCGCATGACCACGCTCTTTGATCCGCTGCCGCTTGCGCATGGGCCGGCGATGAAGAACCGCTTCATGCTGGCGCCGCTCACCAATTGGCAGAGTCATCCCGACGGCGTCCTGAGCGACGAGGAATTCCGTTGGCTGGTGAAACGCGCCGAAGGCGGCTTCGGCTTGACGATGACGTGCGCGGCCTCGGTGTCGGCCGGCGGCGTCGGCTTTCCCGGCCAGCTCGGCGTGCATGACGACAAGCACATCGATGGCCTCGCCCGCCTCGCCGCCGCGATCAACGGCTTCGGCAGCCACAGCGTCGTGCAGCTGCATCACGCCGGCATGCGCTCGCCGAAGGACATCATCGGCCAGGCGCCCGTTTGCCCCTCCGACAACGAAGAGACCGGCGCGCGCGCGCTGAGCCTCGACGAAGTGGCGCAGGTGAAGGCGGATTTCATCGCCGCCGCCGTGCGCGCCGATCGCGCCGGCTTCCATGGCGTGGAGCTGCACGGCGCGCACGGCTATCTCCTCTGCCAGTTCCTCTCCGCAGAGATCAACAAGCGCGAAGACGCCTATGGCGGCGCAATCGAGAACCGCGCGCGGCTTCTGTTCGAGATCATCGACGGCGTGCGCGCCGAGTGCCGCGCCGATTTCAGCCTCGGCGTGCGGCTTTCTCCGGAACGCTTCGGGCTGAAGCTCGACGAGATCAAATGGGTCGCCGCGCGCCTCTTGCGCGAAGCCAAGATCGACTATCTCGACATGTCGCTGTGGGACGTGTTCAAGCCGCCGGCTGAAGAGGAGCATCAGGAGAAGTCGCTGCTCGCGCATTTCGCCGACCTGCCGCGCGGCGATGTGCGCCTGGGCGCCGCCGGCAAGATCATGACCGGTGAAGCCGCCGCGCGCGCGCTTGATGGCGGGCTCGACTTCGTCGTCATCGGCCGCGGCGCGATCCTGCACCACGATTTCCCCAGGCGCGTCGCCGCCGATCCCGCCTTCGTTCATACGCCCCTGCCGGTGAGCGCCGATTATCTCCGCAGCGAGGCGCTCTCGGAGAAGTTCGTCGGCTACATGCGCACCTGGAAGGGTTTCGTCGAAGAACCCGAAGCCGCCTGAATGTTCCGCTGCGCCCGCGCGACCGCGGTCACAGCGCTCACGTTGCGGCATGCCTACGCCTTCAACGCCGCGTGATCCCACGCGGACCATGGAGGTGTTGTGATGAAAGCTTTGATCACGTCCGCATGCCTCGCCCTCGCAGCGTTATGTTGCCTCGCTGCGCCTGCCGCCGCAGATCCGGCCCGCGAGAACCGCGTGGTCGTGCGCTACGGCGATCTCGACCTCGACGACCCGGCCGACGCCTACCGCATGTATGCGCGGCTCGGCCGCGCGGCGAACGAAGCCTGCGGCGGACGTCCCGACGGCTACGCGCCGCTCGAGACGCGGCGCCGCCGCCTCGCCTACGAGGCTTGCGTCGAGGGCGCGCTCAACCGCGCGGTCGCGCGTCTGCGCGAGCCGATGGTGACCGCCTATCACCGCGACCACCCGCTCATCATCGCGTCGCGTTGAACCGCCCCGGGAAGGCGCGCCGTCCCCCGGCGCGCCGACCCGCCTGGCGCAAACAAAACGGCCCGACGGGCGCGCCGCCGGGCCGAAGTCGATAGGGAGGAAACGCCGAACGACGTGTCCGCGGACCCGGCGCTCAAGCGTCGAGCCAAATTATGCGCCCGGCGCCGTTAATGCAACTCATTATCAATTGCGATACGATGGCGCAGGGCCCGCTACGGCCGCACCTTGATCCAGGCCGCGACGCGGGTTTCAGCGTCGGCCAGGCGGACTTCGACGACGCGCCCCGCCTGCAGGTCTTCGACCGTGCCCAGCGTCGAAGGCTGGCCTTGGGCGGAGCGGTCCACATAGATCCGCGTCCGCGGGCCGATCACGTAATTCTGATAGTCGCCCGCGACGTCGACCGAGACCGACGCCGGGCCGCCCGCCGTCGCCGGTTCGGCCGTCGCATAGGCGGTGCCCTGCACCGTGGTTCCGCCGGGCGATTGCCCGATCGGGATATATTGCTCGGTCGCCGGATGCGCGGCGGCTGCGCCGGCAAGCGCGATCGCGGCCGCGAGCGTGAAGACGAATGTGCGCATGAGCGCCTCCTTGTCCCTCATGTGGCCCTCTAGCTTTGCGGCGCCAAGATGCGCACCCGCGCCCGCTCCAGCGCCGCGATCGCATCGCCCACGCTTTCGCGCCAAGCTTCATCATAGACCCGCGGCGAGGCGGAAAGGCGGCGCGCCTCCCTGAGATGCAGCACCGCGTCGCCGCTGAGCGAAGCGCCGGAGAGAACCTCGATCGCGTCATCGATCTCGGCGCGCGTCTGCAACAGCGCCTCGGCCGCGCGCGCGTCCGTGGCGGTGAGCGCTTCGGCGAGCCGGGCCGTCGCCTCCCGGATGTTCTCCAGCGCATTGATGGACCGCAGGAACGCCGCCACCGCCTGGACCTGGGTGGCTTCGAGCGCGATGCCGGTCCCGGTCGCCTGCCTGATGAGCTGGCCCGCAGGCGAATTGTTGAACGCCTGGCTGTTGTAGAAGCCCACCGCCTCCTCGATCGTAGCGACGGCGTTGTTGTGGAAGAACGGGCCGGTGTCGGCGGCTTCGACCAGCGGCGGCGTGTTGAACGTGCCGTCTCCGGGTATGCCGAAGCCGTCGTCGCGCGGGGGAACCGGCTGCCCGGTCACATGGCTTGGCAGATCGGGCAGATCCTCCACCCCGGTGTCGAAATTGCGATTGCCGGGATTGGGGCCGAACACCGCCGGGTCGCCGTTGGCGCCGGCGTTGAAGTGGCAAACATTGCAGCGGCCGACGGCGTTGTCCGTGAAGATCGCTTGCCCGCGCATCACCAGCGGATCGCGGAACGCGATCGGCAGCGTCAGCTCCTCCTGGCGCCCGAGCGACAGCATGAAGGCTTCGAGCGCGTCGAGCTCTTCATCCGTCGGCAGCCGGAAATCGACGCCGGCGACGCGGTTATTGGTCTTCGGGAAATGTTGGATCACGGCGCCGACCGCGAACGCGCGCAGGCTGCCGTCGCCGGGCGCGCCGTCGCCGCTCCAGCCCGTGCGCGGGCCCGCCGGGCTCGCCACCGACGTGCGCAGCGCCAGCACATGGGGCACCCCGCGCAGCGTGAACTTGTTCTCAAGATCCTCGAACCCATCGAGATTCTCGCGGATGAGGCCATGCGCGCGCATTTGCGCAGGCGCCTCGAAGCCGTTCTTCAGGGCGTCCACGGTCTCGGCCACGAACAGCGGATCCTCGAGCGGCAGGGTGGCGATGAAGTTCGGCGTGAGGCCGAAATTGTCCTCGGCGCGATGGCACGTGCCGCAGGTGCGCCCGTTTCCCTCGAACGTTTCGTTGAAGAAGATTTGCCGGCCCCGCTCGACCAGCGTCGGCGGTTCGCTTGGCTCGTCGGGCGTGTTCTCGCACGCCGCCAGCGCCGCCGCGCCAAGAACCGCCGCCAACCCGCGCACAAGCGCGCGGCCCGCAAGACCAGGGCGCATTCTCTTCATGTCCCGCGCTCCCCTACTGCGGCGCCACTTTCGCGCCTCGCTTGGCGCGCGTCGAGTCCGTTTGGGATTCTTCTTGCGGGCGCGGACGTCCGGGGCGCTGCGTCGCCGTCACGCCCCGCGCCGGTCGCGGCCTTGCTCGAGGATGAGGTTGAGCCGGTCCTGGATGCGCAATTGCGTCATCCAGATCTCGCCGATGAGGCGCAGCAGCAGGATCGCCGCCAGCGCCGCGCCCAGAACGCCAAGCGCGTTGAACGCGGCGAGAAAGAAATTGACCGTGTTGAGCGTCGTGAAGGCGGCGGCCGCCGCGAACAGCGCCAGCACCAGGATGAACGCCGCGACCAGCCGATAGGCCCAGCTGAACAGGGCCGGCGTCATCGCCTCATCGAACGAGAACAGCGCGCGCATCAAGCTTCTCCGGGGGAGCCGAACCTCACCCCGGCGCTACAGGCCTTGAGCGCGCGCCGCAAGCGCGCTCGCCCGCTCGGACGCCCGCCGTCGAGCCGCGCGCATGAGCGCTTCGCAGGGCGCGCAAGGCGCCTTCACGCACCCCAAGGCGCGCGTCCGTCCTGAAACTAAAAAGGCGCCCGGCCCTGGCCGAACGCCTAGTGTTCCAACCGCGCTCTGAGCGCCTCGATTTCTTCTTTGATCCGCAGCTTTTGCCGCTTCATCTCGGTGAGGTGGATCGGGTCCGCCGCGGGGCGGCGGGATTCCAGCTCGATTTCTTGGTCAAGGTCCCGGTGTCGGGCGTCGAGTTCGCGCAGGCGCGAGTCTAAAGCCATCGGAAGCGACTCCTTCTTCGTTGGCGAAACGAGTGAACCACTGCGCCGCCCCGCTGTCAGGTCACGAACTGTTACAGGATGAAGACTTGGAGACCATGCCGCGAAATCGCGCCGATCGCGGCTGGTTTCGGCCCAACAACGAGGCGGGTCGAGGCCCCCGCCGGAAGGCGCGGGGGGCGGAGTTGATTGCCTGAATCACCCCCCGGGTTTAGTGTCCCGCGCGAAATGAGGCGCGCGCGATGAGCGCAGACGGCGAAGACTTCAGCATCCACGACACCGAGGAGACGCGCGCCCTGAAGGTGCGCCTGATCGAACTGCGCGAGGAGCATCGCGCCCTCGACGCCGCCATCGCCGCGCTGGCCGATTCCTCGGGCGGCGACGCCCTCCAGATCGCCCGCCTGAAGAAACGCAAGCTGCAGCTGAAGGACCAGATCACCTGGGTCGAGAACCAGCTGACGCCGGACATCATCGCCTAGGCCTTCCCCGCCGTCGGGAACTGCGTCGCCCGCCGCCCCCCCCCAGGGGGCGGGGGCAGGGGGAGGGGCGATCAGGATCAAGCGTTGAAAAGCGCCCCATCCTCCAGCCGCCCGAATGCCGCCGCGATCCGCCGCCTCCGCGCAACAGCTGCGCGCAACGGCGGCGGCGGGGGCGCGCGCGGCGCCTTCACCGCTTGACGGACTCGCTCGGATCGCGCCGGTGTGGGCCCATGCGATCACGCACGCTTTCGCGGCTGGCCCTCGGCGCAGCCCTCGCCTTCGGCGCGTCCGGTCTGGCCCCCCAAAAGGCTCAAGCCCAGGAGGCGGAGGGCGACGACGCCGGCGTCTTCTCCCTCATCGTTGAGAACGACAGCCTCTCCTCCGGAAATGACCGGAACTACACTTCCGGCATCAAGTTCACGTATGTCCGCCCCACCGGCGACATCCCCGGCTGGCTGAGCGGTGGGGAAAACCTGCTCCGCAACCTGACCGGCGCGGAGGCGCAGGTCTGGGGCGTCTCCTTCGGCCAGTCGATCTTCACGCCGGAGGACATCACCGCCAACCCCGCCCCGCCCGACCAGCACCCCTACGCCGGCTGGCTCTACCTGCAGGCGATGCTCGGCACGGTGCAGCATCGCGAGGACGGCCTGTTCCCGCGCTTCTCGGATCTCTACGAGCTGGAGCTTGGCATGGTCGGCCCCGCGGCCATGGGCGAGGAGGCGCAAAGCTCCATTCACCAGCTGCTCGGCGCGCCCGATCCCTTGGGCTGGGACAGCCAGCTGGAGAACGAACTCGCCTTCGCGCTCTCGTTCGAGCGCCGCTGGTCAAGCTTCCGCTACTCCACCGACTACGTTCCCGGCGGCCTCGAATTCGTCGCCGCCCCACACATCGGCGCGACGCTCGGCACGCTGCGCACCGAGGCGCGCGTCGGGCTCTCCGCCCAGATCGGCTACAACATCATCAACCAGATCGAGATCGGCCCCCCGCGCGTGCGCCCCTCGATCGGCAGCGCGGGCTATTTCGAGGAGAAGCCGTTCTCGTGGAGCATCTTCGCCGGCGTCCAGGGCCGCGCCGTGGGCCGCAACCTATTCCTTGACGGCAACACCTTCGTCGACAGCGCCAGCGTCGACAAACGCACCTACGTCGCCGACGCCCAGCTCGGCTTCACGCTGCAAGTGAACGGCGTCCGCCTCGCCTACACCTACGTCGTGCGCACCGAGGAATTCGAGACCCAGACCGAACGCCAGGATTTCGGCGCGCTCGCGCTCCAATTCAGGCTTTAGGCCTGGTCAAGCTGAGGGGGTCGGGACGCGGATTTTGGGGCGATGATGCAGCCGCGACCATCGGCTCCCTCCGTCACGAATGGGACCGTTAGACCTTTCCGGTCTCCCAGAAGGCGCACTGCTGCTCGTCGACACCGCGCCGATCATCTATTGGCTCGAGGATAGCCCCGCGTTCGCGCAGAGGTTCGCGCCGTTGTTTGAGTTGCACGCGAAGGGCGGCGTCAGCTTCGCAGTGACGACCATCACCATCGCCGAAGTGCTCACGGGCCCGCTGCAACACGGCGATGACGCCCTCGCACGCCGATATCGCGTCGTCCTGGAATCCTGGCGCGTCGTCGAACTCAGCGCGGGGATCGCAGAAGACGCCGTGCGACTGCGCGCGCGCTTAGGGCTCAAGCTCGCTGACGCCATGCAGGCGGCGAGCGCGCCCGCCATCAACGCCGACGCGCTGGTGACGCATGATCGCGACGTCCAGCGCTTGGATGGACTGCGCGTTCTCAGCTGAACATCGCACGCGCCCTACCACTCCACCGTGACCAGCACTGTGTCGCTATAGACTCCAGCCTTCGCTGTCGGCTGCGAGGGAATGCGGCCATAGACCGGCGCCGAGACCGACCAGGTGAGCAGCGAAAGCGAATTGGTCAGCGTCACTACGCTTGTGCCCCCCGTGCCGTCGCCCCAGATCGTGGTGCGCGCCGCGTCGGTGTAGAGATTGTAGATGAGCGCGTCGGCGCCGCTGCGCATCTCCCGCACCGCGAACGAGCCATGGAGCCCCGGCCCCAGCTTGAGCGTGAAGGAATCGAGCGGCGTGCCCAGCACGCCCAGACAATCGACTTCGATGAGCCCGGTCGCGTCCTGCGCGCCGGAGAACGCCGAGAACGATCCGAAGCTCACCGCGCCGCCATCGACCGTGCACGAGCAGAGCAGGCACGCCCCGCCCGCCGGCGCCGCGAGCCCTGCGCCCGCGACCGCGCCGAGAATGATCAGCTTACGGATCATCGCCGTCCCCCGCGCACTGCGCCGTCGCGCCAAGATTCCGCGCCGCGACGCGCACGACGCACCCGCCGCCGCGCAAGACGCTTTCGCCCGCAAGGCCGCTCACATAGACCCTCCCCTCCGCCCCGACGGGAAAGCGCGCCCCGTCGCCGTCGCGCACCAGCATGACGCCGCGCTCCAGCGGCGCGCCGTTCTTATCGAAGACCCGCACCTCGCCCGCCGCGCCGTGCGCGGCCGCGAACCGCACGACCGCGCCGCCGCGTCCCGCCGGCTCGACGATCGCCTCGTCCGCATCGATCCTCGCGTGCAGCGGCAGGTCCTCGATGGCGATTCCGATGCGGTTGGCGTCGTAGGGACGCAGGCCCGCGAACACGATGCGCCCCCGTGCGTCCGTGCGCCCGACCACGCGCCCTTCGTGGCGCACGGCGACCCGCGGCGCGCCGACCTCGACCAGCGCGAAACTGTCCGACGCCGGCGCGGTGAACGCCCACGCGCCGCCGACGGACGCCAGC
>JACAEE010000096.1 GCA_013389015.1 Hydrogenophilaceae bacterium | reverse complement strand
TCCAGATCGACGCCGGCCGCGCCCCACCATTCAAGCAGGGCGAGAGCGGCGGCGCGGGAGTCAGACGACGGCGTCATGTGCGGCAGCTAACACGGGCGCCCGCCGGCGTCTCCCTCCGCGCCGCTGAACGGGCGGGGCGAGCGCGCCGGCGCCCAGGCCGCGGGCGCAGCGGGAAGGAGAACGGGCGGGTTCGCCGCTTTGCCTATCGCCAGCCCGCGCGTTAGACGATCCGCAGGCGGAGCGGAATCGTTAGGAACGGGCATGGCCGAAGAGCGCGAGTCGATGGAATATGACGTCGTGATCGTCGGCGCAGGCCCAGCCGGGCTTTCCGCGGCGATCCGGCTCAAGCAGATCGCGCCGGCGTTGTCCGTCGCGGTGTTGGAGAAGGGCGCCGAGGCGGGCGCGCACATCCTCTCCGGCGCCGTGATCGATCCCGTCGCGCTCAACGAACTCATTCCGGACTGGAAAGCGCGCGGCGCGCCGATCGAGACGG
Organism: Hydrogenophilaceae bacterium; assembly: GCA_013389015.1. Lineage (GTDB taxonomy): Bacteria > Pseudomonadota > Alphaproteobacteria > Caulobacterales > Aquidulcibacteraceae > CADEEL01. Next base: position 3,712 of record JACAEE010000096.1, on the reverse strand, counting down.
AAGTCGGCAAGGACGAATACGTCTTCCTCGGGCCGGCGGGCTCGCTCAAGCTGCCGTCGTTCCTGATGCCGCCGCTGATGCACAATCACGGCAATTACATCGTGTCGCTCGGCATGGTGACGCGCTGGCTCGCCGGACAGGCCGAGGAACTGGGCGTCGAGATCTATCCCGGCTTTCCCGCGTCGGAGCTGGTGTTCGACGAGACGGGCGCGGTGAAGGGCGTGGTCGCGGGCGTGTTCGGCATCGCGCGCGACGGCCATAAGAAACCCGATTATCAGCCCGGCATGGAGCTGCACGGCAAATATGTGCTGATCGCGGAAGGCGCGCGCGGCTCGCTCGCCAAGCAGTTGCAGGCGCGCTTCGATCTTTGCGCCAAGAGCCAGCCGCAGAAGTTCGGCATCGGGCTCAAGGAATTGTGGGAGGTCGCGCCGGAGAAGCACGAACCGGGGCTGGTGCGCCATTGCGTGGGCTGGCCGCTCGACGATTCTACCGGCGGGGGCGCATTCATCTATCACTGGGGCGATCGGCTGGTGTCGATCGGCTATGTGGTGCACCTCAATTACCGGAATCCCTGGCTCTCGCCGTTCGACGAATTCCAGCGCTTCAAGCAGCACCCGACCGTGCGGCCGATGCTGGAGGGCGGCAAGCGGCTCGCGTACGGCGCGCGCGCGATCACCGAGGGCGGGCTGCAATCGGTCCCGAAACTGACGTTCCCGGGCGGGGCGCTGATCGGCTGTTCGGCCGGGTTCGTGAACGTGCCCCGCATCAAGGGCACGCACAACGCCATGCGCAGCGGCATGATGGCGGCGGAGGCGGCGGCCGAGGCGATCGCCGCCGGCCGGATGCGCGATGAACTCGACGCCTATGAGGACGCCTACAAGCGGAGCGCGCTGCGCAAGGAATTGGTCAAGGTGCGCAACGCCAAGCCGCTATTGTCCCGGTTCGGCACCAGCATCGGCGGCTTCCTCGGCATCTTCGACATGTGGACGACCACTCTGCTCGGCGGCTTCTCGTTCTTCGGGACGCTGAAGCACGGAAAAACGGACGCAGAGGCGACCGAACGCGCCGCGAAACACAAGAAGATCGAGTATCCGAAGCCGGACGGCGTGATTTCGTTCGACAAGTCTTCTTCGGTTTATCTCTCGAACACCAATCACGAAGAAGATCAGCCGGTGCATCTGAAGCTCACGGATCCGTCGGTTCCGATCCGCGTGAACCTGCCCGAGTATGGGGAGCCGGCGCGGCTCTATTGCCCGGCCGGCGTCTATGAAGTGCTCACCGACGACGACGGCGCCAATCCGCGGTTCCAGATCAACGCGCAGAATTGCGTGCATTGCAAAACCTGCGACATCAAGGATCCGAGCCAGAACATCAATTGGGTCACGCCCGAAGGCGGCGGCGGCCCCAATTATCCCATGATGTAACGAAACACTCTCCGAGCGCCGGGCGGGGGGCCGCTCGGCCGTTGGATGGCGGCCGCGCGGCGCGCGCCGACAGGGCGATCCCAAACGAGGACCATCATGCGCAGGAAGCACTGGATCATCGCGGCGCTGGCGGCGGGGTGCGTGGCCGCCTATACGCCGGCGCTGGCGCAAAGCGCGCCCGGCGACGAGCCGGCCGCGGAGGCCGCCGCGGCGCGGCCCGATCCGTCCGTGGCGCTGATCGCGGCCGATCTCGACACGCTGATCGAAGAGGCGCGGCAAGGGGGGCCGGAGGGGCGGTTCTCGATCGCGTGGGCGGCGATCTCCTATTTCGACGCCTTCGACCGCGGCGCGCTTGAGGATGCGCGCGCCGCGCTCGAACGGCTCCCCGGCGGCGTCGGCGGCGCGGGCGGCGACATGTTTGAGCCGTTCCTTCTGGCCGCCGAGGGACAGGGCGATCGCGCCGTGGCGCGGTTCGCGCAGGGCGCGGGCGGGCTGCCGGATCCCTATCCCCTGTTCGCCAAGGCGCTCGTGCTGGAAGGCCTGGGGCGCCTGGAAGAAGCGGCCGACGTCTATGCGGCGCTGCTGGCGGTTACAGACGTTCGCCCGGGGCCGGAAGGCGAGGCGCAGACGGAGGAAGATTTCATGCGCGCCGTCAACGCCACGCGCACGAGCCAGATGCTCTATCGCGCGGCGCTGACCAATCACCGGCTTGGGCGCAGCGAGGAGGCGTCGCGGCTCTATGAGCTTGTCGCGGCGTTCTCGTCGCAATCGCCCGATCTGATCGAGAACCGCGCGCGGCTCGCGGACGGGCGCCCGCCGCACGAAGCGCCGCTCGATCCGGAGCGCGCGCTCGGGCGCTGGCTGCTCGTGCTCTCGGACTTCCTGCAGATCACCGAAGGGCTGATGGCGATCGTGCAGGCCGACGGCCCGCTCGAAGGGCTCGCCTCGCCCGCGGGCACGATGCTGCTGCAGTTCGGGGTGCGACTTGATCCGCATGCGGAGGATTGGACCATCTCGGCCGCCTCCCAGCTGATCGACGCGCGCGGTTATGTCGGCGCCGCGCGGCTCCTCGACCGGGTGCCGGGCGACAGCCTCTGGGCGGCGGACGCGCAATTGCAGCGTGCGGCGCTGGCGCTCAAGAACGGCGACGAGGACGAAGTCGAGGCCGCGGCCGAGCGCGCGATCGCGCTCGACGATGGGCGCTGGAGCGTGCTGGCTGGCGCGGGCGATTATCTGCGCATGATCGGGCGCGACCGGGCGGCGATCGCCGCGCTCAATCGCGCGCTGCCGCTCGCGGTCACGGACAAGGATCGCGCGGGCGTGCTCGCCTCGCGCGCTTACGCGCATTTCTACGCCGGACGGATGAACGACGCCGCGCGCGACGTGAACGAGGCGGTGGCGCTCCATCCGAGCGACGGCATCCGCTACACGGCCGTCGCGGTGCTGATGGAGAACGAGGATCAGTGGCGCGAAGCGGTGGAGATCGCGCGCCAAATGTTCGCTGAGCAGCCGGATTCGAGCAACCGGCTTAATTCGCTGGGCTATACCCTCATCCAGCGCCCGGAAGGGCTGGAGGAAGGCTATCGGCTGCTGTGGCGCGGCTTCTCGTTCCGCGAGACCGATTACGCCGTCGTCGACAGTCTCGGCTGGGCCTACTATCTCTACGGCCATTTCCCCGAGGCGCGGGCGCTGATCGAGCGGGCGCACCAGCTCACCGGCGATGAGCCGAACCCGGAAATCCTCGACCATCTGGGCGACGTGCATTGGCGCCTCGGCGACCATGATCGCGCGCGCGCAACTTGGCGCGAAGCGATCGCGGCGCGGCCTGACGTGCGCCGGCGGCGCGCGCTCGAGGACAAGATCGCGCGTGGGCTGAGGACGCCGGCGCCGCGGCTGCAGGAATTGCCGGAAGTGAACCTGCCGAGCGGCCCACGGGAACGCGGCGATACGTGAAGGACCTGATGCGCGGACCGCTCTCGATCCTGGCGGCGGGGGGGCTCGGCGCATGCGCCAGCACCGGCCCCGCGGCGTCGGTCGCGGACTCGTACGGCGATTATCTGGTCGCGCGCTTCGCGGAGTCGCGGCAGGACCACGCGGCCGCGCTCGCCCGCTATTTCGAGGCGCTAGCGCGCGGCGAGCGGGCGCGGGAGCTGGTTGCGGGCGCGACGGCGGCGGCGCTGGCGAGCGGCGATACGACCGGGGCGCTGCGCGCCGCGCGGCTCGATGAACGGATCGGCGCGGACGTCGCGGCCGCGCTCCTGGTGCGCGCGGCGGAGGATTTGCGCGCG
>JACAEE010000146.1 GCA_013389015.1 Hydrogenophilaceae bacterium | reverse complement strand
GGCGAGATCGCGCAGCGCCGTTTCACGCGCGTCGCGCCGCATGGCGATGCAGGCGGCTGCGGCGATGCGGGTGAGGTCGTCTGCTCGATCATTGATCTGTGTACGGATCGATGCGGCCGCCAGGGCGGCCAAGCGTTCGCGGGCTGCGGCCGCGCCCCCCGCGCCAGACAAGATCGCGGGCGCATCGCGGTTCATGGTCGCGCCGAACTCGGCGATGGCGCTTTCAGCATCATCGCGCCTGCTCCCCAGCCCCGCTCACGTCGGGGGACTCGCCTGCGCCGTCCTCGCGGCGCTCGCCGAATTGCCGGAGGCCGTGAGGCTCCGCGCGGCCGCGCGGATCGGGGTGAATGATGACGTCGGCATTGGGATATTCCGCGCGAATTCGACCCTCGGCGGCGACGATGATGCGATGGGCCGCCTCCAGCGTCATGTCGGGATCGAGGTCGGCGTGAAATTGGATGTGAAGGTAGGGTCCGGAAAGCCGGGTGCGCAGATCGTGCACGCCGCGCAGCCCCTCCTCGCCCAGCGCCAGTTCGCGGACCCGCGTGCGCAGCGCCTCCGGGGCCTCGCGGTCCATCAGGTGATCGGCGGCGGACCGGGCGATGTCCCAGGCGCCCAGCGCCAGCCAAACCGTGACGAACACCGCAGCGGCGGTATCGGCCCAGGCCAAGCCGGCATAGGCGGCGCCCAGAATGCCGATGATCACGGCTGCGTTCGACGCCAAGTCGGACAGATAATGGGCGCGGTCGCCGCGGACGGCGAGCGAGCCGGTCGCGGCGATCGCGCGCGACTGGGCCCAGACCAGAGCCGCGGAAACCACGATCGAGATCGCCATCACCGCAAGCGCCTGGGGCGCGGCTTCGAGCGGCTGGGGATCGATCAGGCGGCGCAGCGCCTCCACCAGGATGAGGGCCGCGGAGACCATGACCAGCCCGGCCTGGAAGAGGCCCGCGAAGGCCTCGGCCTTGCCGTGCCCGTAGCGGTGCTCGCGATCGGGGGGCGTCGCGGCCAGACGGACGGCGAAATAGGTGAAGAGCGAGGCCGCCAGATCAAGCGTCGAATCGGCGAGCGCGGCCAGCATCGCGACCGAGCCTGAGGCCAGCCAGGCCCAGACCTTCAGCGCGATAAGGAAGAGGGCCGCGGCCACCGACAATTGCGCCGCGCGTCTGGCGATGCGCGAGGCGACTTCCGGCGAAAGCCTCTCAGTTGCAGGGACGGCGGTGCTCACGGGCCATGATATAGCGCAGCGCCCCGTGCGCCGACAGGTCAGCCATGGCCTTCCGCCTTGGCCGCGGGCTTGCAATGATCGGATTCGCGGACCGCGGGACGGGAGGGGATTTTGGATTTCATCGCCTTGGCGAAGGCTGCGCTCCTGGGCATCGTCCAGGGGCTGACGGAATTTTTGCCGATCTCGTCCACCGCGCATCTGCTGCTGGGCGCGGATTTGCTCGGCTACGATGACCATGGCGGCGTGTTCACGGTGATGATCCAGCTCGGCTCGATCCTTGCGGTGATGTGGCTCTATCGCGCCAAGATCATCGAGGTGATCGCCGGGCTGCCGACGAAACCGGAGGCGCGGCGGTTCGCGTTCATGCTGATCGTGGCGTTCATCCCCGCGATGGTCGCCGGCGCGCTGGGCGAGCGGTTCGTACGCCAAGTGCTGTACGAAAGCCTCGTGGTGTTCGCGTGGGCGTTCGTGCTGGGCGGCTTGGTGATGCTGGCGATCGAACGCTGGCCGCCGAAGATCGTGGTGCAGGAGGCGGACAAGACGCCGATCGGGCGCGCGCTCGGCGTCGGGATCGTGCAGTGCGTGGCGCTGATCCCCGGCGTGTCGCGCTCGGGCGCCACGATCGTGGGCGGGCTGCTGCTCGGCCTCAACCGGCGCGCGGCGGCGGAGTTCTCCTTCTTCCTGGCGATGCCGACGATGATGGCCGCGTTCGTCTATGACGTCGTCAAGATGCAGAGCGAGCCGCTGCCGCAAGAAGGCCTTGTCGAGATCGGCGTGGGATTCGTGTTCGCGTTCATCGCGGCGGCCGTGGTGGTGAAGCCGTTCCTCGACTTCGTGACGCGCGTCGGGTTCGCGCCGTTCGCGTGGTACCGGATCGCGCTCGGGCTGCTTCTCTTCGCGGGGCTCGGCCTCGGCTGGTTCAGCGTGTGAGCGGCGAGGTCTTCACGATCGGCTATGAGCGCGGGAGCCTAGCGCAAGTGATCGCCGCGCTGCAGGCGGCGCGGATCGACACGCTGGTGGACGTGCGGGCGCTGGCGAATTCGCGGCGCGCAGGATTCTCCAAGGGCATGCTGTCGGCGAGCCTGGAGGCCGCCGGGATCGAGTATCGGCACATGAAGGCGCTCGGCACCCCGAAGCCCGGGCGCGAGGCGAGCCGGCGCGGCGATCTTGAGACGTTCGAGAGAATCGTCAACGCCGCGCTCGACGAGCCGGCGGCGCAGCTGGCGCTCGCCGAGCTTGGCGAGATGGCGGGGGCGCGGCGGGTGTGCCTGCTGTGCCTCGAACACGACGTGCGCTATTGCCACCGCCGGCATGTGGCGGAGAGGCTCGTCGACCGTGGCGGCGCGCGCCGAATCACGCATCTTGCGCCGAAGGCGGACGATCCGTAGCCGGAGCGTCCGCCGGGCGGAACGCCAACAGCGCCAGCGCCGCGAGCAGCGCGAGCCAGAACACGGCGAAGGCGGCGATCAGGGACGAGCCGGCGCCGGCTGCGGCCGCCGCGAAGGCGAGCGGCGGGGCGATCGCGGCAAGGGCGAGCAGCCAGAAGCGCCGGCCAGCGCGGAACGCGATTCCTGCGAACACGGCGGCATGCGCGGCCAGGCCGGCGTATTTCAGCCAATAGCCGACCGCGAGCGGCGCCAGAAGCGGACGCGCGGCCTCCACGTCATCGGCGATGCGCAGCTGGATCAGAGTCTCCAGAACATCGCCGGCGACGCCGATCGCGGCCGCGGCGAACGCCATCAGAAACAGCGGGCTCTTCACCCGCCGCTCGAACGCAGCGGCGGCGGCCACGAGGAACAGCGCGTAGAGCGGAATATAGAGGACGAGGTCGAGGGTGTTCTGCGCATCCATCGCGGCGACCATCGGCGCGCGGCAGCGGCCGCCCGGCGCGCTGAACACGGCGATCAGATCATCCATCGAGCGCGCCTGCTGGAACTCGATGAGCGAGGTCGAGCGGGCGCAGGCGGCCGCGTCTTTCACTTCCGGCAGAAACTGAAACGCCGCCGTCGTTGCGAGCACGCCCAGCCCCGCCGCGATGGCCATGATCGCGAACAGGCGGCGGGCGAAGGCCGGCGTCACGCCGGGCGAGCCTCGAACTGGCCGTGCGGGCGGAAGCGCCACAGATAAGTCGGGACGATGGACTCGATCGTCTCGAGCTCGGCGACGCCCAGATCGGCGATGGTTCCGACCTCGCCTTCGGCGGCGACGATATTGTCCGTCCGCAGAAGATTGACCTGATCGCCGGTGAGCGGGGGATCGGCGAAGGGATTGAGGCGGAAGGCCCAGTCGATCAGCACGCCCATCGGATGGGCGACGAAAAAGGGCAGCGGCACGAGGGGACGCTTGCGCGCGGCCTGCGCGAGCGTGAATTCGAGCAGCTGCTTGAAGGTGTAGATGCGTGGGCCGCCGAGTTCGTAAATGCGCCCTTGCGCGTCAGGGCGCGTGAGCGCAGCGCAAACGGCCTCCGCAACGTCGCCGACGAAGATCGGCTGCAGCTTCGTCTTGCCGCCGCCGATGAGGGGCAGCGCCGGCGCGAACTTGGCCATGTTCGCGAACCGATTGAAGAACGTGTCCTCCGGGCCGAAGACGACCGAGGGGCGCAGGATCGTGGCCTTCGGTAGGGCCGCGCGCACGGCGGCCTCGGCTTCGGCCTTGGTGCGCGCATAGCGCGCCTTCGATTTGGGATGCGCGCCGATCGAAGAGATCTGAACAAAGCGCTCGACGCCGGCGGCTTTCGCGGCCTGCGCGACCAAGGCGGCGCCCTCGGCCTGGATGAGCTTGAAGTTCTGCCTGCCCTTCTCCGTCAGCAGGCCGACGCAATTGACCACGGCGCTCGCGCCTTCGACGGCGCGCTTGACGGACTCGGCGTGACGGATGTTGGCCTGGACGAGCTGGATCTGGCCGACATCGCCCATGACGCGCAGCTCGTGGCCGAGATGGGGCCGGCGCAGCGGCACGCGCACGCCGGCGCCGCGCTTGGCCAGCGCGCGCACGACCTGGCGGCCGATAAAGCCTGAGCCGCCTAACACGACGATGAGGTCGCGCTTCATGCAAATCTCCTTACGTGGGCACGGTATGGGACGGTCGGCGCGCAATGTCCATGCGACGGGCGCGCCGCAGGCGTTCCTCCCGCTGCAAGGGGGGAGAGGGGGCCAGCGTCCGTAAGCGCAGGACAGCGCCGACACCCCTCCTCACCTCCCCCTTGCAGGGGGAGGAAATGACGAATCGCGCCTCGTGATCCGTATACGGAGCTAGCGGTAGAGATCGGGGCGGCGGTCGCGGAAGAAGCCCCAGGCGGCGCGGTGGGTCTCGAGGAAGTCGAGATCGAAGGCGTGGACGAGCACGCCCTCCTCGGCGCGGTCGAAGCTAGCGACGAAGTCGCCGCGATGGTCGGCGATGAAGGAAGAGCCATAGAAATTCTGGCCCGACGCTTCCACGCCGATGCGGTTCGAGGCGACGACGGGGATGACGTTGGAGACGGCGTGGCCCTGCATCGCGCGGCGCCAGGGGTCGCGCGTGTCGAGAGAAGAATCGTGCGGCTCGGAGCCTATGGCGGTGGGATAGAAGAGAATCTCGGCGCCCATGAGCGCCATGGCGCGCGCCGCTTCGGGGAACCATTGATCCCAGCAGATCCCCACGCCGATGCGGGCGAATTTGGTGTTCCAGACTTTGAAGCCGGTGTCGCCGGGGCGGAAATAATATTTCTCCTGATAGCCGGGACCATCGGGGATGTGGCTCTTGCGATAGACGCCAAGGCATGCGCCGCCGGCGTCGATGACGGCGATGGAATTGTAATAAGCGGGGCCGTCTCTCTCGAAGAAGGAAAGCGGCAGGACGACGTTCAGTTCCTTGGCCAGCGGCGCAAGGCGCTGAACGGCGGGGTGCTCGCCGACCGGGAACGCGGTCTTGAACCAGCGCTCTTCCTGCGACGTGCAGAAGTAGGGACCCTGGAAGAGTTCGCTCGGCAGGATCACCTGCGCGCCCTTGGCCGCCGCCTCGCGGATGAAGCGCGCGGTCTTCTCAATATTGGCGTCCATATCCTCGCCGTACGAGGTCTGGATCGCGGCGACTGTCAGCATACGGACCATTATGCCTCTCCGGCGCGGAGGGCGGCCCAGGCGAGGGCCTCCTCCATGCGGTCATGGCCCCAGAACAATTCGCCGTCGGCGCAGACGAAGCTCGGCGCGCCGAAGAGGCCGCGGGCCTTGGCCTCTTCCGTCTGCGCGCGCAAGGCGGCGCGGTTGGCGGGGGAAAGGGCGTGCTCGATCACCGGGTCGGGCGGCAGGCCGGCGGCGGCGATCGCGTCGGCGACGACGGATGCATCGGCGATGTCTCGCCCGCCCGCGAACTCAGAGGTGTAGAGCGCGCGGGTGAAGAGCATGCGCTCGCGCGGATCGAGGCAGAGCGCGACGCGCGCGCCGAGCAGGCCGTTCTGCGGGAAGGCGGCGGGGCGCGCGAACGGCAGGCCGCAGGCCTCGCAGACGCGCGCGATGTCGCGCCACATGTAGCGGCCCTTGGCAGGGTAGAGATTGAACGGGGAATCCGTCCAGCCCTGATCGGCGAAGATCGGGCCCAGGAGGAACGGGCGCCAATAGACTTCGACGCCGTATTTCTCCGCGCGCTCCTCGATGCGCATGGCGGCGGGATAGGAATAGGTCGAGGCGAACTCGTACCAGAAATCCAGCCGCGCCATCAGAGCGGCTCCTGCTGGGTGATGCAGTGAAACGCGCCGCCGCCGGAGAGGATGGCGTTGGCACGAGCGAAGACCGCAACGTCGCCGCGGATTCCGTCGCTCGGCACCTGAGTCATCAGGTCGTGAAACCGAAGCATCGTCGCATCGCTCACGTTGTCGTCGTAGATCGGCACAATCCATCGCGTGAACTGAGCATCGGCGCTAATCACAAAATTCATGTGCGAGGCGGGCATCACGTCGCCCTCCTCGTTGAGAACACGGCCGGGCGAGGGAATGCGGAGGACTTCGAGCTTGCGGCCCTTGGCGTCGCGCATGGCGGAAAGATCGCGGGCGATCTTATCCAGAACCTCCGCGTTCGGATCATCGGCGACGGGGGATTGGCAGAGCACCACGCCGGGCGCGATGAAGCGGGCGAGGTTGTCGATGTGGCCGTCGGTGTGGTCGTTGGCGAGGCCTTCGTCGAGCCAGAGAATACGCTCGATGCCGAGGGCGTCGCGCAGCGCACTCTCCGCGTCCTTCTGCGACCAGCTCGGATTGCGGTTCTTGTTCAAGAGGCATTGGCGGGTGGTGAGGAGCGTGCCTTCCCCGTCCAACTCGATCGCGCCGCCTTCGAGCACGAAATCGTGGCGGATGACGCGGGCGCCGCTGCGCTTGGCGATGGCTTCGGCCACGCGATCGTCGTGGTCGAGCACGTATTTGCCGCCCCAGCCGTTGAAGCGGAAGCACAGCGCAGCGGGCGCGCCGTCGACTTTAGCGAAGATCGGGCCGGTATCGCGCAGCCAGATGTCGCCGAAGGGCTCTTCGAGCACCTCGGCCTCGGTTGCGAGCGCGGCGCGGGCGGCGGCGCCGGCCTCGGCGCCGGACGCGAGCACCTTCACCGCATCGCCCGCACCGGCGAGCGCACGGACCATTGCGGCGACCTCCCGGCGCGCGGGCGCGAGGTTTTCGCGCCAGAGCGCGGCGTCGGAAGGCCACGCCGTCCAGAGCGCGCGGCGCGGCGCCCATTCCGCCGGGATGTGGATGCTGGCCATCTCGCTCCTTCGTCCGCCCCAAAGCGGCGGAACATAGGCGCCCTACCCCGCGAAAACAAACCGCGTTCCCAGCGGCGACGGCGGCGGCTAGGAAGGCGGCTTGGGGGGAATCGCCGGGAGCCGCTTTTGGGGCCGCAAACCGTGACGGACGCCGTGGCCGCGAGCCCGCGGGCGCGCTCGGCGCTGGGGCTGTTCCTGGCGCTGGCCGGCGCGCTCGCGGCGCTCAGAGTCGCCGGGCTCATCGCCTCGCCGCTCGATCTGCACTTCGACGAGGCGCAATACTGGTATTGGTCGCGCTCGCTGGAGCTCGGCTATTACTCCAAGCCGCCGCTGATCGCGTGGACGATCTGGGCGACGACAGCGCTCTTCGGGAACGCGGAATGGGCCGTGCGCCTGGCGGCGCCGATCGCGCATGCGCTGGGGGGGCTGGCGCTGTTTCTCCTCGGGCGGCGGCTCTATGGCGCGACAGCGGGCCTCTGGGCCGGCGCGCTTTGGCTGACGCTGCCGGCGGTGTGGCTATCGTCGGCCATCATGTCGACCGACGCGCTCGTGCTGCCGATCTGGTCGTTGGCGCTCTACGCGCTGTGGCGACTGACGGAGAGCCGCGGGGCGGGCTGGGCGATTGCACTGGGACTGGCGATCGGGATCGGCTCTCTGGCGAAATACGCGATGCTCTATTTCCCGCTGTGCGCGGCGCTGGCGGCGCTTTGGTCGAAGCCCGTGCGCATGGCGCTTTCGCCGGCGCGGATCGCGATCATCCTGGCGGCGGCGCTCGTCGTATTGGGGCCGCATCTCGCCTGGAACGCGCTCAACGAGTTCAAAACCGTGCAGCACACCGCGGAGAACGTGAATGTGGGCGCAGGATTCGCCCTGCATCCGCAGGAGCTGCTCGAGTTCCTGGGCAGCCAGGCGGCCGTCGTCGGGCCGGTCCTGTTCGTCGCGCTCTTCATCATGCTGGCGCGCGCGCTGCGCGGCTCGAACGAGACCGACCGCTTCCTGATCGCATTCATCCTGCCGCCGCTGATCATCATCCTGATGCAGGCGCTGATCAGCCGTGCGCATGCGAACTGGGCGGCGGCGGCCTATCCGGCGGCGCTGGTGTGGCTCGCCGGTCGGCTCGTCGCTTCGCGGGCCGGGCGGACCACATTGATCGCGGCGATGGCGATGCAAGTCGCGCTCGGCGCGATGGTGTTCGCCGTCGGCGTGCGGCCGCAGATCGCGGACGCGGTCGGGCTCTCCGACGCGATCAAGCGCGCGCGCGGATGGGCCGAGACGGTGGCCGAGATCGAGGCGCAGGCGCGCGCCGCCGGCGCCGACGTCATCGTCGTGGATCACCGGGCGCTCTTCTTCGAGACTGCGTATTACTGGCGCGACCGCGCGGGCCCGCGGCTGCGGATGTGGCGGATCGGGGAAACCGCGCAAAACCATGCCGAGGACGTCGCGCCGATGCGCGAAGGCGATGGGAGGCGCGCGCTCATCGCGCACATGGAGATGCGCTATCTGCCGCTCATGCGTGAGGACTTCCAACGCTTCACGCCGCTCGGCGCGTTCGTGCAGCCTCTGGGCGGAGGCGAGGAGCGGCGCCTCGCCTTCTCGCTCGGCGAAGGCTTTGCGCCGGCGCCGAGGGACGCGGCGTTCGCGCAGCGGCGCGCCGCGATCGAGAACGCGCGCTGACGTCAGCGGCTGGGCGGAATGAGACCCCAATCGCGATAGAGGGCGGCCTGCATCTCGCTGGTGCGCGCGTCGATGGCGAGCTTGGTCCACTCCTGGACGCGTTCGAACATCCGGGTGACCGCATATACCGGCGCGCCTTCCTCGTAATAGATCTTGCGCTTGTGCGCGAAGCCGCGATTGCCGCAGCGCTGGTTCTGCGCCAGCGGGATGAGCGTCCAATTGCCGATCAGGTGGGCGTAAACGGAGCGCTCTTCCGGCGTGAACTTGTCGTTCCAATCGGGGCCGCCCTTGGCGGGAAGGATGTGCTCGACGGTGAGGTCCATCCCCCGGATCAGGACCTCTCCGCCAGGCAGACACGCATTGATCCGGATCAGGATCAGTTTGCGCTTCTCGGCCTCCGCGGAGCGATCGCCCTTGAACGGGGCGCCAAGGCGCTGGGCGAGGCGATCGCGCTCCTGCGGCGTGAGCGCAAAGACGCCGTTGTGCTCGTCGAACAGCTTCTTCGGGTCGCCGTCGGCTTCGATGACGCGCTTCCAGCGGGCGTCGCGGCTGTGCGGAAGCACGGCCGCGAACATCGTGGCGTAAGCGATGAGATCGACGCCGCGGAAGAAGGCGCGGGTCTTCTCATGGTCCTTGCCGTGATTGGCGAGAAACGACACCGCCATCGGCAGCCAGGTCTGTTCGATCAGCAGCTTGAGGCAGTGGATGCGGCGGTTGATCTCGAAGGCGTAGGGGCCCGAAACCGCCTCCTCGCGGATGTCGATCAGCGCCTGGCCATGGCGCGGCAGCCAATCGGTCAGGAAGGATTCGACCGCCTCGCGATCCTCCAGCGATTGGGTGAAGGCGCCTAGATCGCCGGGCGCGAGCAAGTCGTGATTGCCGTGAAAGATCGCCGGCGTCAGTTCGAGCAATTGAGCGAAGGCCTCGCGGCCCAGACGGTCCTCCAGCTCCTCCCAAAGCTGCGCGGCGCGATCCTTCTCCTCCTCGCTCATGCGGGCGCGATCGAGAAGCGCGGACTTCATGAGGTCCGCCTTGGAGATCGGCTGGCCGCGATCGTTGATGGTGCCGAAAACGAGCGCCGCGCCGGAGGGATCCTCGGCCTTGGTGACGTTGAAGAGCACTTTGCCGCAGGCGAAGCGCGCGAGTTCGAGCAATTTGTCGCGCGGGAGGCCGGCGAGGGCGTTCGTGATCACTTCGGCCGCGACGCTCATGCAGCCCTGGGAATCTGTCGAGGTTTCATCGAGCTGCGCCAGACCGGCGAAACGGTCCGGCGTCTGGACGTGGAAGTGGAAGAAGGCCTCGTCGGCGGGGCGCAGGCGCAGGCGCGGGCGGCCCTCGCGGATGACGATCATCCGCTGAAACCGATCGCCGTGCTCGGCGAGCCGATCGCGCAGATAGGCGAGGAACATCGTCAGCGTGGTGAGGCGCTGCTGGCCGTCGGCCAGATGCCATTCGTCGGGACCCTTCCGGACCAGAACGATCTCGCCGATGAAGTAGAGCGCGCCGCCGCGCTCCCAGGCGCGCATGAAATCCTGGATGAGCTTGGAGACGTGCTCTTCCGTCCAAGAGTACGGCCGTTGATAGCGCGGCACGAACAGCTTGATCTCGCCGCGCAGAAAGCGCGTGAGATTCATCACGCCGGAATCCAGCCCGCTAGGCTGCGCGCCGAAGAAATCGTCATCGTCGTGGGACATTGCGCATCCGTCCGTGACCGTCCCCCCGCGGGGATCGCGCGTCGTCGAGTGCTGCGGCAAAGGGTTGCCAGTCCTTCATGCTTGCCCGCCCGCGGGCGGGCAAGCAAGGACAGATCGCGCGCAAAATGGATGCGCCTATCGTCGCCGTCACGGCGCCGCCACACGGGAACATTACGCGGCCGGCGGAACACTTCGTGAAGTCAGCGCGAAGTCCGGGTCGATCTCCGCGATCGCGGTGAAGCCGCGCGCGCGGAACCCCGGCGGAAGCGCCGCAACGGCGCCGGTGAAGGCGGCCAGGCGCGCACGCGGCGCGTCCTCGCCGGCCGCGCCG
>JACAEE010000145.1 GCA_013389015.1 Hydrogenophilaceae bacterium | reverse complement strand
GTCCTGGGCCCGCGCCGGCTGGGGCGGCGCGGCCGCCGGCGGCGGCGCTGCGTGCTGCGGCTGCTGCGGCGCCGGCTGCTGCTTGGGGGCGCCGAGCTTATCGACAAACCACATTCGCTATCCCTCTACGCTTCTGCGCGCCGGCACCCTACACGAGCGCGTTCCTGCGCGCATCCATGGTCGCCAGTCGCGCGCATGGGCGCTCAGTCGAACGGACCAAGGGCGGCCTGGACCTTCTTCGGCAGGCTCGCGCGCACCAAGCGGTAAGAAGCCGCCAGCCGCTCGCGCAGCTCTTGCTTCGGCATGTCGAACGGGAGGTTGATCCAGGAGCGGTGGAAGTAGGGGGCCTTCACGCCGACGCCCATCTCGATCAGCATTTCGGCGGTCTCGATGGAGTCGGTCTTGACCGACACGCCGGGCGTCAGCGCGCCGATGCAGGCGAACATCTTGCCGCCGACCTTCCACGCATCATGCCCGCCGCCCCAGGGATCGGAAACCTCCGCGCCGGGGAATGCCTTGCAGATGGCGTTGACGGTTTTGCGGGTCATGGGCGCCCTGCATCTTCGCATTTCAACACGCCCGCGTCATTCCGGACGCGCCGCAGGCGCGATCCGGAACCCAGGAGCAAACGCACGGCGCTACGATCCGCTGGATTCGTCGCTGCGCGACGGCCCGGAATGACGGAGTCTGAGCATCAGCTTTGAGCCAGGCGCTGACTACGCCCCCGCGCGGTTCTTCACGAGATCGTCGACGACGGCGGGGTCCGCAAGCGTTGATGTGTCGCCAAGCGACGACACGTCGTTCTCGGCGATCTTGCGGAGAATGCGGCGCATGATTTTGCCCGAGCGCGTCTTGGGCAGGCCGGGGGCGAATTGGATGACGTCGGGGCTGGCGATCGGGCCGATTTCCTTGCGCACCCAGTTCTTCAGTTCGCTGCGGAGGTCTTCGCTGGTCGGTTCGCCGACATTGAGCGTGACATAGGCGTAGATGCCCTGGCCCTTGATGTCGTGCGGCATGCCGACGACGGCGGCTTCGGCGACTTTCGGGTGCGCGACGAGGGCGCTCTCGACTTCCGCGGTGCCGAGGCGGTGGCCCGAGACGTTGATCACGTCATCGACGCGGCCGGTGATCCAGTAATAGCCGTCTTCGTCGCGGCGGCAGCCGTCGCCGGTGAAGTACATGCCGGGATAGGTTCTGAAATAAGTTTCGAAGAAGCGGGCGTGATCGCCATAGACCGTGCGCATCTGGCCGGGCCAGGAATCCAAGAGCACGAGATTGCCGCTGGTCGCGCCTTCGAGGATGTTCCCGTCGGCGTCGACCAAGGCGGGCTTCACGCCGAAGAAGGGACGTGTGGCGGAGCCGGGCTTCATATCGGTGGCGCCGGGGAGATTGCAGATGAGGGCCGCGCCCGTCTCGGTCTGCCACCACGTGTCGACGATCGGGCAGCGGCCTTCGCCGACGACGCGGTGATACCAGAGCCAGGCTTCAGGATTGATCGGTTCGCCGACCGTGCCGAGAAGGCGCAACGAAGCGCGGGAGGTCTTCTTCACAGGGCCTTCACCTTCGCGCATGAGCGCGCGCAGCGCCGTGGGCGCGGTGTAGAAGATGTTGACCTTGTGCTTGTCGCAGACCTCCCAGAAGCGCGCGCTGGTCGGGTAGTTGGGGACGCCTTCGAACATCACGACGGTCGCGCCGTTCGCCAATGGTCCGTACACGATGTAGGTGTGGCCGGTGACCCAGCCGACGTCCGCTGTGCACCAGAAAATGTCGCCGTCGTGATAGTCGAAGACGTATTGATGCGTCATCGAGGCGTAGACGAGGTAGCCGCCGGTGGTGTGGAGCACGCCCTTCGGCTTCCCGGTCGAGCCCGATGTGTAGAGAATGAAGAGGGGATCCTCCGCGCCCATCGGCTCATACGGGCAATCGGCGGGCACGTTGGCGGCCTCGTCCTCGTAGCGTATGTCCCTGCCCGCCTGCATCGCGACCTCGGCGCCGGTGCGGGTGACGACGATGACGCGCTCGACGCCGTGGGTATGGGCGAGGGCGGCGTCGACATTGGCCTTCAGCGGAATGGGCTTGCCGCCGCGCACGCCTTCGTCGGCGCAGACGACGACCTTCGAATCGCAATCATTGATGCGATTGGCGAGGCTGTCCGGCGAGAAGCCGCCGAACACGACGGAATGGATCGCGCCGAGCCGCGCGCACGCCAGCATGGCGTAGGCGGCCTCTGGAATCATCGGGAGATAGATCGTTACACGATCGCCTCGTCTGACGCCGTTGGCCTTCAGCACATTGGCGAAGCGGCAAACATGCTCGTGGAGCTGGCGGTAGGTGATGGTCTTGGATTGGCTCGGATCATCGCCTTCCCAGATGATCGCGATCTGATCGCCGCGCTTGTCGAGGTGGCGATCGACGCAATTGAAGGCGGCGTTCAAGACGCCGTCTTCGTACCAGCGGATGTGGAAGTCGCGCTCGTGAAAGGAGACGTCCTTCACCTTGGCGTAGGGCTTGATCCAATCGAGGCGGCGGCCATGCTCGCCCCAGAACGCTTCCGGATCGGCGAGCGCTGCGGCGTGCATGGAACGATAGGCGACGTCGTCGACATAGGCGCGCGCGCGCCATTCCGGCGGGACGGGGATGACGACGGGATCGGACATGCTGACGTTTCCTCTTTGGCGCATGCAGGCGCGCGCGGAATTGGTCGCATGGACGCGCCAGGCTGCGCAAGATTGCCGAATCGTATCGGCGCGCATGCTTGCGGCGCTCAGTGCGCCACGCTGGCGGCGCGGCGGAAGACCGTGCGGATGGTGAAGTTGGAGACGAGCCGGCGGACGCCGGGGAGCTTGGACAGCGTCTCCTGGTGGACGCGCTCGTAGCGGTCGTCATCGGCGATGACGATGCGCAGGAGGTAATCGCTCTCGCCGGTCATGAGGTGGCAATCCTGGACTTCGCGGCAGAGCGCCACGGCGCGCTCGAACGCGGCCATGGTCTCGCTGCGCTGGTTCTCCAGCGTGACGGCCACGAACACCGTGGCGCTGCGGCCCAGCGCCTTCTCGGAGAGGATCGCGGCGTAGCCTTCGATGATCCCCGCAGCCTCCATGGCTTTGACGCGGCGGTGGCAGGCGGAAGGCGAAAGGCCGACGCATTCGGACAGGGCGGCGGCCGTGAGCGCGCCGTCGCGTTCGAGTTCGACCAGGATTTTGTGATCGAAGGCGTCGAGCTGAACGGGAGAATTTTTCGGCATGGCTGATGCTACGCTTAAAACTGCGCGTGATTTGCGGGGAGAGTAACGAAAAATCCAAGATCGTGCACGCTTTTTGCGATATTTCAGCGCGCAACAGGAGGAGTTCCCATGCGCGTCGGCTGCCCGAAGGAAATCAAGGATCAGGAACACCGGGTGGGGCTGACGCCTGAAAGCGCGGCCGAGCTGGTGCGGGCCGGGCATGAGGTGCTCTTGGAGACGCGCGCGGGCGAGGGGATCGGGGCGCCGGACGGGGATTATGAGAAGGTTGGGGTGAAAATCCTGCCAAACGCGGAGGCGGTGTTCGGCGAGGCCGAGATGATCGTGAAGGTGAAGGAGCCGCAGCCGGTCGAGATCGCGCGGCTGACGCCGAAGCACACGCTCTTCACCTATCTCCATCTTGCGCCGGACCCTGAGCAAGCTGAGGGGCTGATGCGTTCGGGGGCGACGTGCATCGCGTACGAAACCGTGACGGACCGCGATGGGCGGCTGCCGCTCTTGAAGCCGATGAGCGAAGTGGCGGGGCGGATGTCGATCCAGGTCGGCGCGCATTATCTCGAGAAGGCGCATGGCGGGCGCGGCGTGCTGATGGGCGGCGTGCCGGGCGTGCGGCCGGCGGACGTGGTGATCCTCGGCGCGGGCGTGGCGGGCTATAACGCCGCGCAGATCGCGGTCGGGATGCGCGCGCGCGTCACCGTGTTCGACAAGAACCCCGCGCGGCTCGAAGAGCTCGACCGTGAGTTCAACGGGCGGCTGGAGACGGTGTACTCGACGAAAGCGGCGGTCGAAGACGCGATCCAACAGGCGGACGTCGTCGTCGGCGCCGTGCTGGTCGCGGGCGCGGCGGCGCCGAAGCTGATCACGCGGCCGATGCTGAAAACGATGCGGCCGGGCGCGGTGCTGGTGGACATCTCGATCGACCAGGGCGGCTGCTTCGAGACCTCCCACGCCACGACGCACACCGATCCCGTGTTCATCGTCGACGGCATCATCCATTATTGCGTGGCGAACATGCCGGGCGCGGTGGCGCGCACGAGCGCGTTTGCGCTCAACAACGCGACGCTGCCGTTCACGCTGGCGCTCGCGAACAAGGGCTATCGCCAGGCGCTCATCGACGATCGGCACCTCGCCAATGGCCTCAATGTCTATGAAGGCGCGATCGCGCACGAAGCCGTGGCGCGCGATCTGGGCAAGCCGTATGTGAAGCCGGGGTGGCTGGCGTAGACGCTTATCCATCCTCATTCCGGGCGAAGCGAAGACCCGGAACCCAGCGGCCGCGGACGGGGCGTCTTCCCTGGGTTCCGGATCGCGCCTGCGGCGCGTCCGGAATGAGGCGAGCGGATACGTCAGCACACGGCGTGAACGATCGCCTCAGCGATTGTCGAGCTGCGCGCGGACGGCGGCGAGGCCTTCGCGGGTGATGCGGTAGGGCGCGCCATCGCGGCTGGCGATGAAGCGGCGTTTGCGCAGCTTGGCGAAGACGCCAAGCGTGCAATCGGCCAGCAGCCAGCCGTCGCGATTGAAGCATCGCGCTTCAACGATCCTGCCAGCGTCGTTGCGGATATGCGCAATATGCCCGCCTTGCGCCAGGGCGTGCAGCGTCCGCTGCTCCTTCTTCGAAATGTTCAAGGGAGAAGCCCGATCCAAACCGAACGGAAACGCGCCGCGTGTGCGGCGTTCGGCGGGCTCAGCGTTCAAACAAGCGGAACGCGGCCCGGATCGTCAGGCAATCTCTTGCGGCATGAGGCGCGCTTTCTCTCACAGCGCGCAGCCTTGATCAAGGCGCGGTCGCGACCAAGGAGTCGAGCGGCGGGGCGAGGCGCTCCATGTCGGTGGAGGAAAGCGCATAGGCCCACACGCGCGCGCGTTCGTTGACCTCGGCGGCGGCGGCCTGCGCCTCGGCGTTCGCGCCGGATGGGGCGGCTGCGCTCAGCTTGAGCCAGGGGCGGTTCTCGAAGGTCACGATTTGCGCGTCGATGGCGACGCCATTGGCCAGGATCACCCGCAAGCGCGCGGCGACGGGGCCCTGCGCCCCCGAGGCCGGCAGCACGTCGACCGGCTGCACCTGCGCCAGGCGCTCGGCGACGGAGCGCAGGGCGGAGGCGGAGAGCGGCTCGCGGCTCGCCTGCGCGCCAGCGAAGGCGAACGCGCCGGTCTCGGCGTTGCGCTGCAGGATGTAGGGGGCGCCGGTCTGCGGCGCGACTTCCGCGCGCACGATCGAGTCCGGCGAAATCGACAGCGGCTGGAGATCGAGCCAGGTGGAAGGATCGCGCAGCGGCGGCAGCTCGCCGCGCACGGCCCAGACCTGATTCTCATTCGGGCGGCGCACGAAGAGGCCGTTGCGCTGCGTCCCGATAATGAGATCAACGAGGAAGGCGCCGTTGGAGTTCTCGATCTGCACCAGAACCCCATTGCCGCCCTGCGTGGGATCGGCGACGCCAAGCTGTTCGTGGCGATCGGGATCGGCGGTCATGCGGCGCACGAAGGCGAGATCGGAGAGGCCTTGCGTCAGCTGGGCCAAGCGCTGGGCGCGCACGGGAAAGTCGCCGCGATCAGTCAGCGCCCAGCCGCGCGCGGTGTTGGCGATGCGGTAGCGCGCGTCGCTCGAGATGATGGTGATCTTCTGAGCGTCGGCAAGCGATTGGGCGAGACCGGGGACGACTGGGCCGATCACGCGCGTCGGATCGGCGGAGCGCGCGCTGATCGTCACCACGATCGCTGCGACTGCGAGCGTCGCCAAGGCGGCGACAGCCCAGCGCAGCGCGCTTTTCTTGCGGCGTTCGGCGAGCGCGGTGGTCATGAGCGGGCTCCGCGAGGCAGCTGGCTCTTCAGCGCGCGCCTTTGCCGGCGCCAGAAGATGTAGATTCCGGCGCCGGCGACAAGGAGCGGCGCAAGCCAGACATTGATGAACGTCACCCAGCCCTTGAGCGCATCGACGTCGCCGCGGAGATTGCGGCCGATGGCGCGCAATTCCTGGCGGACCTCAACAAGGCGGCGGCGGAAGCGTTCGATCTCGGCGGCCTCCTCGCGGGTCAGTTCGGCGCCGAGATCGCCGCGGAAATAGCCGGAGCCTTCCCCGCGCGACTGCATCTCCGCGAGTTGCGCTTCGGTGCGTTGCAGCTCGCGCTGTAATTCAGCCTGGCGCGCCTGAATGCGCTGTTCGGCGCGCGATTCGAGCCGCTGGATCAGCGTCATCGGGCGAATGCTCGGCGCGCGCGAGCGGAGGCTCACAAGCGCGGAAGATCCGCTCAGCATGTCGATGGCGTTCAGGACGAAAGCGCCGTTGTCGGCGAAGGTGGCGCCGCCGCCTTGGGGCGCGACATAGAAATCATCCGCCAGCAGATCGGCATCGGCGATCAGAATGAGTTCGGCGGGCTCGGCGGAGCGCGTCAGCCGACGCCTGTTCGACGCCGGCGCTGCGGGCGCTTCAGGGGTCTGTGCGCTTGCGGATTCGGCTGGTTCCGCCGGCGCCGCGGCGGGCGGGCCTTGTGGGAACGCGCTCGGCAGCGTTCCGGAAAGGCGCAGCGCGATCGCCTCGCGGCGGAACTGGCTTTCGAAACCTTGCAGGAGCTCGTCGGGCGAGGGGCGCGCGAGCGCCTGCGCGGCGGGGATGCGCATGGTGTCGCCGGTGGTGCGCGCAAGGCGCGTCACTTCGATTCCGTCGCGCGCCTGCGTGGTGAACGCGCCGGAGGCGGCCAGCACCAGGCCGCGCTGCAGCCAGGCGGTGGTCAGATCGTCATCGTCGAGATCCTCCGGGCCGATGCGGAAGAAGATCGGCTGCGGGCGCTGCTGCACCTGGCCGCCGGGGCCTTGCACCTGCACGGGCAGGGCGCCGCCGAGATCAAGGACGACTTCATCCGCCATCGTCACGCCCCAGGCGCGCAGCAACGGGGCGAGCGTCTCGGCCGAGGACGGCGGCGTCACCGAAGGGCCGGTCTCGGGATTGAAATTGCTCTGCAGCGAGATCAGCGAGGCGGGATCGAGCGCGATCACCGCGCGGCCCTTGGCCAGGATGAACTGGTCGATGGCGTAGAGCTGCGCGGCGGTCAGCGGGAAAGGATGCAAAATCGCCAACACGTCGGCGTCCGCGGGGATTTCGCTGAAGGTCGCATCGAGCTTCGTGACGTCCATCAAGCGGCCGAGGTCCATCGCGAATTGCGATTGGCCCATTTGCGCGGCGAACGGCGATTGCGCGAGCGCAGGCTCGATCGGCAGCGCGGTGATCAGCGCGACTTTCGGAAGGTCCGGATCCTGCAGCTCGTAGATGAGGCGCGTGATCTCGTATTCGATGAACGCTTCGCGCTCGGGCGTGAAGTACGGGATCGGGCGGCGCTCATCGACGGCGTTGGAGCCGACGAGGCCGAAATAGATCGGATCGCCGCCGGTCTGGATCGGCAACGGTTCGATGCCGGCCTCGGCGGCTTCGTCCTCCGCCTCGGTGAACGGGCGGGGATCGACTTCAACGAAGCGCAGCATCCCGTTCGATTGCGCGGCGTAGGATTGCAGCAATTCGCGCACGCGCGCGCCATAGGCCTGAATGGCGGGATCGCGGGCGGCGGCGGCGCGGGAGTAGAAGAGCTTGAGCTCAACCGGCTCCTCAAGCGTGCGCAGCATTTCGCGGGAGCCGCGCGAAAGCGAGTAGAGCTGGTTCTCGGTAAGATCGAGGCGCGCGCCTTTGAACCAGAGATTGGCCACGAGGTTGAGGCCGACGAACAACGCCAGCAGGCAGGCGGCGACGATGAGGGCGTAGCGGCGGGCGCTCATGGCTCAGGCTCCGCGGCGGGCGTCGACCGCGAGCCAGGTGAAGCCCAGGCAGAGCGCGGCGAGCGAGAGGAAATAGATCAAGGAACGCACCTCGACGACGCCGCGCTGGGCGGCGTCGAAATGATGCAGGATGGAAAAGCGCGTCAGCGCTTCGGCGACGCCGCCGCCGACAAAGCCGGTCGCCGCGTCGAGCACGATCGGCAAGCCGAGCGCGGTCAGCAGGAAGGACGCCAGCACAGCGAGCACGAACGCCACAACCTGGCTCTGGGTCAGCGCCGACATGGCCGAGCCGATGGCGATGAAAGCGCCGGCCATCAGAAAGCTCGCGATATAGGCGGTGAAGATCGCGGCGTTGTCAGGATCGCCGAGGATGTTCACCGTCACCCAGAGCGGAAAAGTCAGCACGAGCGCGATCGCCGCGATGGTCCAGGCGGCGAGGAACTTGCCGGCGACGAGCGCCCAGGTCGGCGCAGGCAGCGTGAGCAGAAGTTCGATCGCGCCGGAGCGGGCGTCTTCCGACCATAGCCGCATCGCGATCGCCGGCAGAAACACCATGAAGATCCACGGATGGAAGGCGAAGAAGCCGGTGAGATCGGCGCGGCGCGCATCGAAGAAGCCGCCGACCTGGAAGGTGAAGAGGCCGATGGCGAACAGGAACACCGCGACGAAGACATAGGCGATCGGCGTGGTCGCATAGCTCAGCAGCTCGCGGCGATAGACGGCGAGGAGGCTCTTCATCAGGCCGCCTCCGCCGCGCCGGTGAGTTTGCGGAATGCGCCGAAGAGGCCGTCGGCGTGGCCCTTCGCCAAGTCGGCCGGCGGCCCGTCGGCGACGATGGCGCCGTCATGGATGATGATGGCGCGGGTGCAGACGGCCTCGACTTCCTCCAGCGAGTGGGTGGAGAGAATGAGCGCGCGGTCCGCGCCCAGGCGCTTGATCAGTTCGCGGACCGATTGGCGCTGATTGGGATCGAGCCCGTCGGTCGGCTCGTCGAGAATGAGCAGCAGCGGATCGTGGATGAGGGCCGCGGCGAGACCGACGCGGCGGCGGTAGCCCTTGGACAGCGTCTCAATCGGCTGGTCGATGTAGTCGCCGATGCGCGCGTCATTGGCGGCCTTCAAGACCGCAGCCTTGACCTCCTTCTTCTCCATTCCGCGCGCTTCAGCGACAAAACGCAGGAAGGTCCAAGGCGTCATCTCGCCATAAAGCGGGGCGCCTTCGGGGAGATAGCCGATGTGCGCCTGAGCGCGGGCGCGATCTTCGGCGACGTCGATCTCATCGACGCGGACGCGGCCGTCGTCCGGCTCGAGATAGCCGGCGATCATGCGCATCGTGGTGGTCTTGCCGGCGCCGTTGGGGCCCAGGAAGCCGACGATTTCGCCGACGGCGACATTGAACGAAACGCCGTCAACGGCGGTCCGGCGGCCAAAGCGTTTCCGCAAGCCTTCAACCTGCAACAACATACGCGGGTCCGAAATCGGTCAGGGAAGCGGCGCGAGCCCCGACGCGGCGAAGCGCGCCGAGTTCGCGGCGGCGCCTGTCTAGGCTGATGCGGCCGAAAACAAAAGCGCCGGCGCTCAGCGTTCGTCGATTTGCCGCTGCGCGGGCGGCCTCATCGAGGGGCGTTGTTGATCAAAGGACGGAAGCGGTGGATGGTTTGATCATGCGCTTGGCCCCGCTTTCCGCCAGCCCAATTCACAGGATGCGCCGCATGCGCAAAGCCCCGCGCGAGGCGCGCGGGGCTTTGGAGAAATCAGTGTCCGGCCGGACGAAAGTGGCACTGCACCCAGGGGGCTGGGGGGGCTGATGGATACTGAGCGCCGTCGCCGTTCTCCGCCCGACCGGACCGCATCAAACTCTCCCCCGTTCGCGGCGAGCGCAAGCCCTAAATGTGGTATCCGCGCCACTATGACCAAGTCTTCATCGAATAAGGCGAAATCGCCATAACAACCACTTGAGAAAGAAGAGGTTTTTATGAACGCAACCCAAACGGGAGAGGGTGCAGAACCTGTTATTTCTTTCCGTAGACCGGAGCTCGACGCCCTGCTCCGAGTCTACGGGAAAATGGTCGCCGCCGGCGAGTGGCGGGATTATGCAATTGATTTTCTTCGGGATAGGGCGGTTTTCAGCGTATTCAGGCGAACCTCCGAATCGCCGCTGTTCCAGATCGAGTACAAGCCGGCCCTCGCGCGGCGGCAGGGCGCGTATTGCCTGCGCGGCGCTGCGGGCCAGATTCTCAAGCGCGGGCATGACCTTATCGGCGTGCTGCGGGGCCTGGAGAAGGCGAGGCTCAGGCTCGTGGCGGCGGAATAGGCGCTCGAATCGAAACGCCCCGGCCGATGGCCGGGGCGTCCGCAGTTCGGAGTGCTGCTCTTCCTATTCCCGGCTGAACAGAGACAGCAGAATCTGGAAGATCTGGATGAAGGCGATGTAGAGATTCAGCGCGCCGTAATTGGTCATCACGGCAAGCGACCGGGTGTCGCCCTGGAACTGATAGTACGAATACTTCAGCGACTGCGTCTGGAACGCGATCAGGAGGCCGAACAGAACCAGGCCCGCCAGCTGCATGCCGATCTCCAGCATCGGCGAGCGGACGAACATGTTCAGGATGCCGATGGCGACCAGGCCGAAGATGGCGAAGAACAGGAAGCTGCCGAGCCCCGACATGTCCTTCTTGGTGGTGTAGCCCCAGAGCGCCAGACCGCCGAAGGCGATCGCGGTGATCAGGAAGGCCTTGGCCATGGCGGCGAAGGTGACGTTCAGCGAGGTTCCGGCCACGGTGCGGCCGGTCACGCCGGTCATGGCGAGGTAGACCCAGACCCCGAGGCCCGCGCCGATCAGAGTCACGACGGCCCAGTACAGGATGCCCGAGCCCGTCGGCGAGGGGTTGCGCATGAAGAACATGGAGCCCAACAGCAGAGCCAGCGGGCCCCATTGGACGATGTGGATCACCGGCGAAGTCAGCACGACGGCGGTGATCGGCGCATAGGCGCCGACGGCGTACGCCACGAGGGCGGACCAGGCGAGGCCCAGCCCCATTTTCCCATAGACGCCAAGCATGAAGCTGCGAAGACCGGCGTCCACCGCCATATCGGCGCGGCCGGTCGGAACCGACCGTGCGGAACCGTAGTGATCGCTCATAGAAGCTCCTCCAATCCGCCCGGAAGGGACAGGGCGCGATGAGCCCGAAATATGGCTGTAGCGGCGCTTCGGGGCAAGGAGTCCGCCCGCCGATTCGGCGCTCACGGGTTTGTCAGACGGGCTCAGGCGCGCCATTTTAACCGTCAGCAACACATGATAATGCGCGCGCGTTCGCCGGGGGCGAACCGCGCGCAGCGTTAACGGACGTTCATCGCAACCGCGCCGCGATCGACACCGCCGCTAGGAGTTCGGGTGGCAGACGAACCAGATCCGCCAAACAAGGACGATGGCCCAAAGCCTCCCGAAGCGGCGTCATCGCCTGCGCCGACGCCCGCGACGGACGCGGAGCAACCGGCGGCGACTGAAACGTCCGCTGG
>JACAEE010000091.1 GCA_013389015.1 Hydrogenophilaceae bacterium | reverse complement strand
CGGCCCTGATTGCCTGAGCCGGGTATGCCGTATTCGTCGTAAGTGTTGATCGTGGTCGCCGCGCCGGAGGCGTTGGTGATCGCGATCACCGAGCCGCGCTCGTCCGGCAACAGCCAGCGGCGATCGCTCGCGCCGCCGCCTTCGTACCACACGATCGTATCGTCAAGCCCAAGCCCAGGAACGAACCGCCGCTGCAGCGCACCGGACCCATTGTACTCGCCGATCAGGTCGAGGCCGTCATACGAAAAGCGCGTGGTCACGCCGCCGCCGTCGGTCTGATAGAACCTCGTTCCCATAACGAACGCCAATTAGTCGCGGCCTTCGCCTGCGCGGCCGTTGCGTGACTGAGCGAGAGCCATGGTCGCAAAGAGAACGAGAGTCGTAGCCGCTCCTGTTAAGACTAGCTCTTTCCTCGCCTCATAACTCGCTTGGCAGTCCAGTAGCGGACGTCCTCGCTTGGTCCCACAGAACATGTCAAGCATCTCTGCGGACGCACCACTTGCATCAGCGAACCACGACAATGCCAGCCAGACACAAATGATGATCGGCACCAATGCGACGACGTGAGCCGGAGAAAGCAGAGTCGATCGCTCATGTGATCCCTCAGTTCTAGCAACCTTCTTGTCGTTGTTGCTCTTGTATGGCTCCGATCTGTTGATCAGCATACGATGCAATGTCTCTAAATTGCTCGCCGGTCGGCAGACCAAATGAGGCGGCAAACGCGACGGTTCCGGCGGCGGCGCTCCTTCTAGCGTCGCCAGTGATAACGTAAGCCACGCGTCCTGCGCCGATCCCAAGTCCGGCGTCTGCACCTTTGCTCCGTGCGTCGACCGCCCCCTCTCCGCGGTTCGTGAGAGCTCTTCGGAGGTATTCCTCGCCGAGGCCGCCCCGGCAGGCTGTGCGCGAAGATCAACGCGGCATTTCCGATACCCGTTGGGGCACAAGTTGGGGCGCGGATCGTATGCCTGCAAATAGACTGAAGTGAAACAGCAACATACATTCGAATCCTGGCGGAGACGGAGGGATTCGAACCCTCGATACCCGGTTAAGGTATAACGCCTTAGCAAGGCGCCGCCTTCAGCCGCTCGGCCACGTCTCCGGTCCGCGGGCGAAGGCGAAAGCGCTCCGAACGCCCGGCAGGGGGCCTCGATTACGCGCCCGCGCGTCCCCGATCAAGCGGCCTCTGGGGCGCCCCCCTCCGGTCCGCCCAGGCGCATGCCCAGCCTTCGGCGCCGCCCCCTCGGCACGGCCTTTGCGCGAAGGCGTGCAGGACAATTCGCCTGAGTGGGGCAGAAGCCTATGTTCACGACGCTGAGGGTCGCGGATCGCGCCAAATCGGGACGCCCGGGGGATCCGCGCGCCGCCTTTCGCTGGCGCCCGCTCCAGGGCGGCGCGCCTGCGCCGGCCAGGACGGAAGGCAAGGCGCTGCCCGACTTGCCGCCGCGCCGGCCGCGGGCGATGGCGCCGCGCGACGCGGCGCGGCTCATCGCGTTCATCGATTGGGCCGTGCTGGCCGTCGCGCTCGGATTCGTCGCCCGCTGGGGCGCCGACACGACCCTCGGCGCCATGACGGTCGAAAGCGCGGTTCGGCTGGCCGCGCCGCTCCTGACGCTCAAGCTCGGCCTCTGGTCGGTCTCCGCTTACAGCGCCCATGCGCGCGGCTGGCGCGCTGAGAACGCCATCGGCGGCCTGGCGCTCGGCGCCCTTGTCGCCTTGGTCGTCGCCGCGTTCGTCGCGCCGGACGCCGCAAGCGCCGCCGCGCTCTCGCTCACCCTGCCGGCGACAGCCTGCGCGCTCGCCGCGCTCCACCTCGCCGCCTCCTTCTATGTCGACCGCAGCGCCAAGGCAGGCGCCTTCGCCGAGACCGCCGTCATCGTCGGCGCCACCGAGGCCGCGCGCCGTTTCATCCAGCGCGCCCGCCGCACCGGACGGCTCCACATCGCCGCCATCGTCGACGACCGCGCCACCCGCACGCCTGAGCGCATCGAGGGCGTCCCGGTCATCGGCGGCGTCGACGACCTCATCGGCTGGCCCGCGCTGCCCGAGATCGACCGCATCGTGGTGTCGCTTGGCCCCGGCGCGGAGAACCGCGCCAATGCGCTTATCAACAAGCTCCGGGTGCTGCCCAATCGCGTCGACCTCATCGTCGAGCGCGACATGCCGGGCCCGATCGCCGACCGCCGGCTCGACGAGAACGCCGCGCTCATTTGCGTCTCCGGCGGCTTCTCCCGCCCCGGCGCCGCGTTTGTGAAGCGCTGCTTCGATCTCGTCGTGTCGGCCGCGCTCATCGTCGCGCTCTCGCCCGTCCTGATCGCGATCGCAATCGCGGTGAAGCTCACGAGCCGCGGCCCCATTCTCTTCCGCCAGCCGCGCCACGGGCTCAACAACCGCATCATCCACGTGCTCAAGTTCCGCTCGATGCGCCATGCCCCGCCGGAACGCGAACTGCGCCAGGTGCAGAAGAACGATCCGCGCGTCACCCCGATCGGCGCGTTCCTGCGCAAGACGAGCCTCGATGAGCTGCCGCAGCTCTTCAACGTGCTCATGGGCGACATGTCGCTCGTCGGCCCGCGCCCGCACGCGGTGACGATGCGCGCGGCCGATACCGAACTCACACGCATCGCCGCCGATTACGCCCACCGCCACCGCGTGCGCCCAGGCATCACCGGCTGGGCCCAGATCAACGGCTCACGCGGACCGTGCGACACGCCCGAGGCCGTGCGCCGCCGCGTCGAGCTCGATCTCGACTATGTCGCCCACGCCTCGATCTGGCTCGACATCTGGATCCTCATCTGCACGGCGCCGGTCCTGCTTGGCGACCGGCTGACCCATCGCTGAACGCACAGGACGCCGATGACCGCCCTCGCCTTCGATCGCCCCCGCCTCAGCTGGCGCGCGGCGATCGCCGACCGCTTCGTCGAAGCCGATCACGCCCGCCCCGCGACGCTGCGCCTGCCGCGCGGCGCGCTGACGCTCTGCTTTGACGATTTCACGCAGGCCGCCGCCATCACCGGCGCCGCCGCGCTCGAGCGCGTCGAGGCGCGCGGCACGTTCTTCGTGAGCGCGGGGCGCATGGGCGCGGTCGAGCCTGGCCTCGGCCCTCTGTATACGGACGAAGACGTCCGCCGCCTCGCGGGCGCCGGCCACGAGATCGGCTGCGCCGCCTATGAAGCGGGCGATCTGTCCGTGCTCGAGCCGGAGGAGGCGCTCTCGCAATGCGCGCGCAACACGATCGAATTGGCGCTCCTTGGCCTGAAGCGCACGCCACGCACGTTCGCCTATCCCAAGGGGCGCGTGAGCCGCAGCCTGAAGCACGCGCTGCCGGCCGATTTCGTCGCCGCCCGCGGCCAGAGCCCCGGACTCAATCAAGACCGGGTGGATATGGCACAATTGAAGGCGTTTCCGTTCTTCGGCTGGGCGGCGCTTGATCCCCTGCTCGCCGCGCTCGACCGCGCCGACCGCAACCGCGCCTGGATGATCATCGCGCTGCGCGACGTGGCCAACGAGCCCTCCGCTTACGGCGCCCCCACCGGCGCGCTCGGAACGCTGCTGCGCAAAGCGCGCGCGCTCAAGCTCGACATCCTGCCGCTCGCAGACGTGGCCGACCGCATCCTCGCCGCCCAGCGCTGAGGATGAGCGCCTTCTCCGCACACGCGACGCCAAGATCAGAACGCTCCCTCATTCCGGCCAGAGCATTGCGGAGCAATGCGCAGAGCCGGAAACCAGCGCTGCAATTCCTGGGTTCCGGGTCTCCGCTGCGCTTCGCCCGGAATGAGGAAACCCAGGCGGCGCCCCAAACAAACGCAACGCCCCGCGCCGGTCACGCCAATCGGCGCGCCAAGATCAGAACGCTCCCTCATTCCGGCCAGAGCATTGCGGAGCAATGCGCAGAGCCGGAAACCAGCGCTGCAATTCCTGGGTTCCGGGTCTTCGCTGCGCTTCGCCCGGAATGAGGAGGCTCAGGCGGCGCGCCAAACAAGCCTAATGCCTGCGCTTCAGCCACTCGCGTGCGGCGCGCTGCGCTTCCGCGATCTGGGCCGCGCTCATCTGCTCGGCGAGCTCGCGCCGGCAGTCCTTGGCTGCTTCCGAGCCGCGCAACGCGGCCAGATTGAACCATTTGTGCGCCTCGACGAGATCGACGTCGGCGCCGTTGCCCGTCGAATAGATGAGCCCAAGCTTGTAGAGATCGCTGTGTTGGGCGCTGGAGGAAGCCGCGGCGTGCGCTTCCTTGATTTCCACATCCGTGAACGCCATGACGGCCGCTCCCTTGATCCACCTGGAGGCGTCGCGCGTTTTCCGCGTCTCAGCCTCCCCCCACCGCGGGCGAAAAATCCCGCGAAGGCTGAGACAGATGCCGTGCTTTATTTGAGATAACGTAAACGCCGGATCAGCCGTACTCGGATATTCAGTATACAGTGTATACGGCCCTGCCCGCCGCGCGCGCCGCCAGGCGGATGGAGAGGCGATGGCAAGGTGAGGCGGACGCCGGGATGGCCGGCCCGTCCAGCGGCGCGAAAGACAATGATGAAGAAGGCCGGCCCCGCCGCCGCCCAGGATCGCGCCGGCCCGCCATGACCGCGGCGCCCGCCTTCCTCCCTCCGGCGGGCGCCGCCCCTTGGGGGGCCTGCAAGCTGAGCGATTCATTCAGGCGCGGTTCAGCCCGGCGCCTGCAGCATGGGACCAAGAGGGAACGAGACTCCTTCGGCTGGACGGCGAGCCCGCCGAGGAGGAATGGAGCTGCTGCGCTATGAAGAGTTATGCGTTGCCTTTGATGGCCGTGCTGTCATTCGCGGCGCCGGTCGCCCTGAGTTCGGAGGCCGCCGCCCATGATCACGACTGGCGCGAAGACCGCTGGGACCGGCATGAGGATCGCCGCGATCATCGCGAAGACCACTGGGACCGCCGCGAAGACCGGCGCGACGCGCGCTATCATGGCGGCCGCCGCGATCACTACGAAGATCGCTGGGATCGCCGCGAAGACCGCTGGGACCGGCGCGAAGACCGCTGGGACCGGCGCGGAGACCGCTGGGACCGCCGCCGGCACAACGGCTATTGGTACAATGGCCGCTATTTCTGGGGCCCCCCGCCGGCCCATTATTATCGCCACCATTCCTACCGCCCCGGCTATCGCGCCTGGCGCCGCGGCGACCGCGTCCCGCACTATTACCGCGACCGCTATGTCGTCGTGCGCGACTATCATCGCTACCGGCTCTACGATCCGCCGCGCGGCTATCATTGGGTGCGCGATGATCGCGGCGACTACCTGCTCGTCGGCATCGCGACGGGCGTGATCCTGGGACTCATCCTGGGCGGCGGCTACTAATCCGCACCGCGATCTGACTTCAACGCCGCTCCGGCGCCGCGCGCTCCGGAGCGGCTTTCGTTTGCGCGGTTACTTCTCGGAAACCATCTTCGCCCATGCTCGGTTTCGAGGCGCCGGGAGCGCTCCGTAACGCTGTCATGAGAATCTGTTCGCAGTAGAGTCTGGCTGTGCTTCCCGGCGCCGCCCCTTCTCAGAACGCCGGGAGCGTCCGCCCGACGCCGCCTGCGCCCGCCGTCACCACCCAGGTCAGCGCCATCGCGAACAGCGTGCCTGCGCCCCAGAGCGCGAGCCGCCAGCCGCGCCGCTGCGGCCGCAAATCGCTCGCCTGCAGCACGAGATCGATCGGATAGGCCGCGCAATAGAGCAGGTTCGCCGCGCCCGCCAAAACCAGCGCGACCGGAAAGAACGGCGCCAGCGGCCCCAGCCCCTCGGGATTCAACAGCCCCTGCGCGTTGAGCGCGGCGAGCGCCGTCAGCGCCAGCGCCAGATTGTAGGGCAGCCGCCCCACCTCCCAGAATCTGAGCGCATCATGCACATGCGCGCGATCGATCATCACGCCACGCCGAGCTTGGCCTTCAGAATCTCGTTCACCGCCGCCGGGTTCGCCTTGCCGCCCGTCGCCTTCATCACCTGGCCGACCCACCAGCCGAACGCTTTCGGCTTCTCTTTCACCTCGGCGACTTTGTCCGGGTTCGCCGCGATCAGATCCTCGATCGCCTTCTCGATCGCGCCCGTATCGGTGACTTGGCGCAGGCCCTCGCGTTCGACGATCGCGCCGGGATCATCGCCCGTCTCCATCATCCGGGCGAACACGTCCTTGGCGATCTTGCCGTTGATCGTGCCGTCGGCGATGAGATCGATGAGCGCGCCGAGCTGCTCGGCGCTGACGGGCGATTGCGCAAGCGCGAGCCCCGCCTTGTTCAGC
Source organism: Hydrogenophilaceae bacterium (assembly GCA_013389015.1). GTDB lineage: Bacteria > Pseudomonadota > Alphaproteobacteria > Caulobacterales > Aquidulcibacteraceae > CADEEL01. Next base: position 6,751 of record JACAEE010000091.1, on the reverse strand, counting down.
GCGCCGAACAATTCCTGGCTCACCCAATTGGCCGCGAGCTTGGCGTCGCGCCCTTTGGCGACGGCCTCGAAATACGCCGCCGCGTCGGAATCGCCCGCGAGCACGCCGGCGTCATAGGCGGAAAGCCCGTACGCCTGCTCGAAGCGCTTCTTCTTCGCATCCGGCAGCTCCGGCAGCGAGGCGCGGATCTCTTCGATCCATTTCTTGTCCAGCACCAGGGGCAAAAGGTCGGGATCGGGGAAGTAGCGATAATCGTGCGCGTCTTCTTTCGAGCGCATCGTCCGCGTCTCGCCGTTGTCGGGATCGAACAGCCGCGTCTCCTGTTCGATCGTCCCGCCCTCCTCGAGAATCTCGATCTGCCGGCGCGCTTCGTACTCGATCGCCAGCGCCATGAACCGCACCGAGTTCACGTTCTTGATCTCGCAGCGCGTGCCGAACGGCTCGCCCGGCCGGCGCACCGAGACGTTCACATCCGCGCGCATGGAGCCTTCCTCCATGTTGCCGTCGCAGGTTCCGAGCGCGCGCACGATGGAACGCAGCTTGTTGAAATAGGCGGCCGCCTCCTTCGCCGAGCGCATGTCCGGCCGCGAGACGATCTCCATCAGCGCGACGCCCGCGCGGTTGAGATCGACGAAGGTCTCGGTGGGCGAAAGATCGTGGATCGACTTGCCCGCGTCCTGCTCCAGGTGCAGCCGCTCGATCCGGATCGTCACCGGCGCGCCGTCGGCTTCGATCTCGACTTCGCCTTCGCCGACGATCGGGTGCTGGAATTGCGAGATTTGATAGCCCTGCGGCAGATCGGGATAGAAATAATTCTTCCGGTCGAAGCGCGAGCGTTCGTTGATCTTGGCCTTGAGGCCGAGCCCCGTGCGGATCGCCTGCTCGACGCAAAACTTGTTAATCACCGGCAGCATGCCGGGCATCGCGGCGTCGACGAGGCTCACATGCGTGTTGGGCGCGCCGCCATACTCCGCGCTCGCGCCGGAGAAGAGCTTCGCCTTCGAGCGCACCTGCGCATGGACTTCGAGCCCTACGATCACTTCCCAATCCCCGGTCTCCCCGGCGATCAGCTGGTCTTTGCGGGCGGAACGGACGTCGAGCGCTGTCATGGGCTGGACTTAGGGAGGCGCGCCTTGCCTGTCCAGCGCGCCGACGGTCCGGTCCCGGCAGCGGCTGCGACAGAGCGCCCCGCGCCGCTGGGCGCGTGAAAAAACGCCTCCGCGCGGCAGGGACGGGCGCGGAGGCGACAGGAGGTCTTGCTAAGAACCAGCTAGCGCATGAACAATCAGCAAGATTGGCGCCGCGCGCGCGCGTCCCAGCGCGGGACAGGCCTTGGGCGTCGCTGTCGCAATTCGCGTTGGGCGCGCGAGGGCCCGCCGGCGCCGGCCTGTTTCTCCCGCTCCGCGCGAGCCGCGTGCGCGCCTGAGACGCCGCCACCCTGGCCTGATCCGTGCGTCGCCCCGCCCCGCATACGGGGCATACGGACGAATGACCGGGGAAGAGACTTTCCATCCAGATACGCGCGCGCTTCTGGTTTACGGACGCGCGCTCGCGGGCGGCCGCGAGACGCCGAAGAAGGGCGGCGCCGACCAGGTGCTGGAGCGCCTGTTCGTGATCCAGCGCATGAAAGACGGCCGCTGGCCGCTGCGCAGCTTCGGACAAGAACTCATCACGCTGTTCGGCCAGGATCTGCGCGAGCGCGACTTCGCCACGCTGTTTCTCGAACCGGACTGGAAACTGGTCCTCGCGCTGATCGACTCCTGCGCGGCCGCAAAGGGGCCGGGCATTGCGCGCGTCCATGCCGAGACCGAAGGCGGCGGCGAACTCGGCGCGGAAATCCTGTTCACGCCGCTCAAGATCGACGAGCATATCGGCGAGCGCTATCTCGGCATGTTCCAGCCGCTGGGCGGGGAAGCCTTCCTCGACGGGCGCCGCGTGCAGCGCCTGCGCCTGGGCTCGCTGCACCCGCCTTACGCCAAGCCGAAAAGCCCCGTGCGCCTCATCGTCTCCAATAGCTGAGATTTCGCGGCGCCGGCAGACATCAGCGCGCCCGCTAAACCGCAGCCCGCATCTCGTCCTCCGCGATCGGCGCATCGATCGCAGCGAGCGGCGGCTTGCCGAGGATCATGTCGGCGGCCTTCTCCGCGATCATGATCGTGGGCGCGTTGGTGTTGCCGCCCACCAGCGTGGGCATCACCGAAGCGTCGACCACTCTGAGCCCGATCACGCCGCGCACTTTGAGTTCGGGATCGACGACGCTTTGCGCATCGGCGCCCATCCGGCATGTGCCGACAGGATGATAGATCGTCTCGCCGGTCTGCCTGAGCCATGCGTCGATCTCTGAATCAGTCTGCACCGCAGGGCCCGGCCGCAGCTCCGCGCCGCGATAGGCGGCAAGCGCGCTGCGCCCCACGATGTCGCGCGTGATCCTGACGCCCTCGCGCATCGTGCGCCGATCGGTTTCGGTCGCGAGGAAATTCATGTCGAGGACGGGATCGGCGAAGGGATCGCTCGAGTCCAGCGTCACGCTGCCCCGGCTTTCGGGCCGGAGCTGGCACACGTGCACGGTGAAGCCGTCGCGGTCGGGCTTGACCTTCGCATGGTCGATCATGATGGCGTTGACGAAATGCAGCTGGATGTCGGGCCGGTCGAACTCGCGGCGCGTCTTCAGGAACGCGCCCGAGTGCAGATGGTTGGAGCTGCCCGGCCCCTGCCTCGTGCGCATATATTCGACGCCGACCAGGAGGCGCTTTGCGCCTTTCGTCATGGAATAGACCGTGATCGGCTTGGTGCATTCCCAGATCAGCGAGGCGTCGAGGTGATCCTGCAGATTGCGCCCCACGTCCGGCGCGTCATGCAGCACGCCGATCCCGTGCTTGCGCAATTCCTCGCCCGGCCCGATCCCGGAGAGCATCAAGAGCTGCGGCGCCTGGAACGCGCCCGTCGCGACGATCACTTCGCGCTTGGCGAAGATGCGCTTTTTCGGCTTGCCGCGCCCCGCCGCATATTCCACACCGATCGCGCGCCCATTCTCGATGATCACTCGCGTCGCGATCGCGTTGGAGATCACTTCGAGATTGGCGCGCACGCCCGCGATCGGCGTGAGATAGCCCTTGGCCGCGCTCCAGCGGGCGCCGTCCTTGATCGTGAGATGGTAGGGCCCCATGCCCTCCTGGGCGAAGCCGTTGAAGTCGCTGGTGCGCCGATAGCCGGCCTCGACGCCGGCCTGGATGAACGCCTTGTAGAGCGGATGGCCGCCCGGCGCGCGCGAGACATGGAGCGGCCCGTTCTCCCCATGCCAGGAATCGCCGCCCGGCTCGAAATGCTCGGCGCGCTTGAAATAGGGCAGCACGTCCCGATAGCCCCAGCCGGTCAGCCCCATCTGGCGCCATTGATCGTAATCGCGCGCGTGGCCGCGGATATAGACCATGCCGTTGATCGAGGAGGAGCCGCCCCAGCCGCGCCCGCGCGGCTGCCACAGCCGGCGCCCGTCCATGTGCCGCTGCGGCGCGGTCCAGAAGCCCCAATTGTGCGGCCCCTTCGCGCGGATCAGATTGCCCACCCCCGCCGGCATGTGGATCAGCATGCTCTTGTCGGGCCCGCCCGCCTCCAGCAGCGCCACCGACGCGCCCGGCTCGGCCGAGAGCCTGTTGGCGAGCACGCAGCCCGCGCTGCCCGCCCCGACGATTACGAAATCGAACCGCGCGCCTTCTTCGACCGCCACCGGGCTCTCCCTAAATTTATGACCTTGGCGTCAAGTTTTGGGCGCTCAGGCCGCGTCTGGCAACCCGTTCCCCCGCGGCGCCGGCCGTGGCGTGCAAGCCTTTGTTCACCAAAACAGGGCCAAGTTCGGCCCATGTCCGCCTTGCGCCTTTCGGACGCCGCCCAGCGTCTTCAAGCCGCGCGCATCGCCCCGCGCGCCGAGCGGCGCCGCTTCCGCCGCCTGCCGATCACTCTCTCCGGCCGCATGATCGGCCCCAGGGGCGCGGAGATCGACTGCCGCACCGAGGACATCTCCCCCGGCGACGTGCGCATCACCGCCGCCGAAAAGATCAATCCCGATGAGCGCGTCGTCATCTATCTGGACAAGATCGGCCGCGTCTCCGGGCGCGTCGCCCGCATCTCGGGCGAGAAGGAATACGCCATCATCTTCGACATGAGCGCCTATAAGCGCGAGAAGCTCGCCGACCAGCTGACGCTCATGATCGCCGGCGCCCACGCCGAGGAGGCCGGGCGCAAGATCCGCGAGCCCAAAGGCCGCGCCGAGATCGAGATCCATGTCGACGGGGGCGGCCTCATCATCGGCGAGGTGGTGGATTTTTCGCTCGTCGGCATGACCATCCGCACCAAGCAAATCCCCCCGCGCATCGGCGCCTGGGTGCGGGTCTCGAACGTGGACGGGCGCGTCGCCCGCTTCACCGACGACGGCTTCGCCATCGATTTCGAATCGCGCGTGCGCTGACGCGCGTCGGAAACGCGTCCCCTCCGCGTGCGCGCGTGCTAGGCTCTCCGCAAAACGGAGCGCCGCAATGAAATTCCTGTCGGACGAGGATAAGCAGGGCCTGATCGGCGCCGAGACGCTTGCGCCCACGCCGCTGCCCACCCAGATGGTGTCGAGCGACGAGTTCGCGCCCGTCCCCCAGACGCGCAAACAGGCCGAGGCGGAAGCGCGGCTCTATGCGCTGGCCGAGTCCATCGCGCCGAAGCTCAAGCTTTCCCGCCGCCGCTTCTTCGAGACCGCCGCCGGCATGGCCGCCGGCTTCGTCGCGCTCAATGAAACCTTCGGCGCCGTGTTCGACGCCAGCCGCGCCGAAGCGCAAACGCCCGAGATGGCCGACGCCCGCGCCGCTGCGCTCGCCGATCAATTCATCATGGACATGCACACCCATTTCCTGCGCGACGACACCCGGCTTCTGGGCTTCGTGCGCATGCGCGAAGCCGTGGGCCGCACCGGCTGGAATCCTGATCTCGGCGGCGAACAGACCATCGAGCATCTCAAGTTCGCCAATTACCGCCGCGAGATCTTTCTCGACAGCGACACCAAGGTCGCGCTCATCTCGTCCGCGCCCTCCGACATTCCCGAAGACTGGTTCCTCACCAACGAGCAGATGGCGCATGCGCGCACCCGTGTGAACGAAGAGGCCGGTTCGCGTCGCCTGCTCACGCACGCCATCTTCACCCCCGGCGCGCCCGGCTGGCTCGACCATCTCGACGCCTCGCTCGCGCTCGCGCCCGATTCCGTGAAGGGCTACACCGTGGGCGACAACACCCACAAAGAGACCGCGCGCTATCCGTGGCGCATGGACGATGAGGCGACCACTTATCCCGGCTACGAACGCATGCGCGCCGCCGGCGTGCGCAATGTCTGCGTCCACAAGGGCCTGTGGCCCGCCGCGCTCGACGCGCGCTTCCCGCATTTGGCGCCCTATGCGGACGTGCGCGATGTCGCCAAGGCGGCGAAGGATTGGCCCCAGCTCAATTTCATCATCTACCATTCCGCCTATCGCCTCGGCGATCCCGCCGCCGCCCTCGCCGCATTCGAACGGACCGGGCGCCTCGACTGGGTGAGCGATCTCGCCGACATCCCCGCACAGCATGGCGTGAGCAATGTCTACGCCGATCTCGGCCAGATTTTCGCGCAGACGCTCATCGCCGAGCCGCGCGTCTGCGCCGCCATCCTGGGGATTTTGATCAAGGGCCTCGGCGCCGATCACGTCTGCTGGGGCACGGACGCGGTCTGGACCGGCGCGCCGCAATGGCAGATCGAAGGCCTACGCCGGCTCGAAATCCCGCAGGACATGCAAGAAGCCCACGGCTTCGCGCCCTTGGGCGGCGCCGACGGCGAGGTCAAACGCATGATCCTCGGCGCCAACAACGCCCGCCTCTATGGCTGGAGCGAGGAGGATCAGAACGCCTGGCGCGCCGATCGTCTGACTACGGAGAAAGCCGCCCGCCGCGAAGCCGGCCTCGGCCGCTCCAATCTCCGCTACGGCTTCGCCGCGCCTTCTGCGTCCGCAGCCGCATAGGACACGGGGCGCTCGGCGCGCGCGGCGTCCGCGGCGGCTTCATCCTCATCCTGCTTCGTGATCACGAGTTCGACGCGGGCGACGCGAAGGCCCCACCAGCCGACATTGGCGCGGTTCACGACTGAGCCGTCGGGCAGGCGCGCCATCACGTCGCGGAAGCGCAGCCTCATGCCGGGGCGGCCGTCGCGGCCGGGCATGCGGATGTCGTATTCGAGGCGGAAGACGTCGCCGTCCTGGCGGCCGATCGCTTCGCCGACGACGTCTTCGCGCGCGCCGATATAGCGGCCCGGCGCGACGCGCGTGAGCCGCCACGTCTTGCGGTCGCGCTCGCCGTCGTCAAAGACGAAATCCTCAACCAATGTGAACACGCGCCCATCGAACGAACCCGCCATGCGCACGGTGAAGCCGCGGCGCACGCCGTTGAGCGCACGGAATTCGCCCCGCGCCAGCGACTCGCCCAAGAGGTCGCGCTCGAGCACGAAGATGCCGACGGCGCCGCGAGGCGCAGTCGGCGCGGTGGCGCAACCAACAAGCAAGGCCGAAAGGCCCGCGAGAAGCGCGGATGCGCGTGCAGCGGACATGAAATGCTCCCATTTTCCCGCGCTTACGCGCGGCGTCCGAGAATGGATTTCCGCTATGCGGATTGAGATGGCGCGCGCGCCTTGCGACGGGACGCGACGCAGCCCACCCTTGGGCGCATGGCCCTCGGCGATCTCATCATCCTG
>JACAEE010000085.1 GCA_013389015.1 Hydrogenophilaceae bacterium | reverse complement strand
GGGAGCGGCCTTCGGGTTCAGGCGAAGAGCTTCGCCCAGTTGCGGGCTTTGCGCTTTTTCCAGTGGCCGCGGTGGCAGGCGTCGGAGACGATGACGGGCGCGACGGTGGTGGCTTCGGCGAACACCATCTGCTCGTAGGTGGTCTCCACCTTGCCCCAGCTGGCCGCCTCCTTGAGCGTGGAGGAGGAGCAGGCGCCGTCGCGGACGTCGGCCACCGTGATCTGCACCGCGTATTTGTGCATCTCGACATCCTCGTGGCCGAGGATCTCGGCGCAGACGACGGTGTCCTGCGCGAAATTCTTCGGCACGCCGCCGCCGATCATGAACAGGCCGGTGGTTCCTGCGGCGAGCTTGATGTCGGTGAGTTCGCGGAAGTCCGCCACCGCGTCGATGGTGAGGTAGGGCTTCTTGGCCTTCATGCGATGGACCTGGTGCTTGACGAGGCCGAAGCCCGCGGAGGAATCCGTGAACGCGGGGCAGAAGATCGGCACGCCTTTCTCATACGCGGTCTGGATGAGCGAACCTGGCTTCTTCGCATTGCCGGCGGCGAGCCATTTGCCGAGCTCCCAGATGAATGCGCGCGAGGAATAGGGGCGCGGCTCGAGCGCGTCGGCGATGCGGGCGATCGTGTGATCGACGGCCTGGAGCTCTTCTTCGTCGATATAGGTGTCATAGATGCGGTCGATATAGAGCGAACGCAGGGTGTTGTCGTCCGGGATTTCGCGGGCCTGGTAGTGCTTGAAACCGAGCGCCTCAAGAAAATCCATGTCGATGATCGAGGCGCCCGTGGCGACGATCGCGTCGACCATGTTCATCTCCACCATGTCGCGCCAGACGTGCATGCAGCCGCCTGCGCTCGTCGAGCCGGCGAGCGTCAGCCAGACCGAGCAGTCCTTGTCGGCCAGCGCCATGTTGAGGATCTCGGCGGCGCGCGCCGCGTCGCGCGAGGAGAAGCTCATCTTGCGCCAAGCCTCGACGATGGCGCGGCCGTCGATCGCCTTGACGTCGATGTGCTCGATCGGGGTGGCCAGGAGCTCGGCCTTGCGGTTGTCGCGCGGCTTCTTGGCGGCGGGTTTCTTCGGGCTTGCGGCCATCGGTTCTACTCCCGGCGGCGTCTTGGAACCACAAGCTCCCGCGGACGCTCCGCCGCACGCGGGATGATCGATTTTTCGCGAGGCCACGTAGTGGCTTGACGCGGCGCGGTCAACTCAGACCGGCATGAAGATGAAATTGTTCACCTGCAGCCCGCGGGCGCTGCGCATCGTCTCCGGGGCGGCGAGATTGAAGCGCGCGGCGTCCTCCAGCCCATGCTCGCCCAAGAACATCATCCGGTAGCCGAGCGTGCAGATCTCGCCGATGGATTCAGCCAGCGGGCGCTTGGCGTGGCGTTCCTCGATCTCGACGATCAGGGTCGGGCGGTCGCGCGCGATGAGCGCCTGGGCGCCGCGCACGACGCTCAGTTCGTGGCCTTCGACGTCGATCTTGATGAAGCCGATAGGGGGCAGATCGAAACTGTCGAGGCGGCGGCGCTGGACGGCGACGACGGCATGGGCCTCGCCTTCGACCTTGCACGCGGAGAGCGAGGCGCCCTGGTTGGAGAAGCGGCGGCCCGCGCCGGGCACGAACAGGCTTGCTGCGCCATCGCCGTCGGAGAGCGCGAACGGGAGGGCCTCGACATTGCGCGGCGCGGCTGCGGCGAGCACGCGAAAGAGCTTGGGGTTGCACTCGAAGGCGAACACATTCGGGCAATGCCGCGCCAGAACGTGCGACCAGATCCCGCGATTGGCGCCGACATCGATCGCGGCGCGCGCCGGATCGACGAGATAGGGCGCGAGCGCGAGCTCCGGCTCGCCGCGCTTGAACTCGCGCGCGACGATGCGGGCGAGCTCGAGTTTCGGCGGCGCCAGGAAGCGCTTCACGCGCTCTTCAAAAGTTTCGGGAGGCCGCCAAGCGATATCGGTCACGCGCGCTCCTCGTGCGATCTCAAAGCGCGCCCCTAACCGGATGCGCGCGCGCCCCGCCCCAGAAGCGTTAGGCGCACCTTACAGCAGCGTCAATGTGGACTATTTGCTGCGCCGCGTCCGGCCCTTGCGGTCGGCGAGACGAACCACGGGCGCGGCCGGCTCGAGGCTCTGCGCGCTGGCGGCGAACAAGGTCGGCCAGGGCGCATCGGCGGCGAAGACGAGCTCGGTCTCGCCGAAGCCGTTGAAGCGCGTCGCCATCGCCACGCTATAGGCGCCGGTCATGCCGATTTCGATGAAATCGCCTTCGGCGATGTCGGCGGGCAGCATGAAGGGGCCGGCGGCTGCGTCCATGGAATCGCAGGTCGGCCCATAGAAGCGGAACGGCGCGAGCTTGGCGTTGGAGCGGCGCTCGCGCACGAGCGCGACCGGAAACGGCCAATGCACGTGCGTGGCGTCGAATAGATTGCCGTACGCGCCGTCGTTCAGATAGAGCGCATCGCCCTTGCGCAGATCGACGCGCGCGAGGATCGAGCCGGCCTCGGCGACGAGCGCGCGGCCGGGCTCGGCCCAGAGCTTGGCGTTCTGGGCGACGAACATCTCCTCGAACGCTTCGCGGATCTCGCGCATATAGGCGTCCATCGCCGGGGGATGCATGCCGGGATAGATCGCGGGAAAGCCGCCGCCGACATTGATGATGTCGACGACCACGCCGGCCTGGACGATGACGCGGTTGGCCTCCAGCATCGCCTGCTTGTAGGCGAGCGGGCGCATGCACTGGCTGCCGACATGGAACGAGATGCCGAGCATCTCCTCGGTCGCGGCGCGTGCGCGTCGGATGAGCGCGGGGGCTGCAGCCGTCGAAACGCCGAACTTGTGGGCGAGCGGCAGCGACGCCGCGTCGTTGGAGACCGCGAGGCGGACGATCAGGGTGAGATCGCGCGCGCCGTCGGTCTCGGCCAGGATTTTGTCGAGCTCGTCTTCACTGTCGAGCGCGAAGGCGCGCACGCCCTTTTCGTAGGCGCGGCGGATCGCACGGCGCGACTTCACCGGATGCATGAACGCGAGCTGCGCGTTCGCATAGCGCGCCTTGATCTGGTCGATCTCGGCTTCGGACGCGACGTCGAAGCCGCGCACGCCCGCATCCCACAGGGCGTCGATCACCCATGGGGAAGGGTTGGCCTTCACGGCGTAGAACACCTCGCCCGGAAAGTGGGCGAGGAACCAATCGGCGGCGGCCCTGACGCGGTGCGGCCGCGCGATCGCGACCGGACCATCCGGCGCGCCGCGCTTCACAACGTCGAGGGCGGTGGACACATGTTGCACCGGCTCCCCCAAATCCATTCGCATCGAGGGAAGCGACCCCTCGCTGCGCGTTGACCCAGGCCGGCGTTAGTCGGACATGCTTAATGTCAGGTCCGCCCTTGGGAGCTTACGCCGGGCGATCCATCGGGGAGCGAACTCCTCTCCGAACCGCCTCATCGTGGCCTGGGCCGAGGGGGCGTTAGTGGACGCTGTTTCCAGGTCCGCCGGTGACGCAGGCATATGGTGAAAATTGAGTCGCTTGTAAAGGGAAATCTTTGCAGCGCCGCCTATGGTTAACGGGATGAAATCACCGCTGCGCTCCAAGCGAGTTGTTGACGTCGGGAAAATTCGGCCCTCCGCGCGATCGGCGGCGGCGGCCGCGGCGTTGCTGGCGGCGTTCGGCTGCGGCCCCGCGC
>JACAEE010000139.1 GCA_013389015.1 Hydrogenophilaceae bacterium | reverse complement strand
CCCGGAACCCAGCGGCGAAGGCGCGGCGCTCGACGCGCTTCTGGGTTCCGGCTCTCCGCGTTGCTCCGCAACGCTGCGGCCGGAATGAGGGAAGGTGATCCTGGCTGATCGCAACAAGCGCTAAAGCGGCGACCATTCTTCGCCCGCCGGCAAGGGCGCGAAGATTTCGTCCAGCATTGCGTCCGTCACGCCTTCGAGCGTCGGCGGATCCCATTTGGGCGCATTGTCCTTATCGACGATGACGGCGCGGACGCCTTCGAGGAAATCGTGGCGCTGCACCACGCGGGCGCCGATGCGATATTCCATGCGCATGTTGTCAGCGAAGCTCGCGAGCGTCGCGCCGGTGCGGAGCTGGCGGAATGCGACCTTGAGCGTCTGCGGCGATTTCGTGCGCAGCGCTTCGAGCTGGGCGTTCGCCCACGGCGAGCCGTCCGAGGCCAACGACGCGACGATGGCTTCGACGGTTTCATGGGCGAAGTGCGCGTCGATGAGGGCGCAGTTAGCTGCGGTGAGCTCCTTCACCGGGCCGGCGCTTTCGGAGAGCGCGTCGAGGCCGGAGCGGAGCGCGGCCATCGGATCGTGCGCGGCGGCGGCGCCGGCGATCTGTGTGCGCACGGCGCCGAGCAGCTCGCTCGGCACGTAGTGGGTGGCGACGCCGGCGGCGAGGCAATCGGGCGCCTTGAGCCGCGCGCCGGTGAGCGCCAGCCACATGCCCACCTCGCCTTCCAGCCGCGGCAGGAACCAGCCGCCGCCGACATCGGGAAATAGGCCGATGCCCGTTTCGGGCATGGCGAAGGTGGTGCGCTCGGTGGCGACGCGGAATGGTCCGTGTACGGAGACGCCGACGCCGCCGCCCATGGTGACGCCGTCGATCAGCGCGACGATCGGCTTCCCGTAGGATTGCAGAAGGTGATTGAGGCGATATTCGGTGAAGAAGAATTCGCGCGCTTCCTTGCCGTCCTTGGCGCCGCTTTCGGCGAGCATGCGGATATCGCCGCCGGCGCAGAAGCCGCGGGTGCCTTCGGCGTGGTCGATGAGGATGATCTTGATCGCGGGATCATCGCGCCAGGCGAGAAGCGCGTCCGTCATCGCCCGGCACATCGGCGTCGTCAGCGCGTGGAGCGCGGCGGGGCGGTTGAGGGTGAGGACGGCGAGGCCGGCCTCGGTCTTCGTCAGCACCTCGCTCATGCAAGCGCTCCGCTCAGGGCGCGGCGCGCCTCGCCTGGGTGATCGGTGAACACGCCTTCGACGCCGAGGCGGGCGAAGGCGAGAATCTCGGCGGCGAGATCGCCGTGCTGGCGCGCATAGTCGGGCGCGTCGGGATCGCCGCGGCGCAGTTCGACGGGCAGGAACGCATTCTCGGCGCGGAACGTCCACGCATGCACGGGCAGGCGCGCGGCGGTCGCACGCCTGACCACGTCAGTCGGCGGCAAGGAGGCGCCGTTCTCGTCGCGAGGGATGATCAAGGTCTTCTCCAGGCCCAAGGCGTCCGCGAACTCGTGCAGGGCGGCGAGATCGCCTTCGAGGTACTCCCGATAGGCGCGGGCGCGGCGCGCGACGACCTGATCATAGGGCCCGCCGTCGGCGCTCATGAGAAAGACCAGCCGCGTGCGCACGCCCTGGATGCGCAGCGCGCGCAGCGCCTGCTCCTCGAAGCACTGAACGAAGACGGGCGCATTGGCGCGATCGAGATTGTTCTCGCGCAGGAAGCGGGCCATCGCGTCAGGCATGGCGAGGCCGCGGGTGTGAAAATGCGTGGGGTGCTTGAGCTCGGGATAGAGGCCGATGATGCGTCCCGTGCGCTCGCTTTCGTCGCGCGCGAGCTCGAACACTTCCTGGAACGTGGGGATCGGCTCCTGGCGATCATATTGCGTGTTGGCCGGGCGCAGTTCCGGGATGCGTTCGCGCGTCAGCAGCGTACGGATTTCTGCGAGGGTGAAGTCCTCGCTGAACCAGCCGATGGTTTCGACGCCGTCGATCAACTTGACGACGCGACGGTCGCGGAACTCGCGGCGATCGGCGACGTCGGTCGTGCCGGAAAGCTCGTTTTCGTGCCGGCAGATGAAATGACCGTCCTTGGTCATCACCAGATCGGGCTCGATGAAATCGCAGCCGCGTTCGATCGCGCGGCGATAGGCGGCCATGGTGTGCTCGGGGCGCTCGCCGGAGGCGCCGCGATGGGCGATGACCAGCGGGCGGGCGCCGGCGAACCCAGGCGGCGCCGAAACAGTGACGCTCGAACAGCCGGCGAGCGCAGCGGCGCCGGCGAGCACGTCGCGGCGGCGCAGCATCAGAGGCGCTCATCCTGCGGCGCAAGCCGCGTGCACAGGATGCCGGTGAACACCATCGCAGCGTAGGACACCAGCATCAGGCCGGCGAAGACGCTGTCCAAGAGGCCGTCGATATCCGGGAACGTGGCCTCGAAATTGATCGCCACCCAGGCGGAAAGCGCCATGCCCGGGAAGGCCAGCGCGCAGGCCGCCTCGGCTTCATCGCCGGGCGCGACGCGTAGCAGTTTCAGCAACAGAAAGGTCAGTACGGCCGTGGCGACCGGCGCGGCGACGAAGAGAACGAGGCTCGGCGCGAAGGTGGGCGTGAAATAGTCGGCGCCGAAGAAGAAGAGGCCCGCGGCAAGCGCGAACCAGAGCAAAAGGCCCGCCAGGGCCGCGCGAATGATCATATCCCGCTCCTCGTCGATCGGCGCCGTTCTCGCCGCCGATCACGGGCTTTCTAGGCCAAGGGCGCGCAGCTTGCCAATCACCGCGGCGTTGCGCCGGCGCGACGCGAAGACGCTTGCGCCGCGCTTGCCCGTCCAGGGATGACGGGCGGCCGGCGCCCCATCCGTCCGCGTTTCGGCGTGCGCCTTCCCCCCACGGGAATCTCGATAAGGCGATCAGTCCTTCAACAGCTCGCGCGCGACGATGACGCGCATGATCTCGTTCGTGCCTTCGAGAATCTGGTGCACGCGGAGATCGCGGACGATGCGCTCGACCTCGTAGTCGCGCAGATAGCCGTAGCCGCCGTGGATCTGCAGCGCGTCATTGGCGACCTTGAAGCCCGTATCGGTGACGAAGCGCTTGGCCATGGCGCAGAACTTGGTCGCTTCGGGATCCTTGGCGTCGAGGCGGCGGGCGGCTTCGTAGAGGATGGCGCGCGCGGCTTCGAGCTCGATCGCCATGTCGGCGAGCTTGAATTGCGTGGCCTGGAAATCGGCGAGCGCGCGGCCGAATTGCTTGCGCTCCTTGGCGTAGCCGAGCGCGCGGTCGAGCGCGTCGCTGGCGCCGCCGAGCGAGCAGGCGGCGATGTTGAGTCGCCCGCCATCGAGCCCGCGCATCGCGTATTTGAAGCCGTCGCCCTCCGGGCCGATGCGGTTTTCCGCCGGCACGCGGCAATCCTCGAAGATCACCGCGGAGGTCGGCTGCGCCTGCCAGCCCATCTTCTGTTCGTTCTTGCCGAAGGAAAGGCCTTTCGTTCCCTTCTCGACGACGAAGGTGGAGACGCCCTTGGCGCCGTCCTCGCCGGTGCGGGCCATCACGACATAGAGATCGGAGAAGCCGCCGCCTGAGATGAAGGCCTTCGCGCCGTTCAGCACGTAAGCGTCATTGCCGTCGGCCTTGGCGGTGGTCTTGAGGCTGGCGGCGTCCGAGCCGGCGCCAGGCTCGGTGAGGCAATAGGAGGCGATCTTCTCCATCGTGGTGAGCGAAGGCAGGAAGCGCCGGCGCTGCTCCTCGCTCGCGAAGGCGTCGATCATCCAGGAGCACATATTGTGGATCGACATGAACGAGGCCGTCGCCACGCAGCCGCGCGAGAGCGCCTCGAAGATGAGCGCGGCGTCGAGCCTGGTGAGGGCCGAGCCGCCGACATCCTCGCGGACATAGATGCCGGCGAAGCCTAAGGCCGCCATCTCCCGCAGCGTCTCAAGGTCCAGGCGCTTCTCCTCCTCCCAGCGGGCGGCGTTGGGGCGCAGCTTCTCCCGCGCGAAAGCGTTTGCGGTTTCAGCGATGAGGCGCTGGTCCTCGGTGAGATCAAAGGCCATGGGCTCCTTATACGGTCCCTCGCGGCCGGGCGGGAGAGGCTTGGCGTCGCGGCAGGGAATTGCCTTCCGCCGCGGGCTTCTCCACAAACGCGCTCCTTGCGCCCATGAAGCTCTCCGCAGCCTCCCCCGCGCTCATCCTGGTCGGCGGCGTTTTCGTGCTGTCGGCGATGGACGCCACGATCAAGTTCCTGTCGCAGACCAATCACACGCTGGTGGTGACGCTGGGGCGCTACGTCGTGGGGGCCGCGTTCGCGCTCGTGATCTGGACTCATGCCGGGCGCCCGGCGATCACCGGAGCGATGTGGCGGGCGCATTGGGTGCGCGGGCTGGTGATCGCGGTTTCGGCGACGTCGTTCTTCTGGTCGCTCACGGTGCTGCCGCTGGCGGAAGCGGTGGCGCTCTCGTTCTTCTATCCGCTGATCGTGCCGTTCGTGGCGGCGGCGCTGATCGGGGAGAAGGTGCGCGGGACGAGCGTGGCGGCGGCGGGCTTGGGCTTCCTCGGCGTGATCGTGACGATGCAGGGCGCGCCGGCGGCGGCGCAATCGCCGCTGCACTATTGGGGCGTCGCGGCGGTGATTCTGGCGGCGACGACGTTCGCCGTGTCGATCGCCTTGATGCGGGCGCGGGCGCGCAGCGACGGCGCGCCGATCGTGGGCGTCATGGCGACAGTCATTCCGGGGCTCATCGTGGCGGGGCCTGCGATCGCATTCGCGCCGGCGCCGCGGCTCGAAGACTGGCCCTATTTCCTGCTGATGGGCGTGCTGGCGGCCGCGGGGATGTATCTGATGGCGCGCGCCTATGCGGCGGCGGAGGCGCAGCAGCTGGCGCCCATCCATTACAGCGAACTCTTGTGGGCGAGCCTGATCGGCTATTTCGTGTTCCAGGAAATTCCGCGCCCGCAGGTGCTGATCGGCGCCTTGGTGATCATCGCGGCGTGCCTGTGGGCGGCGTGGGATGAGCGGCGGCTCGCGCCGCGCGGTTTGGAGACCGGATCATGACGACGTTCGACATCGGCCTCATCCCGTTCGCCAAGACGATGGGCGTCGCCGTCGTCGAAGCGTCGAAGGACAAAGTCGTGGGCACGCTTCACGTCGCGCCGGAGATCTGCACGACGGGCGGCATCCTGCATGGCGGCGCGGCGATGGCGTTCGCGGACACGCTCGGCGCCATCGGCGGATTTC
The DNA here is from genome assembly GCA_013389015.1 of Hydrogenophilaceae bacterium. Taxonomy (GTDB): domain Bacteria; phylum Pseudomonadota; class Alphaproteobacteria; order Caulobacterales; family Aquidulcibacteraceae; genus CADEEL01. The sequence goes on along the minus strand of JACAEE010000139.1, from coordinate 11,921 downwards.
TCGCCTTGCCGGAAGGCGCGACCGGCACGACGACGCTGGAGAGCAAGACCAATTTCCTCGGCGCGGCGAAAGTCGGGACGACGGTGACGGGCGAGACGACGCCGGTGCATCGCGGGCGGCGCACCAGCGTATGGCAAACCAAGATCACCGGCGAAGACGGCAAGCCGGTCGCGCTCGTGATCCAGACGCAAATGGCGCTCGGCGTGTGATCGGGCGCGAATCCAGGTAGCTTGTCCTTCCTCGTCCCACTTCGCGCCGCGCCTCCTTGGCTAACACTTCGGAGGAGCGGCGTTTTCTTCAGCGGAAACAATCCACAACTTCGCCGACCCAGGCCTTGAGGCGCTCCTTCTTATCGAGCGGCGTTGCGCCATGACGCACGAGAATCAGGTCGAGATCGGGGGCGAGGATGATGTATTGGCCGTCGTAGCCGTTGGCGGAGAACGTTCCGGGGCCGGCTGTTTCGAGCCACCAATGCGCGCCATAAGGCCCGTCGACGGCGCCGGGCTGCTGATAGGTGGGGGTGCGCGCGTAATCGATCCAGGCGCGGGGCAGGAGCGGCCTGCCCTCCCACACGCCGCCGCGCAGATAGAGCAGGCCGAAGCGCGCGAAATCCTGCGCGGTGGCGAAACAGAACGATGAGCCGATGAATGTGCCGGCGGCGTCGAATTTCGGGATCGGGCTCGTCATCCCGAGCGGCGCAAAGAGACGCGCCCGCATGAAGGCTTCAAAGTCCGGGCCAACCTTGCGGATCGCGCGCGCGAGGCAGCGGGCGACGATGTTGGTCGAGCCGCTGGCGTAGGCCATGTGCGTTCCCGGCTGATGTGCGAGCGGGAACGAGGCGGCGAAGGCGGCGACGTCGTCCTTGCCCTTGCCCCACAGCATTTCGATCACGTCGGACGGCTGATCCGGGCGATATTCTTCGGTGAAGGACAGCCCGCTCGACATGCGCAGGAGATGATCGAGCGTGATCGCTGCGCGCGGATCGTTCGCGCCGCGCCATTCGGGAACGTCGGCCGGCGCGTCGATGTCGAGCACGCCGTCGGCGACGATGAGGCCGGCGAGCGCGTGGGTGATGCTCTTGGCCATCGACCAGGAGGGAAACGTGTCGCCCGCCGCGAAGCCCGCGCCATAGCGCTCGAACAGAATCCGGCCGCGCTGGGCGATGAGCAGCGCATGCGTCTGGCCGAGCGTCGGCGAATCCGGCGCCGCCAGCGCCTCCGCGATCAGCGCCTCGAAGCGCGCCGGGAGGGAGGGCTGTTCGCCGCGCGGCCATGCCTTCGTCGGCCAGGGAACATCAGACGGCTGGGCGGGGAGCGGCGGAAGCGACATTTCCCCACTCTAGCCCTTCCTATTGTGGTTGGCGCGGGGTGTTGGTGATGAGGCGCACGCCGCGCTGAAAGGTGACGTAGTCCCACAGCCAATTGAATGCGACGGCGATGCGGCTCCTGGCGCTGATCAGGAAATAGACGTGGGCCACCGACCAGAACGACCAGGCGACGAAGCCGCGCAGCTGCAGGCGATCGAGCTTCACCACCGCGGCGTTGCGCCCGATGGTGGCGAGGTCGCCGGCATGGGCGTAGCGAAAGGGCTTCGGCGGGGCGCGGCCGGCGACGCGCGCGGCGATCACCTTGGCGACATAGGCGCCCATCTGCTTGGCCGCGGGCGCGACGCCGGGCGCCAGGCCCGACTCCTGCTTGACGGCGGCGGCGTCGCCGATGACGAACAGGTCGGATCGTCCTGGTACGGAAAGATCGGGCGCAACTTCGGCGCGGCCGGAGCGATCGGCGGGCGCGGCGAGCCAAGCGGCGGCCGGCGAGGCGCGCACGCCCGCGGCCCAAAGCACGGTGCGCGCAGGGATCGGGCCGCGCGTGGTCTCCACGCCGTGGGCGGTCACGTCGGTCACGGCTGCGCCCAGCTGCACCTCCACTCCTTTGCGCGCGAGCACGCGTTCGGCGTAACGCGAGAGCGTCTCGGGGTAGACCGGCAGGATGCGGGGGCCCGCCTCCACCAGGACAACGCGGGCGGAGGCGGAATCGATGCGGCGAAATTCGTGGCGCGATTGGCGGGCGATCTCGGCGATGGCGCCGGCGAGCTCCACACCCGTGGGCCCGGCGCCGACAACGACGAAGGTGAGCGCGCGGCGGCGCTCCTCCTCATCGTCGCACAACTCGGCCGCTTCGAACGCGGTGAGCAGACGGCGGCGGATCTCGATGGCGTCCTCGATGCGCTTCAAGCCCGGGGCGTCGCGCCCCCAATCGTCATGGCCGAAATAGGAATGCATCGCGCCGGTGGCGAGCACGAGATAGTCAAACGCGAACCTGCGGGCGCCGGCGCGGACGACCTTCGCCTGGAGATCGACGCCGTCGATCTCGGCCATGAACACGGTTGCGTTCTGCTGCTGACGCAGAATCGCGCGGATCGGCCAAGCGATCTGACCCGGCGCGAGCGCGGCGGTCGCCACCTGATAGAGCAGCGGCTGGAAGCAATGGTGATTGGCCCGGTCCAGCACCGTGATTTCGACGGGCGCACGCGCGAGCTTCTTCGCGCACGTGAGCCCGCCGAAGCCCGCGCCGACGATCACGACTCGCGGGCGGGCCACGGGTTCTCCTTCTCGGCTACGCCGCCTTCTTATCGGCTGCGCCGTTGAAGAGGAAGTCGTTGCCGTCGAAGGTGACGCGGACGCGGTCCCCGTCCTTGATCTGGCCCTGAAGCAGCAATCGCGCGAGCGGATCCTGGATGTCCTTCTGGATCACGCGCTTCAGCGGGCGCGCGCCATAGGTGGGATCGTAGCCGCGGGCGGCCAGCGCGTCCTTGGCGCGCTGGTCGAGCTCGATGGTGATGTTCCGTTCACGGAGCAAAGCTTCGAGCCGCTTCAGCTGGATGGCGACGATCTCGCCCATCTGCGCTTTTTGCAGGCGGCGGAAGAGGATGATCTCGTCGATCCGGTTCAAGAATTCCGGGCGGAAGCGCTGGCGGACCTCGTCCATCACCAGATCCTTCACGTCCTCCACGTCGGCGCCCTCGGGCTGGTCGGCCAGGTAACGCGCGCCGGCGTTCGAGGTCATGATCAGGATGACGTTCTTGAAATCGACGGTGCGGCCCTGGCCGTCGGTCAGGCGGCCGTCGTCGAGCACCTGCAGGAGGACGTTGAACACGTCCGGGTGCGCCTTCTCGATCTCGTCAAACAGCACGACCTGATAGGGCCGCCGGCGCACGGCCTCGGTGAGCGCGCCGCCCTCTTCGTAGCCGACATAGCCCGGAGGGGCGCCGATCAGGCGCGAGACGGCGTGCTTCTCCATGTATTCGGACATGTCGATGCGCGTCATCGCCTGATCATCATCGAACAGGAAGGCGGCGAGCGCCTTGGTGAGCTCGGTCTTGCCGACGCCCGTGGGCCCCAGGAACATGAACGAGCCGATCGGCCGGTTCGGATCCTGCAGGCCGGCGCGGGCGCGGCGCACGGCGTCCGCCACCGCGTTCAGCGCATGCTCCTGGCCGACGACGCGCTTGCGCAGCTCGTCTTCGAGATGGAGCAGCTTCTCCTTCTCGCCTTCGAGCATCTTCTCGACCGGGATGCCGGTCCAGCGCGAGACGACCGCGGCGATGGCTTCGGCGTCCACAACTTCCTGCACCAGGCCGCCGCCTTGCGCCTCTGAATCGGCGATCTGCTTCTCCAGCGCGGGAATGCGGCCGTATTTGATCTCGCCGGCCTTGGCGAAATCGCCGCGGCGCTGGGCGTCGAGCAATTCCTGCTGCAATTGCTCGAGCGCTTCCTTGGCCTTGGAGGCCGTCTGCAGTTTTTCCTTCTCCGCCGACCAGGAGGCGGTGAGCTCGGCGGACTGGGCCTCGAGCTTGGCGAGTTCTTCACCGAGCTTCGCCAAGCGATCCTTGGAGCCCTGATCGGTCTCCTTCTTCAGCGCTTCCGACTCGATCTTGAGCTGCATGATGCGGCGGTCGAGTTCGTCCAGCTCCTCGGGTTTGGAATCGACCTGCATACGCAGGCGCGAGGCGGCTTCGTCCATCAGGTCGATGGCCTTGTCCGGCAGGAAGCGGTCGGCGATGTAGCGGTTGGAGAGCTGGGCGGCGGCGACGATGGCGGCGTCGGAAATGCGCACGCCGTGGTGCACCTCGTAGCGTTCCTTCAGCCCACGGAGGATCGAAACGGTGTCCTCCACAGTCGGCTCGCTGACGAAAACCGGCTGGAAGCGGCGGGCGAGCGCGGCGTCCTTCTCGACGTGCTTGCGATACTCATCCAGCGTCGTGGCGCCGACGCAGTGCAGCTCGCCGCGGGCGAGCGCGGGCTTCAGCAGGTTCGACGCGTCCATCGCGCCTTCGGCCTTGCCGGCGCCGACGAGGGTGTGCAGCTCATCGATGAAGAGCACGATCTGGCCTTCGGCGGCGGTGACTTCGGAGAGCACCGCCTTCAGCCGCTCCTCGAACTCGCCGCGATATTTCGCGCCGGCGATGAGCGCGCCCATGTCCAGCGCAAGCAGCTTCTTGTTCTTCAGGCTCTCGGGCACATCGCCGTTGACGATGCGCAGCGCGAGGCCCTCGGCGATCGCGGTCTTGCCCACGCCAGGCTCGCCGATGAGAACCGGGTTGTTCTTGGTGCGGCGCGAGAGCACCTGGATGGTGCGGCGGATCTCTTCATCGCGGCCGATGACGGGATCGAGCTTGCCGGTGCGCGCATCTTCGGTGAGATCGCGGGCGTATTTCTTCAGCGCATCATATTGGTCTTCGGCGCTGGCGCTTTGGGCGGTGCGGCCCTTGCGCAGCTCCTGGATCGCCTTCTCCAGCTTCTGCGGCGTGAGCCCATGCTTCTTCAGGATTTCGCCGGCCTTGGAGTCGGTCGACAGCGCGAGGCCGAAGAGCACGCGTTCGGCGGTGACGTAGGAATCGCCGGCCTTGGTCGCGGCCTGCTCGGCGGCGTCGAGCGCGCGGGCGAGAGAGGCGGCCATGTACATGCGGTCGCCGCCGCCCTGGACTTTCGGGAGCGCCTGCACGGCGGCGTCGACATCGGCGCCGACGCGGTTGGGATCGCCGCCCGCCGCGCGGATGAGGCCGGCGGCCAAGCCTTCGCGGTCGTCAAGCAGCGCCTTGAGCAGGTGCTGCGATTCAAGCTGCTGATTTTGCTCTCTGAGAGCGATGGTCTGCGCCGCCTGCACGAAGCCGCGCGCGCGTTCGGTGAACTTTTCGAGGTCCATCAGGCCCCTCCTCCTCGCTGGATTAGGGCCCCGCACACTGCAGCGACCCGACGAGATAGCCGGGATTTGGGTGTGGGATTTCAGGATGCAAGGGGAGCGACAAAGGGGAGCGCGGCGCTCCTGGCGGCATCATCCGCCGCCATCGCGATGCGGGCCGGAAGCCTCCGGGCTCAGTCCTCGTCGGCGGGCGCGAGGAAGGCGGGGGCGTCGCCGGCGAAGCCGCCAGGTTCTTCGCGGCGTTCACGGCGCGGGCGGCGCGCCTCGCGCTCGCCGTCTTCGCGCTCGATGCGGGGAGGCCGATCATCGCGATCCGCGCGCTGGGGGCGTTCGCCATCGCGATCACGCGGCGGGCGATCGGGACGTTCGCGACGCGGCTCGTAGTCTTCGCGGCCTTCCTGCACGGCGGCGTCCCGGCGGTTCTCGAAGCCCTCGCCGCGATCGCCGCGATCGCCGTCAGGGCGGAAGCGGTTGCGGCGGTTGCGGCCGCGGTTGCGGCCGCTGCGGAAATCATTGCGGTAGCCTTCGCCGCCCTGCTGATCGTAGTGGCTTTCGCCGTTGGCGGCGGCTTCGCCGCGGACCTCATCGGATTCGCCGCCTTCAGCGCCCGCTTCGGCGACGCCTTCCTCGTCGCCGTCAAATTCCTCGTCGCCGGCGAAACGATCCGGCGGAGGCGGAGGCGCATAGGCCGGCTGCATGCTCTTCAGCAGGCGAAAGTAGTGCTCCGCGTGCTGCTGGTAGTTCTCCGCCTGGACGCGATCGCCGCCGGATGCGGCGTCGCGCGCGAGCTGCATGTATTTCTCGTAGATCACCGACGCGGGGCCGCGGACCTTGATGTCGGGCCCATTGCTTTCGAGCGCCCGGTTCGGCTGGTTGTGATGGCCGGGTTTGCGGCCGCGGCCGCGCTGACGTTTCATCATTTTCACCTGGTTCTTCCGTCTATGCGCGGGCGCCTGTTCTCATGCGCCGCATTGCGCAGTTTCATTCCTCAACCGCCCCGGCGTCCGCGCCGCCCGCGCCCCTTTCCAAGAGGCGCGATCGACGCCGCCCGAAGGCCTGCTTCGCGCAAAGCTGCGCGCCACGCTCAGGCTTGGCTTGGCGGGGCGCGGCCCGCCCGGCGGCTGCTCGGATCGTGACTGGCTTCGCTTTGGTCCTTAACCAAGCTCCGAATTCTGTTCCCGCACCGCGATCTCGACCCAGAAGCGGCTAAGCGCTCCGTCTGCGGACAATAGCGCCTGGGACAATGCGCCTACGGCCTGCGCCGGCTGCTCCTCCATCGGCGTTCCGATCTGTCGGCGACCGGGCGGCATCGAGAGGGCGCGCAGCGCTGATTCCTCTGTGGAAGCCTTCTACATGCTTCGCTGCGGCTTCAACAAGCCCCATCTCAGATCAGAATTATGGCAACTCGACGCAGGATACGCTAACCATAATGTTATCCGTAGCGCCGGCTGCTCCGCGATGGGATTTCAATTGCGAGCGCCGCGGCGGCCGAACACCACCCGATCGATGCCCGCCAAATCCGCGCGGACGCCTTCCGGCGCAAGGCCCTGTTCATCGGCAAGGGCCCAGACGGCCTCGGCCTGCCCCTGGCCGATCTCGACGGCGAACGCGCCGCCCGGGCGCAGCAGACGCGCGATTTGCGGCAAAAGACGGCGATAGGCGGCAAGCCCGTCAGCGCCGCCGTCGAGCGCCAAGCGCGGTTCATAGCGGGCGACCTCCGGCTCAAGCAGCGAAAGCGCCCCCGTGCGCACATAGGGCGGGTTGGAGAGGACGAGATCGAAAGACCCGCCGGGCAGCGAAGCGCCCCAATCGTCCTCCAGGAACGTGATGCGGGCGCCAAGGCCGCACGCCTCAGCGTTGGCTTGCGCAACGGCAAGCGCAGCGGGGCTTACATCCACGGCGACGACCTCCGCCTGCGGGCGTTCGCTGGCGACGGCCAAAGCGATCGCGCCCGACCCTGCGCCGAGATCGGCGATGCGCAGGCCGCCGCCGGCGCCGACGCGTTCAAGCGCCCAGAGAACGAGCGTCTCCGTCTCCGGGCGCGGCGCGAGCACGTCGGGCGTAACGCGCAATTCAAACGTCCAGAAATGCTTGCGGCCGAGAATGTGGCTCACCGGCTCGCGCGCTTCGCGGCGGACGATGAGGCGCTCCACCGCGTCGCGCTGGGCGGCGCTCAGCACGCGATAGGGATCGGTGAGGATGTCGGCGCGCGCGACGCCGGCGCCGGCCTCCAGCAGCAGGCGCGCATCATAAGCCGGCGTGTCGACGCCCGCTTCACGCAAGCGATCGCGCGCCGCTTTCCAGGTCGCGACCAGATTCTGAGTCACACGCGCAACTCCGCACCCTCTTGCGGCCGCACAGGGCCGCCCTCGATGATTTCGACATACGCCCCGCAGAACACATGCCCATAGAGGCTGCGCAGGGCCTCCAGCATGTCGAGATCGCGGACGCCGCGGTCGGGATCGACATGGGTGGCGACGCAGCGGCGGATCGGGGCGATCACACGCGCTTGCGCTGCGCCAAGCCTCAGATGGGCGCCGGCGGCGTCGCATTCAATCCAGGGCGGCCAGCCTTCAATATGGACATTGGCGCGGAAGCGCAGCGGATCGACCGGGCGGCGGATGCGCTCAGCCAGATCGCGCACGCTCGCCAGATTGATGATCGAAACATGGCCGCGGGGGTCGTCGTAGAAGCGATGCGCGCCGGGCGCGGGCAGCACTTTGAGTTCGCCGGAAGCCTCCTCGCCCAGGAAATCCTTGAGCCAGCGCGCGAACGACGCGCGGCCCGCCTCGTCGCGCAGGTTGGCGGTGAACACGCCTTCGTCCGTCTCGATGGCGAGTTCGCCTGCGACGTCGTCGAAGCGTGTGCGGGCGCGGGCGACTTTCGGAATCTTCGCCAGCACCGTGAAGCGCATCTTGGAGACGTGCGCCGGGCTTGCGGGATCAAAGCCCGAGGGGCCGTCCTCCACGGCGAAGACGCGGTCGAAGGGAAAGCCGCGGCCGGGAACGAGTTCGACGGCGTCGAGACGCTCGGGGGTGAATCCCTTCACCGGATAGCGCCAGAGGCTCTCGACCCGCCCGCTCACGCCTCCTGCTCCGCGAGCGCGGCGAGCTTGGCGGCCTGTTCATCAGCGGCCAGGGCGTCGATGAGCTGATCAAGGGCGCCGTCGAGCACTTCGGCGAGATTATAGAGCGTCAGATTGATGCGGTGATCGGTGACGCGGCCTTGCGGGAAATTGTAGGTGCGGATGCGCTCGCTGCGATCGCCGGAGCCGACCTGGCCCTTGCGCTCGGCGGCGCGTGCGGCCTCGCGCTTCGAGCGCTCCAGATCATAGAGGCGCGCGCGCAGAATCTTCATGACGTTGGCGCGGTTCTGATGCTGGCTCTTTTCCTGGCTGACGATGACGATGCCGGTCGGAAAGTGGGTGACGCGGACGGCGCTGTCGGTCTTGTTCACGTGCTGGCCGCCGGCGCCGGAGGCGCGCATCGTGTCGATGCGGTAGTCCTTCTCGTCGAGGACGATGTCGACGTCGTCCGGTTCGGGAAGCACCGCGACCGTCGCGGCCGAGGTGTGGATGCGGCCGCCGGCCTCGGTCTCGGGCACGCGTTGCACGCGATGGACGCCGCTCTCGAAGCGCAATCGCCCGTATACGCCCGGCCCCTGGACGCTGGCGATGATCTCCTTGAAGCCGCCGAGACCGGTCTCGGAGGCGGAGTCCAGCTCAAAGCGCCAGCCGCGACGCGCGGCATAGCGCTGATACATGCGCAGAAGATCGCCGGCGAACAGCGCGGCCTCCTCGCCGCCCGTGCCGGCGCGAATCTCGAGGATGGCGGAGGCCTCGTCGTCCTTGTCCTTCGGGATCAACATGAGTTGCGCGGCCTGAACGGCGGCCTCCAGCCGCGCGCGCGCCGGGCCGATCTCATCGCGCGCGAGCGGCGCAAGTTCGGGATCGTTCATCGCGCTTTCGAGAGAGGCGACCTCATCCTTGGCGGCGCGCAGCGCGCGCACGGCCTCGGCGACGGGCTTGAGCTCGGCATATTCGCGCGAAAGGCGGGTGATCTCGGCGCCGTCGGCGGCGGCCGACATCCGCGCTTCGACCCATTCAAAGCGCTCGACGGCCTGAGAGAGCCGCCGCTCGAGGCGATCCAGATCGGGCATGGGTCAGGTCAAGGCTCGCGGACCACAAAGATCTCAGGGTGGACCTCCTGCACGTTCGGCTCGGCGAAATCGATGATATTGCCCAGCCGCACCTCATAGGGAACCACGACCTCCAGCGCGCGGCCGTTGGCGGCCTCCAAATGGAAGACCAGCGCGCGGCCATGCTCGGTCTCGTCCTCGGTCATCTGTCCGTCGAACACGAGGCCGGCGGCGATCAGGCCGCCATGGCTGTCCTCATGCTTGAAGCCGCCGATGAGGCCGCGAATGTGGTCCTGGGCGCCGTCCTGGTCCTGCGGCGGCTCGACGGTGGCGCGGATGAGTTCGCCGGTCCGGCGCGTCCCCGCGCCGAAGGGGCGGAACGAGCCGCCGAGCGCCAGGAGCGCATGGGCCTCGTCGAACAGGTATCGATAGGTTTCCTGGAGATGCTGCTGGAGCATGGGGCGATCCTTGGGTCCGCCCGCGGCGGCGCACGCGTTAGATAGGGCTGTTCGCCCCGCTTGGGCGCCCCCCCTCGGGCATGGCCAGGGCCAGAGTGAGAGTCAGGGCCAGGGTCAGCGCAGGAGGCGCATGCCGGCCTCGGCGGCGGCGTTGCGGTCGAACGTCACGGTTTCGTCCGCGCCGGCCAGAGCCGCGCTCTGCGCAATCAGGGCGTCGGCGAACTCCACTGAGGTCGACGCCAGATAGACGGCCAGAGCGCGATAGGCCGCCTCGGCGTTCTCGACCATCAGTTCGGTCGCGCGCAGCAGGCCCTCGAGGGCGCCCGCGATGTCTTCGCGCGAGGCCTTGTAGGCGCGCGACAGGACCCAGCTAATCTCCGCCAGCACGACAGCGCTGATGAAGCCGGGCCGCTCCCGGGTAAGGCGTGACATCAAACGGGTTGCGATCGGCGACTGCGCGGGATCATCCTGAGCGAGGAAACGCACGACCACGTTGGTATCGAGGCCGATCATTCGCCTTTGGCGCCGCGGACGATGGCTCGGTCCATGTCCTCAAGGGTGACGGGCTTCTTCGGTTTCGGGATGATCCCCTTGAGGGACTTCACCGATTTCGTGGCAGGCATGACCGCGAAGTTCCCGTCCTCCATGCGAACGAAATCGACGCGGTCCCCGGGGCCGACGCCGAGCGCCTGGCGCACCTCTTTGGGAAGCGTGAGCTGGCCTTTGGATGTCAGCGTGGCGGCGGTCATGCGACCTCCTTGCATTTGGTAATGCACGAAGTAAGGCCCGATCTGTTGGACGTCAATGCTTAGCGCGCGCGTTTCACGGCCCTTTGTTCGCCAGTGGGATCGTCCGCTTCCGGCCAGATGCGATCACTCATGCGCCGCGGATTTCTTTGGCGCGGGCTTCGACCAAAGCGACGATGTGATCGACCATGCCTTCGTTGTCTTGCTTGTGATCCTGCCGGCCGGCGACATAGACCATGCCGGCGCCCTTGCCGCCGCCGGTGAAGCCCAGATCCGTCATCAAGGCTTCGCCGGGGCCGTTCACCACGCAGCCGATGATCGACAGCGAGATCGGCTCGGCGATGTGGGCCAGGCGTTCCTCCAGAATCTCAACCGTCTTGATCACATCGAAGCCCTGGCGCGCGCAGGAGGGACAGGCGATGATCGTCACGCCGCGCGTTCGCAGGCCGAGCGATTTCAAGATGTCGTGGCCGACCTTCACCTCCTCCACCGGATCGGCGGCGAGGGAGACGCGGATGGTGTCGCCGATGCCGGCCCAGAGCAGCGCGCCGATGCCGATGGAGGATTTCACCGTGCCGGTGCGCAGCGCGCCGGCTTCGGTGACGCCCAGATGCAAGGGCGCGTCGGTGGCTTCGGCCAATTGCTGATAGGCGGCGACGGCGAGGAACGGATCGGACGCCTTCACGCTGATCTTGTAATCGCGGAAATCGTGTTCTTCGAGGATGGCGGCGTGGCGCAATGCGCTTTCGACCATCGCGTCGGGGCACGGCTCGCCGTACTTCTCCAGCAGGTCGTTCTCCAATGATCCCGCATTGACGCCGATGCGCATCGAGCAACCGTGATCCTTGGCCGCTTGCACGACTTCCCTCACGCGCTGCGCATTGCCGATATTGCCGGGATTGATGCGCAGGCAGGCGGCGCCGGCGACAGCGGCCTCGACGCCGCGGCGATAGTGGAAGTGGATGTCGGCGACCAGCGGGACTTTGGCGGCGCGGACGATCTTGGCGAAGGCGGCGGTGGAGTCTTCATCCGGACACGAGACGCGGACGATGTCGGCGCCGGCCTCCTCCAGGCGGCGGATCTGGTCGATGGTGGCGGCGGCGTCGGCCGTCGGCGTGTTGGTCATCGATTGGACGGAGATCGGCGCGCCGTCGCCCACCGGCACGCTGCCGACCATGATGCGGCGGCTCTTGCGCCGATCGATCCGCCGCCAGGGGCGGATGGCGTGCAGGTCCTTGCCGGCGTGGGCGCCGTCCATGGTCGAAACTCCATCGGCCGCGGAGGCGCGGCCGCACGGCAACAAACATAAGCGATTTCGGCCGTCGACCTAAGGCCGGCCCGGTTAAGCCGGCTGGCGGCGGCGCCGCGGCGGGCGCGGG
>JACAEE010000080.1 GCA_013389015.1 Hydrogenophilaceae bacterium | reverse complement strand
GGCGCCGCGTCGCGAGACGCGTCCCCAGCAAGGCGCGCCCACCTATCAGCGCGGCGCGCGCTTCGAACTGCCGAACGAAGCGCACTTCGCCGCGCCGAAGCCGCGCACGAGCCACGCCGATCCGGCGCAGCTGCAGGCGATGAGCAAGCAGCTGGAAGACGTGCTCGCCGATTTCGGCGTGCAGGGAGAAATCGTTTCGGCGCGGCCCGGCCCGGTGGTGACGCTGTTTGAACTGGAGCCAGCGCCGGGCGTGAAGAGCGCACGCGTGATCGGCCTCGCTGACGACATCGCGCGCTCGATGAGCGCGACCGCCGCGCGCGTCGCGGTGATTCCCGGGCGCAACGCGATCGGCATCGAGCTGCCGAACCCGAAGCGCGAAACCGTTTACATGCGCACGCTGCTCACCTCGCCGTCGTTCGCGGGCGTGCAGGGCGGGCTGCCGCTGGCGCTGGGCGAAACGATCGAGGGCGATCCGTTCGCCGCCGACCTCACGAAGATGCCGCACCTGCTGATCGCCGGCACGACCGGTTCGGGCAAGTCCGTGGGCATCAACGCGATGATCCTGTCGCTCATCTACCGGCACCCGCCGGACGAGTGCCGGTTCATCATGATCGATCCGAAGATGCTGGAGCTCTCCGTCTATGAAGGCATCCCGCATCTGCTCTCCCCCGTCGTGACGGATCCGAAGAAAGCCGTCGTCGCGCTCAAATGGACCGTGCGCGAGATGGAGGAGCGCTACCGGCGCATGTCGAAGCTCGGCGTGCGCAACATCATCGGCTACAACGAGCGCGTCGCCGAAGCGCGCCGCACCGGCGGCAAGCTCGAACGCACCACGCATGTCGGTTTCGACCCCGAAACCGGCGCGCCGATTCACGAAACCCAAGAGCTGCCGCTCGAGCCGATGCCCTACATCGTCGTCGTCATCGACGAGATGGCCGATCTCATGATCGTCGCCGGCAAGGAGATCGAGGCGGCGGTGCAGCGGCTGGCGCAAATGGCGCGCGCGGCCGGCATCCACCTCATCATGGCGACGCAGCGCCCGTCGGTCGACGTCATCACCGGCACGATCAAGGCCAACTTCCCGACCCGGATCTCGTACCAGGTCGCTTCGCGCGTCGACAGCCGCACGATCCTCAACGAGAACGGCGCCGAACAGCTGCTCGGCATGGGCGACCTGCTCTACATGGCCGGCGGGGGCCGCATCCGGCGTCTGCACGGGCCGTTCGTTTCGGATGCGGAAGTCGAACGCGTGGTCGCGATGCTGAAGGCGCAAGGCGCGCCGCACTATCGCAGCGACATCACCGAAGACGAGCAGGACCTCGACGCCGATCTCGAGCCCGATCTGTTCGACGGCGCCAACGCCACGGGCGACGAACTCTTCGACCGCGCGGTCGAAATCGTCGCGCGTGACCGTAAGGCCTCGACTTCCTACCTGCAGCGGCGCCTGCAGATCGGCTACAACCGCGCCGCCACGCTGATCGAGCGGCTGGAGAAGGAAGGCGTCGTCTCCACCGCCAACGCCGCCGGCAAACGCGAAATCCTGATCGGGCAGCCGGACTGATTTTTGGCGCGCCGGCGCCGTAACGGAGACCCCATCGCCGAGGCGCGCCGATTGGCGTGACCGGGGCCCTTGGGCGCGTCGCTCGCCGGCTGGACCGCGCGCTTCCAGCCCGCGCCCCGCGGCGTCGCGCGGCCGCTCGGATGAACCGTTCCTGAGTTTCGTGGACGCGAAATCGCCGCGTCGGCGCCCTTTCCTTGGCGGGCGATGACCGCCATGTGGACGCCATGAGACGCCAATTCCTTCTTCGGCTTGGGGCGGGCCTGCTCGGCCTGACCGCCGCGCTCGCCTTCGCCGCGCCGGCCCAGGCGCAGCCGGCCAGCGCCATCCAGGGCGCGGAGCGCTCGCGCGTGCTCGCCCAGGCGAGCGCTGCGCTCAACGCCCAGCGGCTGCTGGCGGGGCGGTTCCGCCAGGTCGCGCCGGACGGCTCGATCAGCCAGGGGCGCTTCTATCTGCAGCGGCCGGGCCGGGTGCGGTTCGAATACGACCCGCCGGCGGCGATGCTGATCGTGGCCGACGGCACGATCGTGGCCATCGAGGACCGGGCGCTCAGGAGCACCAACCGCTCGCCCTTGCGCGAGACGCCCCTCTTCTTCGTGCTCAAGAACGACATCAATCTCGAGCGCGACGCGCGCGTGACCCGCGTGGTGCGCGACGGCGGCGCGCTCCTCATCTCCGCGCGAGACCGCACCGGCCAGGCCGACGGCGAGATCACGCTCAGGCTGGAGGGCCCACAATACGAACTGCGCTCCTGGGACGTGGTGGACGCCTCCGGCGCTCTGACGCGAATCGCTCTGACGCAGGTGAGTCGCCCGGCGCGCGTCGATCCACGCCTGTTCCGGGCGCCGGCGCCGACGGCGGTGTCGCCGCGAACGCCGCGTTGACATCGTCGGCTAAGCGGTTGCGATGGTTGATAAATTCATAACGTCACCGTTTCGTGAGCGCCGCACGCAAGTCGTTTCACCTGGCGAAGGATTGATTTTCGGGGGTCTGTGATCTATATGCAACTCACGGCCGTCGCTCATCCCCCTGGATCGGCGTCGTCCCCCCGCTGACGGATCCAGCGCGGCGGCCCCGCCGGAAACTTTCCCCTCCCGGCGCGTGCGCCCACCCTCAAGGCGCATGATAGAGGCCCGGCCCGAAAGGGTCGGGCCTCTCACTTTTTGTGGCGCGCCGGAAGCGTGACGGGACCCCCTCGTGGAGGCGCGCCGGGGGCCGGCGCCGGCCTTCGGCTGCCCGCCGGCCGGGCCCCGTGATCAGCTGGAGCGCGCGCCGGGCGCGCCGGAAACGCGTCCCTGGGTGCGGGCTGGAAGCCGCGGTCCCCTTCCCCCTTCCGTATTTGGCCGAAGCGCATGACCTAGGCGCGATGAAGATCGCCTCATGAAAATCGCGACGTGGAACGTCAATTCGGTGCGGCTGCGGGCGCCGCTCGTCGCACGGTGGGTCGCGGAGGCGAAGCCGGACGTCTTGTGCCTGCAGGAGATCAAATGCCGGAACGGGGAGTTTCCCACCGCGATCTTCAGGGACATGGGCTTCAAGCATTTCCACATCGTCGGGCAGAAGGGCTGGCACGGGGTGGCGATCGTTTCGCGGCGAAAGCTGGAGCCGATCGAAGGGCCGCCGCTCTGCGCCAAACAGGAAGCGCGCGTGGCCGCCGCGACGATCGACGGGATCGAAGTGCATAATCTCTATGTGCCGGCCGGCGCCGATGTGCCGGACCCGGCGCTCAATCCGAAATTCGCGCACAAGCTCGACGTGCTCGCGCGGATGAAGCGCGCGTACAAGAAGCGCAAGGGCGATGGGCCGCTCGTCATTGTCGGCGATCTCAATGTCGCGCCGGGCGAGCATGACGTGTGGAGCCACAAGCAATTGCTCGACGTCGTTTCGCACACGCCGGTCGAGACCGAGGGGCTTGAAGCGGCGCGCGAGGCGGGCGGGTTCGTCGATCTGGCGCGGCGGCACAAGCCCGAACCGGAAAAGCTCTTCACCTGGTGGAGCTATCGCTCGCCCGACTGGACGCGCAACAATCGCGGCCGGCGACTCGACCATATCTGGGCGAGCGGCGATCTCGCAGACGTGTCGCGCGATTACGCAATCCACATCTCCTGCCGCTCCTGGGAGCGGCCGAGCGACCACGTGCCGGTGACGGCGACGTTCAAGGTTTGAACTGCAACACGGCGTCATCAATTGTGTCTGCGGCGCGATGGCGGCCGAGCGCGTGAAGCGTTAGGGTCGGCGCGATGACATTGCACGACGCGATCCGCCAACTCTATCCGAGCAATCTCGAACGCCTGGCGGATCGATGGGTGCACATCGTGGGGCTGGCGCTCGCGTGCCTGGCGGGCGGGACGCTGCTCGGGCTTTCGATCTGGCAAGGCGGGGCGGGAAGGATTTCTTCGGTCACGCTCTATGCGCTGTGCTGGATCGTGATGCTGGCGGCGTCGGCGCTCTACAACATGCGCGACCGTTCTGCGCGGCAGGGGCTGTTCCGGCGGTTCGATCACGCAGCGATCTTCCTGATGATCGCGGGCTCCTACACGCCGTTCACGACGCAGCGCTTCGAGGGCGGCTGGGCGATCGGGATGACGGCGGCGGTGTGGGCGATCGCGCTTCTGGGCGCGGCGGGGAAGCTCTTCCTGCCGGGGCTCTCAAAGAAGATCTGGGTGGCGCTCTATCTGGCGCTGGGCTGGATCGCGCTCATCGCGCTTGAGCCGTTCATCGCCGGCGTGCCGCTGCCCGCGCTGATCCTGCTGATCGTGGGCGGGGGCGTCTATACGCTGGGCGTGGCGTTCTACCTCATCCGCGCGCTCCCCTTCCGGCGCGCGATCTGGCACGGCCATGTGCTTGCGGCGTCCGCGACGCACTATGCGGCCGTGCTCGTCGGCGTGGTGCTCGCCGCGCCGCGGTGATGAAAGATTGCCGGCTGGAAGCCGGCGGTCCGCTTGAGCGTTTGCATGAAGAGGCGCGGAAGGACCGCCGGCATCTTGCCGGCAATTCAAACCTGCAGGCGGTAGCCGCCGGTTTCGGTGATCAGGAGCTTGGGGCTTTGGGCGTCGGGCTCGATCTTCTGGCGCAGGCGATAGACGTGAGTCTCGAGCGTGTGGGTGGTGACGGCGGCGTTGTAGCCCCAGACTTCGCGCAGGAGCTCATCGCGGCTCACCGGCTTTTCGCCCGAGCGATAGAGATAGCGCAGGATGTTGGTCTCCTTCTCGGTGAGACGGATCTTGCGTTGCGCCCCATCGACCAGGAGCTTCATGGCCGGGCGGAAATCGTAAGGGCCGATGCGGAAGACAGCGTCTTCGCTGGCCTCGTGCGAGCGCAGGTGCGCGCGCATGCGGGCGACGAGCACGGATACCTTGAACGGCTTCAGAACATAATCATTGGCGCCGGCTTCGAGGCCGCGCACCTGGTCTGAATCGGCGCGGGCCTCGCCCGTCAGGAGGATGATCGGCGTCTTCACGCCGGCGGCGCGGAGCTTCCTGGTCGTCTCTATGCCGTCCTGCTCATCGGGCAGGTGCACGTCGAGGAGGATGAGCGCGGGCTTGGCCTCCTCGGCCAGGCGCATCCCCTCCTCCGCGCTCTCGGCGGCGACGGCCTCGAACCCGTCCTCGCGGTCGAGCTGCTCGACGAGCTCGTCGCGGAGCTCGGCATCGTCGTCAATGATCAGAATCCGGGCTTTGCGCGCCTGCATGGTCCGTCCTCGGCGAACGCCTGCATCCAACATGGTGTGCATCGTCTCTCCAGCCAAATGCGCGGGCAGTCTTGAGGCCAGTATGCCTGCGCGGCGGGGCTTTCGGACAATGACGATCCGGTGATCGCTGATGCTCCCTATGCGGAGCATCAGCGGCGATGACGCCGGTCACGCGCGCCCCGCTCACGTTCTGGGGCCGAACAGGGCCGAGCCGACGCGGACCTGGGTCGCGCCGAAGCGGATCGCCGTTTCATAGTCGTCGCTCATGCCCATGGAGAGCTGTGAAAGCCCGTTGCGGGCGGCGATCTTGGCAAGCAGCGCGAAATGCATCGCCGGTTCCTCCTCCACGGGGGGAATGCACATCAGGCCCTTGATCGGCAATGCGTAGGTCTCGCGGGCGGCGCGAATGAAGGCGTCGGCGTCCGACGGCGGAACGCCGGCCTTCTGCGGCTCCTCGCCGGTGTTGACCTGGATCAGAATCTCGGGACAGCGGCCCTGCTTCTGCGCCGCGTCGGCCAGGGCGCGGGCCAGCTTTTCGCGGTCGAGGCTGTCGATGGCGTCGAAGAAGGCGACGGCGTCGGCGGCCTTGTTGGTCTGCAGCGGGCCGATCAGGCGCAGGCGGAGATCGGGATAGAGTTCGCGCCGCGCGCGCCAGCGGGCCTTGGCCTCCTGCACGCGGTTTTCGCCGAACAAGCGCTGGCCGGTGGAGAGGACAGCGTCGACGCGGTCGTCCGGCTGCTGTTTGGAGACCGCGACGAGGGCGATGGCGCCAGGATCGCGTCCGGCCTTGCGGGCGGCGGCGGCGATGCGCTCCAACAGGGCTTGGCGCGCGGCGGCGGCGTCGAAGGAAGGGGCGATGGCGGATTCGGTCTCAGCGCTCATGGCGATCGCACAAGAGCTTAGCGCGGAAACCGGCGCCCGAGGATCGCCGCCCCTGCTTTTCCTCACCGATCCCGCACGCACGCCCGATCCCGCCGCGATCGCGGCACGGCTGCCGCCCGGCGCGGGCGTGATTTACCGGCATTTCGGCGCCCCAGAGCGGCGCGAGGTCGCAGCCGCGCTGGCGGCGATCTGCCGGGCGCGCGGGCTGGCGCTGCTGATCGCGGGGGATCCGGCGCTCGCGGCGGCCGTGGATGCCGCGGGGGTGCATTGGCCGGAACGGCTGATCCCGCCGCGGCGGGCCGGGTTCGCGCTCGAGACCGGCGCGGCGCATTGCGCGCGCGGTATCGCGCAGGCCGCGCGCGCGGGGCTGGACGCCGCCCTGCTCTCCCCCGTGTTCGCAAGCCGGAGCGCCTCGGCTGGGCGGCCATTGGGGCTGTTCCGAGCGGCGGGACTGGCGCAGCGTGCGGGGCTGCCGGTCTATGCGCTGGGGGGCGTGGGCGCGCGCACGGGGCGGCGGCTCTTGGGATTGGGGTTTGCGGGGATCGCGGCGGTGGGGGCGTTAGCGAAAGCCTAGTAGCGCCTTACGGCGGCGCCTGGGTTCCGGCTCTCCGCGTTGCTTGCGCAACGCTCCGGCGAATGAGGGATGAGAATTGCTTCCGCTTTAGAAGCGGAACGCAGATTCGAGGCGGACCCCGGCTTCGGCTTCTTCATCGCGCCGCGCGGGGGACAGCGGATCGCGCTGGCCGAAGCTCACCTGGCCGCCGACGCGAACCGACGGGGTGAACTGGTAATAGGCGCCCACCGCGGTCTCATCGCCCGGCGCCGGCGCGGTGACGCTGCGCTCGGCGTTGCGGAGGTTCACGGTGACGCCCCAGCGGCGGCCCGCCGTCCAGGCCTCCTGGGCGGTTCGCTCCGTCTGGCCGATCGCGGCGGTCTGCTCGCTCGGGCCGTGATTGTAGGTGAAGCGCTCGTACCAGGGGATTTCCGCGCGCATGGCGTTGCGCTCGGCCACCGTGTCCTGAGCGGCCGCGACGCCGGGCGCGGCGATTCCCACCGTCAAGACGACGGCGCTCGCCAGCCATAATGCGTTGCGCTTGCCCACTTTCGAACACCCACCTCTCACATGGCTCCCCAGCGCAAAACTGACGCCGTCATTCCCGGGGAACCCGCCCAAAGCCCTCCGATCTTCAGAGGGCCATTATCTGGGAGCCGCCTTCTCAGCTCCAACCTCAAGTCTATACCCGACTCGTGCTTAACGCGCTGTGAAAAGAAAGACACAGGTCTATGGCGAAATGAGGAAGCCGCCGGAAATCAAGGGTCGTTGCGACATGAATTCGTGAACAGAAGGATCGCAGCGCCGCCCCTGGCCCGAAGGTGAACGCGTGGTATAGAGCCGGCGCCGGCTCGGCCTGCCGGCGCCGCAGCCCGGCCACTTTCGGGGCGGCATTTCGTTAAGGGATTTCCGCCGATAGCGATCCAAGGCGACGGCGATGGGGAGTGAACGGGCATGATTCGGACGGGGCGCATTCTCATTCTGGCGACGGCGCTCATCTCCCCGCTCGGCGCCTGCGCCTCGCGCGGCGAAGACAAGCAGGACGGCGCCCGCGAAGAGCGCCGCGGCGGCTTGGGCATCCCTTTCCTCGGCGGGGGCCGCGAAGAAGAAACGCAAGACCCGGAAATCGGGGTCAATTCGTTCCTCTGGCGGGCTTCGCTCGATACGCTCAACTTCATGCCGCTGGCCTCCGCCGATCCGTTCGGCGGGGTGATCATCACCGATTGGTACACCGATCCCGAACGCCCGAACGAACGGTTCAAGGCCACCGTCTACATCCTCGACACGCGGCTCAGGGCCGACGCGCTCAACGTCTCGATCTTCCGGCAGGAACGGGCGGCGGACGGCGCCTGGGCGGATGCGCGGGTGAGCCCCGACACCGGCATCCAGATCGAGAACGCCATCCTGCGGCGGGCGCGCGAGCTGCGACTTAGCACCTTGCGCGATTGAGGCGCGCGCGCAGCCTTCCCCAGCTTCGCGCCTCGTTGACCTCCGCCCGCCGGGCGGACAAGGGTGCGATCATGTCCCGCTATAATCACCGCGAAGTCGAACAGAAGTGGCGCGCCCGCTGGGAAGAGGCGCGGCTCTTCCGCGCGCTTGAGCCGCACGAGGCCGGCGACCGGCCGAAGGCCTATATCCTGGAAATGTTCCCCTACCCTTCGGGGCGCATCCATGTGGGGCATTCGCGCAACTACACGATGGGCGACGTGATCGCGCGGTTCCGCCGCGCGCAGGGCTACAACGTGCTGCATCCGATGGGCTGGGACGCGTTCGGGCTTCCGGCCGAGAACGCCGCAATGGAACGCGGCGCCCATCCGCGCGAATGGACGCTCGCCAATATCGAAACGATGAAGGCGCAGCTGAAGCTCTTGGGCGTCGCCATCGATTGGCGCCGCGAGATCGCGACGTGCGATCCGGCCTATTACAAGCACCAGCAGGCGATGTTCCTGGCGTTCTGGAAACAGGGCCTCGTCGCGCGGCGCAAACAGAAGGTGAATTGGGATCCGGTCGACCAGACGGTGCTCGCCAACGAACAGGTCGTGGACGGGCGCGGCTGGCGTTCGGGCGCGGTCGTCGAGACCCGCGAACTCGACCAATGGGTGTTCCGGGTCACCGCCTATGCCGACGATCTCCTGGAGGCGATCGGATCGCTCAACAAATGGCCGGAGAAGGTGCGCCTGATGCAGGCGAACTGGATCGGCAAGAGCCAGGGTGCGAAAATCTGGTGGCCGATCGCGTCCGTGCCGGACGCGATGAAGGACGATTCGGCGGACGAGTCCGGGCGCAGCCATGCGCACGACCCGATCGAAGTGTACACGACGCGGCCGGACACATTGTTCGGCGCGAGCTTTCTGGCGCTTGCGCCGGATCATCCGCTGACGAAGCGCGTCGCGCGCTTCCGCCCCGACGTCGCGAAGTTCATCGCCGACTGCGCGGCGCTGGGAACCAGCGAAGCGGATATCGAGAAGGCCGAAAAATCCGGCGTCGATCTCGGGATCCGCGTGAAGCACCCGTTCGACGAGACCTGGGAATTGCCGGTTTGGGCGGCGAATTTCGTGCTCTCGACCTATGGCGCGGGCGCGATCTTCGGCTCGCCGGCCGGCGATCAGCGCGACCTCGAGTTCGCCAACAAGTACAAGCTGCCGTTTCAGCCCGTGGTGCTGCCGCCGGGCGAGGATCCGCGACTGCATCGGATCACCGACACGGCCTATACCGGCCCAGGGATCGCGTACAATTCGCGCTTCCTCGATGGTCTGCCTACGGAGAAAGCGATCGCGCGAGCGATCGAGGAGCTGGAGAAGCGCGGCGCGGGCCAAGCGCATACGCAGTACCGGCTGCGCGACTGGGGCGTCTCCAGACAGCGCTATTGGGGCTGTCCGATCCCGGTGATCCATTGCGCCGAGTGCGGACCGGTAGGGGTGCCGGAAGCGGATCTGCCGGTCGCGCTGCCGGAGGACGTGCGCTTCGACCAGCCCGGCAATCCGCTCGACCGGCACCCGACCTGGAAGCACGTGACGTGTCCCGCCTGCGGCAAGGATGCGTCGCGCGAGACCGACACGCTCGACACGTTCGTGGATTCTTCCTGGTATTTCTGCCGCTTCACCGATCCGAACAATCCGGATGCGCCGTTCGACAAGGCGAAGGCGGCGTACTGGCTGCCGGTCGATCAGTATGTGGGCGGCGTCGAGCACGCGGTGCTGCATTTGCTCTATTCGCGCTTCTTCGCGCGCGCGATGCGCGATTGCGGCTATCTCGACCTGCCGCGCGGCGAACCGTTCGCGAGCCTGTTCACCCAAGGCATGGTCGTGCACGAGACCTATCGGGCGGATGGGCGTTGGCTCGGGCCCGAAGAAATCGAGCGTCGCGACGGGGTTCTGGTGGAAGCCTCGAGCGGCCGGCAGGTGGATGTCGGCGCGATCGAGAAGATGTCGAAGTCGAAGAAAAACGTCGTCGACCTCTCCCAATTCGTGGAGGATTACGGCGCCGACGTCGCGCGCTGGTTCGTGCTCTCCGATTCGCCGCCGGAGCGCGACGTCGAGTGGACCGACGCCGGCGTCAAAGGCGCGTGGCGATTCGTGCAGCGCGTATGGGATGCGACGGTCGCGCATGGGCAGGCGGCGCCGAAACCGGGCGAGGCGCCGCCTCCGGGCGCGGATCAGGGCGAAGCGCTGGCGCTGCGCCAAGCCGCGCATCGCGCGCTCGCCGGGATCACCGCCGACATCG
Organism: Hydrogenophilaceae bacterium; assembly: GCA_013389015.1. GTDB lineage: Bacteria > Pseudomonadota > Alphaproteobacteria > Caulobacterales > Aquidulcibacteraceae > CADEEL01. The sequence goes on along the minus strand of JACAEE010000080.1, from coordinate 3,795 downwards.
AGGACTTCCGGTTCAATGTGGCGGTGGCGCGCTCCTACGAGCTGATGAACGCCATCGGCAAGGCGAAGGCGGCGAACGATCCGGCGGTGCAATGGGCGCGTGGGGAAGCGCTGCGGATCCTGGCGCAGTGCGTCGCGCCGTTCATGCCGCACCTGGCGGAGGAATGCTGGGAGGCGCTCGGCCAAGAAGGCTTCATCGCCAGCGCGCCCTGGCCCGCGGCCGATCCGGCGCTCGTGGCCGAGGACACCGTCACGCTGCCGGTGCAGGTGAACGGCAAAAGGCGCGCCGAGATCGTCGCCGCCAAGGGCCTGGGCGAAGCTGAGGTGAAGGCGCTCGCGCTCGCGCATGAGCAGGTGGCGGGCTTCCTCAAGGGCCTCACTGTCCGCAAAGTCATTGTCGTTCCGGACCGGATCGTGAATATCGTCGCGGGATGAGCGGCCAATCGGGAGCTTTCATGCGGGGGATCGTGATCGCGTTTGCAGCGCTGGCGGCCGGGATGCTCTCGGCTTGCGGGTTCCAGCCGCTCTACGCCCCGCCGCCAGGCAATGGCGCGCCGGCGGACGCCGCGATCGGCGCCGTCGAGATCCCGATGATCGAGGGCAAGGCCGGGCACGTGCTGCGCACGGAACTGGACCGGCTGCTCGCCGTCGAGGGCGGCGCGGGAACGCCGCAGCGGCTGGAGATCGCGCTCTGGGAACGGGTCGATCGGCTCGGCATTCGCGTCGACGAATCGGCGACGCGGGCCGACCTGCATCTGACGGCGCGCTACACGCTGACGCCGAACAGCGGGCCGACCGTGCGCGGCACGGTGCGGACGGTCGCCACCTACCAGATCCCCACAGCGGCGTTCGCCGAGATCGCCGCGCAGGACGATGCGCGCGAGCGCGCGGCCGAGACGCTGGCGCGGATGATCCGCGCTGATCTCGCGCTGCGCCTGGCGCGGCGGCGTTGAGGACATGAAGCTCGCCGCGCCTGCGGCGCGCCGGTTCCTGGAAAAGCCGGACGCGCGCGCGGCGCTGGTGTACGGGCCCAATCGCGCCGCCGCGAACGATGCGGCGCGCGCGATCGCCGCGGCGCTGATGAAGGGCGCGGATGATCCGTATGCGCTCACAAAGCTTTCGGAAGACGAGATCAAGAGAGACAAGGCCGCGCTCGGCGACGCGCTGGCGGCGCAATCGCTCTTGGGCGACGTGCGCCTCGTCTGGGTGCGGATCGAGGGCGCTGGCGGCGACGATGCGATCCTCGCCGCGCTCGGCGATATCGAGGGCGGCGCAGCGCTGACGTTTCTGCTGGTGGAAGGCGGCGATCTGGGCGGAAGCGCCAAGATCGTGAAGGCGTTCGAGGCGGCCAAGCGCGCCGCGGCGATGGCGTTCTACGAAGACGCCGAGAGCGAGCGCGAGCAGTTCCTGCGCGCGCTGCTCAAGGCCCAAGGCGTGGCGCTCTCGCACGAGGCCAATGAGGCGCTCATCGACCTCATGCCCGCCGATCGCGGGCTGATCCGCAGCGAGGTGGAGAAGCTTGCGGCGTTCGCGCATGGGCGCGCGGAACCGCTCGACGTCGCCGCGCTGAGCGCCCTCCTCCCGGACGCCGGCGATTCCGCGCTCGACGACGCGGTGAATGCGGCGGCCGACGGACGCCGGGCTGCGGCGATGGAGGCGCTTGCGCGAATCGACGCGCTCTCGGGCGTCTCCGCGATCAAGGCGCTGGAGCGCAAGCTCATGCGGCTCCTGGAGGCGCGCGGACACATGGATCGCGGCGCCGCGCCGACCGACGCCGCCGCCAAGCTCAGGCCGCCGGTGTTCTGGAAGGAGCGCGATGCGTTCCAGGCCCAGTTGCGCGCATGGAGCACGCCGCGGATCCTGCGCGCGCTCGATGCGCTTTGGGCGGCCGAGATCGCGGCCAAGAGCGCGCAGAGCCCGCAGGCGCTTCTGGCTGCGGACGCGTTCGAAAAGGTCAGCGTGATCGCGCGCGCGTGATCGGGCCTACTGTCTTTCCGCTGATTGCGGGCTTAGACTGCCCGCCATGGCCATTTCCCTCAACCACACGATCGTTCATGCCCGCGACAAAGAGGCGACGGCGCGGTTTTTGACGGAGATCCTGGGCCTGCCGCCGCATCGGACCCTTGCGCATTTCGCGGTCGTGCAGGTCGGCGACACGTCGCTCGATCTGATCGAGACGCAGGCGCCGATCGCGTCGCGCCACTTCGCGTTCCTGGCGAGCGAGGCGGAGTTCGACGCGATCTTCGCGCGGATCACCGCGCGCGGCCTCCCCTATTGGGCCGATCCGTTCCATCGCGAGCCCGGCGCCGTCAATCATTGGGACGACGGGCGCGGGGTCTATTTCGACGATCCGAACGGGCACCTGCTCGAAGTCATCACCCGCAGCTATGGCAGCGGCGGGCTCGACGCCGAAAACGTCAATCCGCTGCTCTTGCGCTGAAGGCGTGCGCGGGCGCCCGCGCAGGAGCGGCTCCGGCGCGGCGTATCGTCAGTGTACGGATGGATTAGCGCTAGGCGCTGGCGGCGACGGCGGGCGGCGCGAACGGCGCGGGGGCGGGCAGGCGCCGCGGCGGCGGCCGCGTCATGACGAGCGCCAAAAGCGAACGGAGGCCCCGCTTGAGCCGCTTCAGCAGCCGCGCCACGCGCTGGTCAAGGCGCGCATGCAGCGCGCAGAGCGCAGCGATGCGCACGGCCGGATCGCGGCTGCGCAAGCGCGGATCGAGAAGGCCGCGGCCGAACAGCACCCGCCACAGCCGAATCGAGCGGCGCCGCAGCGCCGCGCCGGCGCGGCGGTCGCGGCGCCGCATCGCTTGCTCGCGCACATAGAGCGGGCCGTGGGCGAGAATGGCGCGCCAGGCGATCACGCCCAGCAGCGTGCGCTCGATCTCGTCGAGACGGCGGCGGAGCGCTTCACGCAGCGCGGGATCGGCGGCGATCAGATCGAGCATGAGCGGCAGAGCCGCGACCGCCCGAGCAAGCCACAGCCCCGCCCAGAGGGCGAGGCGGTTGAGGCGGCAGGGCGTCGGCGGCGGTTGCATGCGCGGCCATCATCGCACGGGGCCGAGGCCGGTCGGATTGGCGGCGCGCTGTCCACGGTTCTTGGCGCGGCGCGATCCGTACGGCCGGGAGCGTGACGGGGGTCACGGCGGCGGGGAGCGGGCGGCCCTAGGTTCTCCTCATCGCAGAGACGCGATGCGCTGAAAAACACCTGGAGCTGAGCCAATGACCCGCATGTTCTCCCTGATCGCCGCCGCGTTCGTGGTCGCCGCGGTCGCCGCGCCCGTGCTGATGCAAGCGTCGCGCATCGTCGCCTGATCCCCTTCCCTCTCACCTCCCTTCCGGAGCCGACCCCATGACCCGTTTCGCTTCTCTCGTCGCCGCCTGCTTCGTCGTCGCCGCCGCCGCCGCGCCGGTGCTGGCGCAAGCCTCCCGGATCGTCGCCTGATCACGGCGCTGCAGACCACAACCAAGCACGAGGGCGCGGAGCGATCCGCGCCCTTCGCTTTTGGGCGGGCCGGGACGCTAGGGCGCCGGCGCGGGCGCGTTCAGGTCACAGCGGCCGTATCCGCTCAGCAGCATCGGAATGACGCAGGCGAGGTCCGCAGGGGGCGCGTCCAGCAGCAGCAGATGCTCCGCCGGCATGGCGCTGAGCGCGCCATCGGGCGCGGCGACCAGGCCTGCGGATGCGCCGGGCCTGATTTCGACCATCGCGCCGGGCCGAAGGTTCGCGGCGGCCGCGAGCGCCAGCAAGCGCTGGCGCGCCGCGCCCGCTTGCGTCGGCGGCGCGATCGTGCGC
>JACAEE010000115.1 GCA_013389015.1 Hydrogenophilaceae bacterium | reverse complement strand
GTCCGCGCGACCGCCTCGCGCGATTGCCCGTCGAGCGCGGCCAGCCCGGCCGCCTGCACCGCCGCCACGTCCACGCCGGCGAAATCCGCCTGATGCGCGGTGTAGACTTCCAAGATCCCCTGATCGACCAGCACGCCGGCGTCGGCGCCCGTATTGCCTTCGCTCGCCTGCTGCGCGATCAGCACGAACCCTTTGAGCTGTTGCAGCCGCGCATTGGTCAGCGCTTCGCCCGAGAGCCGGCTGAACACGTCCGCGATCCCGGCCTCGCCGGCTTCCCCGCCGGTTTCCCCGATGGCGGCCTCGCCCTGGCTCACCGCGGCCGGCGCGGAGGCGGCCCCGTCGCCCTTTTCGCCGCCGTCGCCGCCGCACGCGGCGAGCGTCAGCGTGCTCGCGCCGACCAGCGTAGCCGCGGCGACGCCGCGCCACAGCTTGAGTTTCGTCTCGATCATGCATGACTCCAGCGTCGCAGTTCGGCCGGACCATGGTACAAGTGAAAATCATTCGCAAGAGCGACCGAATGCCGAGGGCCCCTCCATGCTGATTGTTCTGGCTGGCGTCCTGGAGGGGGAGGATCTGGCCCGCGTCCGCGCGCGGCTGGATGAAGCCGTGTGGAAGGACGGCAAGGCCACCGCCGGCCCCGCCGCGCGCGCGGTGAAGAACAACCTTCAGGCCGGCGGCCTGGCCGATCTCGGCGCGTTCGTCATGGAGGCGCTGCGCCGCCATCCCCTGTTCGAGATCGCCGCGCGCCCGCGCCGCGCTTCCCCGGTGATGTTCTCGAAATACGAGCCCGGCATGGCCTATGGTCCGCATACGGACGATGCGGTCATGGGCGGCGCGGAGGGCCGCCTGCGCGCCGATCTCTCCTACACGCTCTTCCTCGCCGATCCCGAAAGCTACGCCGGCGGCGCGCTCGCCATCGAGAGCGCCGCCGGCGAGCAGGCGATCAAGCTCGCCGCCGGCGATTGCGTGCTCTATCCGTCAGGAACCATCCATCACGTCGCGCCGGTCACGGCCGGCGCGCGCCTGGCTGCGGTGGGCTGGATCCAGAGCGTGGTCCGCGACGCCGCCAAGCGCGAGATTCTGTTCGATCTCTCGATGACGCGCGCCCGCCTCGCCAGCGCCCCGCGCGAAGACCTCCTCCGCCTCGACAAATCGATCTCCAACCTCCTGCGGCTGTGGGCGGAGGTCTGAGGGTCCTGCTTTCATGAGCGTCAGCGAAAAGGGAAGAGGCTCGCGCGCCAGGGCTTGTTGCCATCAGCCAGGATCGCCTTCCCTCATTCCGGCCGCAGCGTTGCGGAGCAACGCGGAGAGCCGGAGCCCAGAAGATCGTCGAGCGCCGCGCGTTTGCCGCTGGGTCTCACCCTCGCTTTCGCGAGGGTTCGCCCGGAATGAGGAGGAGAGAATGAATCCGTTTGTTCGCAACCCGCACTAGCGCGGATCGCGGTGTATATCCGCGAGCGACCGCACGGCCGGCTGCCGACGCCGGCGCGCCTCGACGAAGGGGCCTCCATCACGGCGCCAGCGCGCCGCTAGATGCGCGTCAGGCTCGCATAGCTCGCCGCCAATGCGCCCGCCGCGCCTGCGCCGGCGCCGATCAGCGCGCCGAGGATGATCTCGTCGAGCGCGCCGAGAAATCCCTGCACATCCCCGTCGAACAGCGGGAAGAGCGAGAACGACAGCGTCCACGCCAGCGCCGCCGCCGCGAACGCGACCGCGCCGCGCACGGCCGTCTCGCGTCGCGTGATCGCGCCCATGCGCCGCAAGCGCCCGCCGATCGAGCCCGCCGCCAGCCCCGCGCCGATCGAGGCCGGCCACACCAGCCCCATGAACGCGTGCGGATTGAGGCTTGCGAATCCGCCCACCGCCCACACGATCAGCGCCGCGCTGACGCCGAAGAGGAGCGCGATCCCGAGGATCGCGAACGCCGGCGCCGGCCGGCGCAGGCGCAAGCGCTCAGGAGCGGCCGAGCCGGGCGGATTTGTCATGCGTGAGCTCCGGCGCGCGGCGTGCGAGGAGCACGCCGGGCGTGGCCGGTTTCTCACGCCGGAAGCCGAGAATCGAGAGCGTCAGCGCCGCCGCGATGGCCGAGGGCGCCCCGACCAGGAACGCGATCGGCGCCAGCGCCCACGCCATGCCTTGCGAGAGGCCGGCGATCTTCAGGCCGGGCTCATCGAGGCTGCTCTCGATGCCGGCCAGAAGCCCGAGCAGCCCCACGAACACGAATGGCGCCAGCAGCGCGACCGTCCCGGTGCAGATCAGCACCACGATCACCACGTGCCGGCGCAGCATCGGCGGGCGCCCGATCTGCGCCCCGATCGCGATCACGCCGAAGGAAAGCAGCAGCGCCGCCCCCACCGAGATCGCCGCCAGCTGCGCCAGCCCCCCGTCGCGGGAAAGGAAGACGAGCGGCCAGACCACGCCGATCGCAAACGCCAGGCTCGCCCACAGCCACGCCGGCTTCCGCCAGGTCAGCGGCGGGCGCTTGTATTCGGCGTCCACCGGACGGAATGCGGACCCATCGGCCATGGGATCAGAGTGTCGGCTCATTGCGGCTGAGGTGAGGTTCTTCCGCGGCGGATTCAACTTTGTTTTTGGCGCGCCCGAACCGCCCCAACCATCATCGCGCAACGCTGGAAGCGGTGTGCAAGCGCCCGCCGGCGCACGGCCGGCCGCCGACATCCGGCGCGCCTCGGCGGTTGGGTCGCTGTCACGGCGCCGGCGCGCCAACCATCATCGCGCAACGCCGGAAGCGGTGTAGATGCGCCCGCCGGCGCACGGCCGGCCGCCGACATCCGGCGCGCCTCGGCGATTGAGTCGCTGTCACGGCGCCGGCGCGCCGCTAACGAGTCGGCGTCGGCGGGTCGGTGCGGTAGTCGTAGAAGCCGCGCTGCGTTTTACGCCCAAGCCATCCGGCTTCGACATACTTCACCAGGAGCGGGCAGGGGCGGTACTTGGTGTCCGCGAGCCCTTCGTTCAGCACCTGCATGATCGCGAGGCACGTATCGAGGCCGATGAAATCGGCGAGCTCCAAGGGCCCCATCGGATGATTGGCGCCCAGCCGCATCGCCTTGTCGATCGCCTCCACCGAGCCCACGCCCTCGTAGAGCGTGTAGACGGCTTCGTTGATCATCGGCACCAGCACGCGGTTGACGATGAATGCGGGAAAGTCCTCGGCGTTGGCGATCGTCTTGCCGAGGCTTTCCACGAAGCGCAGCGAGGTGTTGTAGGTGTCCTGGCTGGTGGCGAGCCCGCGCACCAATTCCACCAGCTTCATCACCGGCGCAGGGTTCATGAAGTGCACGCCGATGAACTTGTCCGGCCGGTCGGTGGTGGCGGCGAGCCGCGTGATCGAGATCGAGGAGGTGTTGGTCGCCAGGATCGCGCGCGGATTGAGCACCGGCGAAAGGTCGGCGAAGATCTTCTTCTTCACCTCTTCGTTTTCGATCGCGGATTCGATCGCCATGTCGCAGGCGCCGAAATCCTTGAGCGAGGGGGCGCGCTTGATCCGCTTCAAGGCCGCGCGCATGTCGTCGTCTTTGATCAGCCCGCGCCCGACCTGGCGGTGCATGTTGTGCGCGATGGTTTCGAGCGCGTGATCGACCTTTTCCTCGACAGCGTCGTTCAAGAGGACGTCATAGCCGGCGAGGGCGCAGACATGGGCGATGCCGTTTCCCATTTGGCCAGCGCCGACGACGCCGACGGTGCGGATTTCGTTCAAGATGGTCACCCGATGGCCTTCATCCGTCTATTGAGCGTTCGCGGCGCCCAATTCAACAGCAAAGCATAGCTTCATTGCTGCGGTGCAGCAAGCCTCTTCGGCGCTGCAATAGGCCCGGGCCGCGTATCAGGCCGGGGCCGGCTCGTTCGGCAAGACGAGCAGCTCCGCCGTCGGCAGCGCCGCCATAGCGTAGGTCCGACCCTGCGGGTCGACGAACTCGACCTCCCAGACGTCATCGGCCCACCGCCCCACGATCGTCCCGGTCTGGGCGCGGGCCAAGCTGAGGTCCGGCCGATCGGTCAGCAAAGCGACCACGTCGAGTTCTTGAGGGGCGGCGTCCATCGTCACAATTCCACAAACACGCTGATCGCTCGGTGCCCGTTCGGAAGCCGCATGGCCTCGGCGGGCCTACACTCCCGCCTTTTCCAGCGCGGCGAGGAGTTCGGGGACGGCGGTCTTGTAGTCCGCCACCAGGCCGAAATCGGCGATCTGGAAAATCGGCGCTTCCTCGTCCTTGTTGATCGCGACGATGACCTTGGAATCCTTCATCCCGGCGAGGTGCTGGATCGCGCCCGAAATCCCGATCGCGACATAGAGCTCCGGCGCCACCACCTTGCCGGTCTGCCCGACCTGGTAATCGTTGGGCGCATAGCCGGCGTCGACCGCCGCGCGCGAGGCGCCGATGGCGGCGCCGAGCTTGTCGGCCAGCGGTTCGAGCACGCGGTGGAATTCCTCCGCCGAGCCGAGCGCGCGCCCGCCCGAGACCACGCGCTTGGCGCCGGTCAGCTCCGGGCGGTCGAGCTTCACGATCTCCTCGCGCTCGAACGCCGATTTGAACGGGCCGTCGGGCGCCGGAATCGTCTCGATGCTCGCCGAACCGCCCTCGCCCGCGGCCGCGAACGCCGTCGGCTGCACGGTGAGCACTTTCTTGGGATCGCGGCTCTTCACCGTGAGCATCGCGTTGCCGGCATAGATCGGGCGCACGAAGGTGTCGGCGCCTTCGATGCCGGTGACGCCGGAAATCTGCATCACGTCGAGCTTCGCCGCCACGCGCGGGGCGACGTTCTTGCCGGTCGTGGTCGCGGCGAACAGCACGGCGTCATAGCCGGCCGTCAGCGGCGCGATCAGCGCCTGCATCGGCTCCGCGATCTGGTGATCGAGGCTCGCGCCGTCGGCGTGCAGCACCTTGCGCACGCCGGCGATCTTGGCCGCCGCCTGCGCCGCCGCGCCGGCATTGTGCCCCGCGACCAGCACGTCGACGTCCCCGCCCATTTTCTGTGCGGCCGAGACGACCTTGTGGGTGGCGTCCTTGAGGCTTGCGTTATCGTGTTCAGCAACGACGAGCACGGCCATCAGATCACCCCCGCGGCCTTGAGGCCGGCCACCAATTCATCGACCGTCTTGACCTTGGCGCCGCCCTGGCGCTTCGGCGGCTCGGCCACTTTCACCACGGCCAGGCGCGGCGCGGCGTCGACGCCGTAATCGGCCGGCGTCTTCATATCGATCGGCTTCTTCTTCGCTTTCATGATGTTGGGCAGCGAGGCGTAGCGCGGCTCGTTGAGCCGCAGGTCGGTCGTCACGATCGCGGGCAGTTCGACCGCCAGCGTCTGCAGGCCGCCGTCCACTTCGCGGGTCACGCTGGCGCGCCCATTGGTCAGTTCGAGCTTGGAGGCGAAGGTCGCCTGCGGCCAGTCGAGCAGCGCGGCGAGCATCTGGCCGGTCTGATTTGAATCGTCGTCGATCGCCTGCTTGCCGAGGATCACCAATTGCGGCTGCTCGGCCTCGACGATGCCTTTGAGGATCTTCGCCACCGCCAGCGGCTCGAGATCGGCGTCGGCCTTCACCAGGACGCCGCGGTCCGCGCCCATGGCGAGCGCGGTGCGGATCGTCTCCTGCGCCTGCTCAGGCCCGATCGAGACCGCGACGATCTCGGTCACGGCGCCGGCCTTGTAGTGCGAGTTCGGCAGGTTGGGCGCGCCTTCCTTGTGGCGGACGGCTTCCTCCACCGCGATCTCGTCGAACGGGTTCATCGACATTTTGAGATTGGAGAGATCGACGCCCGAGCCGTCCGGCTTCACGCGCACCTTGAGATTATAGTCGAGCACCCGCTTGACGGGCACGAGCACTTTCATGGAGGCCTTCCTGAGGGAGCCGAGCGGAATCGTGTTCAGCCCCTATATGTGCGAGCGAGGGCCGAACCGCGCGGCCGGACACTAAAGGCGAGGTTTCATGGCCGTCAATGCGGCGTGAGGCGCCGCTGATCGGCGACGGCCCAGGACGCTTGGCGAACCTTTACGATGCGCTAAAAGCCTGACCAGAGGTTCGAAACCCATGCTGGAAAGCCGCGTCCGCAGCGCGCTGTTCATTGATTTCGACAACGTCTCGTCGTTTTTCCGGCAGAACCGGCTGGCCGGCCGGATCGGCAACATCCTGCACTGGCTGGAGGACGGCGGGTTCGATCGCGCCGGCAAGAAGCGTCGTTTCGAGGTCAAGCGCGTCTATTGGCACCGCCGCTACGAGGACGAGGCCCCGGCCTTCGAATTGCACAACTTCGTCACCCAGACCTGCAACTACACCGCCGGCAACAAGCAGGGCCAAAGCGCCGTCGATCTCTTCCTGGCCATGGACGCCATCGACGCCGCCTACCGCCGCCCGCGCCTGCGCGAGGTCATCATCCTTGCCTCGGACAGTGATTATCTCCCGACGATTCAGCGGCTTAAGGAGAAGGGGCTGGCCACCGGCATCGTCTTCTCCAAGCGCGACGCCTCCGCGATCTACCAGGGCGAGGCCGATTTCATCATCGAGGATACGGCGCTGCAGCAGGCCGCCGCCTATGTCCGCAAGCGCGGGTTCCTGTCGCTCGCGAGCGGGGAGGAGAAGGCGCCGCCGCCCGCCGCGGCTGAGACCCACGATCTCAAGCGCGTCGCCGCCGAGTTCGCCGATTTCGTCGCCGCCGCGGGCGGCAACGCCGTCGGCTACGCCAACGCCGTCAAGCGCCTGCGCAAGGTCAAGGGCTTCCTGAGCGCCGGCCCGAAGGCTTGGTTCGGCTTCAAGGATTACGAGGCGCTGGTCCAGGAACTCGCCCGTCTCGATCCGCGGCTTGAGGTCATTCGCTACGATCATGGCGGCTTCGCCGTCCGCAGTCCCAGGCCCGCGGCGGCGAAATCCTCGAAACCGCCGCCCAAGTCGTCCGACCCCGCCCCAGACGCCGGCCCCGCGCTCGCGCCCTGATGCTCGATCGGCGCGATCTTCTGTATGGCCTCGGCGCGATCGTCGCCGCGCCGGCCCTGGCGGAGGAAGGCGCCGTTCCCCCGCGCGGCGCGCAGCCGCTGACCGCAGCCGCGCTCGAAGCCGCCCG
>JACAEE010000019.1 GCA_013389015.1 Hydrogenophilaceae bacterium | reverse complement strand
CCTCGCGGCGCCGGGGCCGGCCGCGCGGCGGGCGCGCCCAAGCATGAACCACCGCCCCGAGGGGGCGAAGGCCGCCTTCCGAGGCCGCCAATCAGGTCCGGGCGGTCACGGCAGTTGACGCTGGCGCCCGTGCGCGCCATACCCGCGCCTCCGGAAATCCCCGCCGGCGCCGGCCGCGGGGCGCGATGGGCCCGTAGCTCAGCTGGGAGAGCGCCGCGTTCGCAATGCGGAGGTCAGGGGTTCGATCCCCCTCGGGTCCACCATCTGCCGTTTGTGGGCGGCCGTGGAGAGGCGCCGAGGCGCCGCCGATCAGATTGGGCTCTTCATTGATCGATGTCGCGCTTGTGCGTCTCCGGCAGGAAGAGGAGGCCGATCACAAGCGTGGCCGCGGCGATCACGACGGGATACCAGAGGCCGTTATAGATGTTGCCCGTGGCGGCGACGATGGCGAAGGCGGTTGTGGGCAGAAACCCGCCGAACCAGCCATTGCCGATATGATAGGGCAAGGACATCGAGGTGTAGCGGATGCGGCTGGGAAAGAGCTCCACCAGCATGGCCGCGATCGGGCCATAGACCATCGTCACATAGAGCACCAGCAGAGTGAGGATCGCGATGACGAGGGGCGTGTTGATCGTATCTGGATCGGCGGCGGTCGGATAGCCGACGGCGTCGAGGGCCGCGCGCGCCTCGGCGTGGAACGCCGCGATCGCGTCGGCGCGGGCCTGGCCGGAGAGCGAGGCGACGTCCGGCGCGCCGATGACGGTGTCGCCGATATGGATGGCGGCGACGCCGCCTTCGGGAAGCGGCGCATTGGCGTAGCTGACGCTGGCGCGCGAGAGGAAGGCGCGAGCGACGTCGCAGGAGCGGGAGTCGAACTTGTTGCGCCCGACCGGATCAAACTGGAACGAGCAGGCGTCCTGATCGGCATAGACGACGACGGGCGCCGCGCGCTGCGCGGCCGCGAGGGCCGGATTGGCGGCCTCGGTCAGGAGATTGAAGAGCGGAAAATAGGTGAGCGCGGCGAGCGCGCATCCGGCCATGATGATCGGCTTGCGGCCGATCTTGTCCGAAAGCCAGCCGAAGAAGACGAAGAAGGGCGTGGCGATCACGAGGGCGACGGCGATGAGCGTGTTGGCGGTGAAGCCGTCGACCTTCAAGGCGCGCTCGAGAAAGAAGAGCGCGTAGAACTGCCCCGTGTACCAGACGACGGCCTGGCCGGCGACGGCGCCGAACAGCGCAAGGATGACGATGCGCGCGTTGCCCCAGCGGCCGAAGGCTTCGGCCAGCGGCGCCTTCGAGGTCGCGCCTTCTTCCTTCATGCGCTGGAAGACCGGGCTTTCGTTGAGCTGGAGCCGAATCCAAAGCGAGATGACCAAGAGCAGGATCGACAAGAGGAAGGGAATGCGCCAGCCCCACGCGGCGAAATCCTCCGGCGTGAGCGCAACGCGCGTCGCCATGATGACGAGCAGAGAGAGGAACAGGCCGAGCGTCGCCGTGGTTTGGATCCAGGAGGTGTAGAGCCCGCGCTTCTCGTTCGGCGCATGCTCGGCGACATAGGTGGCGGCGCCGCCATACTCGCCGCCGAGGGCGAGGCCCTGCAGGAGGCGCATGAGGATGAGGATGATCGGCGCCGCCACGCCGATGTCGTCATAGCCCGGCAGAAGCCCGACGACGAACGTGGAGAGGCCCATGATCGCCATGGTGACGAGGAAGGTGTTCTTGCGCCCGACGATGTCGCCGATGCGGCCGAAGACCAGCGCGCCGAACGGGCGCACGAAGAAGCCGGCGGCGAACGCGGCGAGCGCGAATATGAAGGCGGTGGTCTCGTTGACGCCGGAGAAGAAGTGGGCGGCGATGTACGTCGCCAGCGAACCGTAGAGATAGAAATCATACCACTCGAACACGGTGCCGAGCGAGGAGGCGCCGATGACGAGCTTCTCGCCGGACGTCGCCTTGTGGTGTTTCGGCAATGCCGCAGCGTCGGTCATGAAGGCGGCTCCCCCTGCGCGCGGGCGCGCTTTGGCCTACCTGCCGGCAAACGGCGCCAAAGGGAAGAGGCGCCGGGCGCTCGCGGTCGCACGCCGGCGCGGCGACGCAGACGTCGCGTCGCACCTCATTCGGCGAGGGCGGCGGCTTTGCGCTTGCGGCCCCAGACGTACAATGGGATTCCGACGAGCAGCAGAACCAGTCCCCAGGCGATCACTTCAAGGCCGGACCCCAAGATCGCACAGAAGCAATAAAGGCCGGCGAGCGCGGCGATCGCGGCCCAGCCCTTGGCCGAGCGCCAGGAGAAGCGCAGCTCGGCTGCGGCCGCGACGAGCAGCGGCGCAAGCACCGTCAGCGTCGCCATCATGGTGAGGAAGGTGAAGGCGGAGACAAAGCCGCGCGAGACGGTCGATAGCAGCAGAAGCGATCCGAGCACGGAGGAAACGAGCAGCGCGGCCACGGGCGTTCGCCCCGCATTGCGGCGCGCGAGCGCGGGGTGCGCCAGGCCGTCGAGCGCGACCGCCATCGGCATCTGGCCGCCGATGAAGATCACGCCGTTCAGGCTTCCGGCGGTGGCCACGAGCGCGCCGGCGGCGATGACGTGCGGGCCCCAGGGCCCGAGCCCGCGCGCGGCTTCGGCGAAGGGCGCCGTCGCCTGCGCCAGCCGCTCGGCCGGGACCAGCAGCATGACCGCGGCGGTGGCGGCGAGATAGAGGAGCGTCACCGTGATCGTGCCGATGACGACGGCGCGGGGGATGGTGCGCGCCGGATCGCGCACGTCGCTTGCAGGCAGGCAACCGGCCTCGAGGCCGGTGAATGGTCAAGAGCATGCACGCGGCGAGTGCGGGCAGGATTGGCGCGTTCCCGGGATTGAACGCGGGCAGGTTCGACGGCGCGCCGGCGAAGGCGGCGAGCGCGATGATGGCGAGGAGCGGCGCGATCTTGAGCGCGGTCATCGCGATCTGCGCCGTCGCGAAAGCGCGCACGCCGAGAATGGCGTTGAACGTAAGCGCCCAGATGAGCGCCAGCGCCGCCAATGTCTGGCCGATCTGATTGTCGGCGAGCGCGGGGATGAAGACGGGCAAATAGCCGGCGAACGCCAGCGCGATGGCCGGGATCGCGATCCAGTAAGACGCCCAATAGCCCCACGCGATCAGAAATCCGGTCAGGTCGCCGAAGGCGTCGCGGGCATAGACGTAGGGACCGCCGCTGCGCGTCGTGCGCTGCGCCAGCCGTGCGATCGTCAGCGCGATGAGAACCGCCCCTGCGCCCGTGATCGCCCAGGCGCCGAAACTGAGCAGGCCATAGGGCGCCAGCACCGCCGGCAAGGTGAAGACGCCCGAACCGATCATGACCCCGACCGTGAGCGACCAGCAGCTCCAGAAGCCGAGCGGGCGGGCGCGCTCTGCGCCGGGCTCTGGTTCGGTCTGCTCCTGCATCGGGGGCACTATAGCGGCGTCGCCGCGGCGCGATATGGGGCGGCGCGCATTGCTCCGCGGGCGCGATCTGGGGCACAGTCGCGGCGCCGATAGGGAGAACGAACATGGCGCGCAAGACGCGGCGCATCGTGCTGGCGGCGCCGGCGGCGGGACTGCCCACGCGCGCAACATTCCGGATGGAGGAGGCGGCGCTGGCGCCGCTCGGCGATGGCGCGGCGCTGGTGCGTACGATCTGCTGCTCAGTCGATCCTGGCGTGCGCGCGCGGCTGTCGGACGGCGCGAGCTATGCGCCGCCGCTCAAGCCGGGCGAGATGATCGACGCCTTCTGCGTCGGTGAAGTGATCGAAAGCGCCAATCCGCGGTTTGCGGCCGGCGATCTTGTCGCCCTCGGCGGAGGATGGGCCGAACACGTCGTTTTCCCCGGGCGCGGCTATATCCAGAAGATCCCGCACCGGCGCCTCCCGCTCTCGGTTTGGATTGGCGCGCTGGGCGTGCCGGGCATGACGGCATGGTTCGGGCTGAAGCGGGTGGCGGCGCTGGAGGCCGGCGCGCGCGTGCTGGTGACCTCGGCCGCGGGGCCCGTCGGCGCGACGGCCGGGCAGATCGCCAAGGCGATGGGGGCTGCGCGCGTCGTCGGCGTCGCCAGCGGCGCAGAGAAGGCGGACTGGCTGCGCAGCGCAGGCTTTGACGCTGTCGTGGATTATCGGCGTACGGACGATCTAGGCGCAGCGCTCGCGGCGGCCTCCGACGGCGGCTATGACGTGCTGTTCGATAATGTCGGCAATGCGATGATCGATGCGGCGCTGCCTTTGATGCGGATCGGCGGGCGGATCGTCGTCTCCGGGCAGGTGGCGGATTACAACACGCCGGCAGCGGAGCGTCCGGGCCTGCGCAACACCGCCTATTTCATCGCGCAGCGGCTGCGGATGGAAGGCTTGGTCGTGTTCGACGATCTGCGCTCCTTCCCGCAGGCGCAGGAGGAGCTCTCCGCGATGATCGAGGCGGGCGCGGTGAAGACGCGCGAAGTGCGCTATCACGGGCTCGAAGCGGCGCCGCAGGCGTTCATCGATCTGTTCACGGATCAATCGGCGTTCGGGCGTCGGATCGTCGAGATCGGCGCTGAACCATGAGGAGCATGAGCGATGAAAGCGCATGATTACGAGCGCATTGCAGTCTCGCGCGAGGGGCGCGTGCTGACGCTGACCTTGACCGCGCCCAATCCGGTGAACGCGGTCGACGCGATCATGCATCACGAGTTGGCGCGGGTGTTCCTCGACGCGCAGGACGATAGCGAGAGCGACCTCATCGTGCTGACGGGCGCGGGGCGGGCGTTCTGCGCAGGCGGGGACACGAATTGGTTTCAAACGCAAATCGAGCGGCCGGAGACCTTCCGCGCGATCGGACCGGAAGCGAAGCGGATCGTCGCCTCGCTGCTCGATCTGGAGAAGCCGATCCTGTGCCGGCTCAATGGCGCCGCCGCAGGGCTGGGCGCGACGATCGCGCTCTTATGCGATGTGATCGTGGCGTCGGAGAAGGCGGTGATCGGCGATCCGCATGTGAAGGTGGGGCTGGTCGCGGGCGACGGCGGCGCGGTGATCTGGCCGCAGCTGATCGGGTTTGCGCGGGCGAAGGAATTGCTGATGACGGGCGAGATGCTCGATGCGCAGCAGGCGTATGCGCTGGGGCTGGTGAACCATGTGGTGGCGCATGACGCGCTCGACGCCAAGGTGGCGGAGATCGCGGCGAAGATTCTCGCCAATCCGCGCTGGGCGGTGCGGTGGACGAAGACGATAGCGAATATTCCGCTGCGCGCGCTCGCGGCGCAGATCAATGACGCCGCGATGGGGTATGAAATGCTCTCGAACATGACGGTGGATCGGCGCGAGGCGGTGGCGGCGTTCCTGGAGAAGCGCGCGCCGAAGCTGACGGGCGAATGATGCGGATCGAGAACACGCTGCCGGAGGCCGAGCATGTGACGGCCCTGCGCCGGCAATTGCAGCGCTTCGTCACGGAGAAAGCGCCGCGGGAGAGAAGGCGCGCCTGGGACCAGGCGCATGACTGGCCGCGCGACTTGTTCGCCGAACTCGCGGCGATGGGCCTCTGCGCGCTCACCGTGCCGGAAGACTATGGCGGGGCGGGCCAGGACATCGAGGCGGCGGTCGCCGCGATCGAGGAATTGGCGCGGGTGGGGCCTGCGCTCGCGGGGCCGTTCATCCATTGCGCCTTCTATGGCGGGCTGAACATCGCGGAGAACGGCTCGGAGGAACAGAAGCGCGCGCTCCTGCCGAGGCTCGCGCGCGGCGAACTTCTGTTCGCGTACGGATTGTCGGAGCCGGATGTCGGCGGCGATCTGGCGAGCGTGAAGACGCGCGGGCGGGTCGAAGGCGACGCGATCGTGATCAACGGCGCCAAGCGCTGGTGCACCGGCGCGGATTTCGCGGACTACATTTATTGCCTGATCAACACCGCCCCGGAGGCGCCCAAGCGCGACGCGCTCACCTTCGTCCTCGTGCCGGCCAAAGCCGCAGGCGTGACGACGACGCCGATCGCGCATGTGAACCTGCGCTACACGGCGTCGTGCGACGTGCATTTCGACGACGTGCGCCTGCCGCTCGACGCGATCGTCGGCGGGCCTGCGATGCTGAACAAGGGCTGGGGCATGCTGGCCGGGCGTGCGCTCGACGTGGAGAAGCTCGAAGTGGCGGCCGTCGCGTTCGGCTTCGCGCAAGCGGCGGTGGAGGAGGCGTGGGCCTATGCGCAGGAGCGGGTGCAGTTCGGCAAGCCGATCGCGGCGCACCAGGCGGTGGCCCACAAGCTGGTGGCGGCGCGCACCAGGCTTGAGGCCTGCCGGCTGATGCTTCATCACGCGGCGCGCCTGGCTCAGGAACGCAGACCCTGCGCGATCGAGACGTCTATGGCGAAACTCTTCATTGCGGAATCCGGTGTGGAGATCGCGCTCGCATGCCAGCAGGTGATGGGGGCGTATGCGCTCAGCGACGCCTACGACATCGAACGCAACGTGCGCGATCTTCTCGGCATGCCGATTGTCGGCGGATCGTCCGACATGCAGCGCAACAATCTGGCGGCGCTGTGGCGGTTGGGGCGCTGATCCCCAGGCGCGCCTGCCAAATCAAGTTCCGCATTCCGGCCGTAGCGTTGTCCAGCAACGCGAAGAGCCGGAGATCTCCTTCGGGTCTCCTCCCGCTTTGCGGGAGTCGCCCGGAATGAGGGAGGGCTATGGAGCCAAGCGGAACGTGGTGCGGGTGATGGCGTGATCCTCGGGGAGATAGGCGATGTCGGCGCCGAGTTCGCGGGCGACGGCGAGCATGCCGTGGTTCTCGGTCAACACGTCGCCCCACATGCGCTTGGCGCCGCGGGCGCGGGCGTAGGCGAACATTTCGCGCATCAGCGCGGAGCCAAGCCCGCGGTGCTGGATGTCCGAACGCACGATGATCGCATATTCGCACGCCTCGAAATCGGGATCGAAGACGAGGCGGCCGACGCCGGCGATGGCGCCGTCCTCTTCGACGGCGACGAGCGCCATCTCGCGGTCATAATCGATCTGGGTGAGGCGCGCGGCGATGCGCTGCGTGATCTTGCCGACCGCGCCGTGGAAGCGCAGGCGCAGATGGTCAGGATCGGTGCGGCCGGCGAAGGCGATGATGGCGTCGGCGTCGTCGGGGCGGATGGCGCGCAGCATCAGACGTGCGCCGGCGATGTCGATGGGGTGCTCGAGTTCCGCCGGATACGGACGGATGGCCAGGCGCTTCGCCGCGTCACGCGGCGGCGCGCGGACGACGATGCGCGCGTCAAGGGCGATGACCCCGTCGGCGTCGGCGAGCAGCGGGTTGATGTCGAGCTCCGCGATCTCGGGCAGGTTGATGACGAGATCGGAGAGCGCCACGAGCGTCGCGGCGATCGCGGCGTGATCAGCCGGCGCGCGGTCGCGATAGCCGGCGAGCAGTCTGGCGACGCGGGTGCGGCGGATCATGTCGGCGGCGAGCACGCTGTTGAGCGGCGGCAGGCCGAGGGCGCGGTCGGCCACGATCTCCGTCGCCACGCCGCCCTGTCCGAAGAGGAGGCAGGGGCCGAATACGGAATCTTCGACGGCGCCGAGAATGAGCTCCTGCGCATGCGGACGGCGCACCATCGGCTGCACGGTCAAGCCGTCGATGCGCGCGTGCGGCGCCGCGGCGGCGACGCGGGAGAACATCTCTCGTGCGGCCGCTTCGACTGCGGCGGGGCTGTCAAGGCTCAGGCGCACGCCGCCGACGTCGGACTTGTGGGTGATGTCGCGCGAGAGAATCTTCAGCGCATAGGGCGCGGGGAGTTCGGCGGCGCGCTGCGCGGCTTCTTCCGGGCTCGTCGCAACGCGCGTCTCGACCACGGGAATGGCGTAGGCCGCGAGCACGGCTTTCGCTTCCGGCTCGGTGAGCAGGGCGCGCCCGTCGGCGAGCGCGGCGCGCACGATGGCGCGCGCGGCTTCGCGTTCCTCCATGGAATGGGCGGCGAGCGCGGCGGGCGCCTGCAGCAGCGCCTCTTGATTGCGCGCGTACTCCACCAGATGAAGGAACGCGCGCACGGCTTCGTCCGGCGTTTCGTAGTTCGGCAGCTTGGCCTCGAACAGGAGGCGGCGCGGAGCGTCGGCCGTCGCTTCCCCAGTCCAGCAGGCGAGCATCGGACGATGCGGGCGGCGCGCGCGGGCTCGGATGGTCGCTTCCGCCGCGGCGCGGTTATCGCTGACGCCGGTGGGGCAATTGATCACCAGCAGCGCATCCCAGCCGGGGATTTCGGAGAGGATGTCGATGGCGTTTTCGTAGCGCTCGGCCTGGGCGTCGCCGAGAATGTCGATGGGATTGTTGTGCGACCACGCAGGCGGCAGCACGGCGTCGAGCTTGGCCTTGGCGTCGTCGGGGAGCGCGGCGAGCGTTCCCCCGCCGGCGTCCAGCGCATCGGCGGCGAGCACGCCGAGTCCCCCGCCATTGGTGAGGATCATCAGCCGGTCGCCGCGTGGGCGCTGGCCGCTGGCGAGCGTCTCGGCGGCGTCGAACAGCGCGCGCAGCGAGTATACGCGCAACATGCCGGCGCGGCGGAAGGCGGCGTCGTAGACGGCGTCGGCGCCGGCGAGCGCGCCGGTGTGCGAGGCTGCGGCCTTGGCGCCGGCGGCGCTGCGGCCGCCCTTGACCACGATCACCGGTTTGGCGCGTGCGGCGATGCGCGCGGCCGACATGAACTTGCGCGCGTGGGTGATGGTCTCGGCGTAGAGCAGAATCGAGCGTGTCGCAGAATCGTGGGCGAGGTAATCGAGCAGATCGCCGAAATCGACGTCGCTCATCTCGCCGAGCGAAAGGATGTGCGAAAAGCCGATTCCGCGGCCCTTGGCCCAATCGACGATCGCGGTCGCGATCGCGCCGGACTGGGTGAGGAAGGCGATGTCGCCGCGCGGCGGCATCAGATGCGCGAAGCTGGCGTTGATCCCGCTGACGGGCGAGACGAAGCCGAGGCAATTCGGCCCGACGATGCGCATCAAATGCTTGCGCGCATGATTGAGAAGCGTTTGGCGCTGGGCGGCGTCGAGGCCGGCGGTGATGATCACGCACGCCTTGCAGCCGCGGAGGCCCAGTTCAGCCACGAGATCGGGGATCGGCGCAGGCGGCGTTGCGATGACCGCGAGTTCGGGATCGGCGGGCAGGTCAGCGATGGAGGCCACGCTCGCGACCGACTCGATCGTCACGCCGCGCGGATTGACGAGCATGACCGGGCCGCCGAATCCGCCGGCCAGCAGGTTGCGCGCGATGACGGCGCCGACGGCGCCTTCGCGGTCGCTGGCGCCGATGAGCGCAACGGCCCTTGGCGAAAACAGCGACGCGAGGTTGCGTGTGGACATGGGCGAACGTCCGGACGGGTCGCGGTGGAGCCTGGCGGCGTTTTCGCGCTTCGCCCCTGAGGCAAATCAAGGGTGCGCGCAGCTGGCGGTTTGCGCTTGACCGAGCCGGCGCCGGCCCGTTCAGTCAAGAGGGAATAGGGAGGACGAAACATGGGCAAGCGGGACGCCTTGCGCGGCGCGGCGGCGCTGGCGGGCGCAATGATGCTCGCGGCTGCAGCGCAGGCGCAGGAGGATTGGTATCCCTCGCGCTACGGCGCCGAGGATTCGATCGGCGCGATGAACAACCTTTCGGCGGAAGGCACGCGTGCGGCGGCGCGGCTGGTGCGCACCGGCAAGGTCTATGCGCTGGGCGTGGTGACGGGGCCCGACACGCCGGCCTGGCCGGGCCGCTCCTACAATATCGTCGTGCAGCAGACCAATGACGGCGGCGGCGGGCCGGTGGCGCCGAATCTGCTCACCGGGCATGACGACGTTCTGATGACGTCGATCGGCATCGGCACGCAGATTGACGGCTTCGCGCATCTGGGCGTCAATCACCGGTACTATAACGGCGTGCGGGCGCAGGAGTTCTTCAGCCCCACTGGCGTGACGCGCTTTGGCACGCAGGATATTCCGCCGACGGCGACGCGCGGCGTGCTGCTCGACATGACCAAGCACTACGGCCAGAATCCGGTGCCGCCGGGCACGGCGTTCAATCGCGCCGAGATCGAAGCGGCGGCGCGCGCGGCGCGAATCACGATCCGGTCGGGCGATGTGGTGCTCTTCCACACCGGCTGGATGGCGGCTTCGGCCGAGAGCAATCCGCAGGATTTCATCGCGCGCGAGCCGGGCCTGGGGCGCGAAGGCGCGGAATATCTCGCATCGCTGGGCGTGGTGATGATCGGGGCGGACGTCGCCGCGCTCGAAGCGATTCCGTTCGAGGATGAAGCCGCGCCGTTCATCGTGCACCAGACCCTGCTCGCCAAGCACGGCGTGCACATCCTGGAAAACATCAACACGGCCGAGCTTGCTGCGGACAACGCCACGGAGTTCATGTTCGTGCTCGGGCAGCCGCGGTTCCATGGCGCGGTGCAGATGGTGGTCAATCCGATCGCCATCCGCTGAACGTAGCACGTCGCTCCTGGGCTCCCGATCGCGCCTGCGGCGCGTCCGGAATGACGCTTGGTTGGTGATGGGTGGGGTAGTTGAGCCGGCCTACGCCGAAAGCTTGGCTGTGCAGTATTGGATGGCGCGGCGGGCCTTGGCGGCCCAGTCGGCCGGCGGATCGGTGAAGAGGTAGAGTTCGAAATGCGCCTTCGCTTCGGCGACGGCGCCGCGCTTGAGCTCAAGCTGGGCGAGATTGAAGCGCGCATCCGCGTAGCGGGGTTCGCGACGCAGGACCTCCGTCAGCGCCTCGCGCGCTTCGGCGACTTTGCCGAGGCCTTCACAGGCCTGCGCGAGATTATAGCGGGCTTCGAGAAAGTCCGGCTCGCGGGCAAGCGCGGTGCGAAAGGCGAGCACGGCTTCGCCGTGGGCGCCGGCGGCGAGATGGATGTTGCCGAGATTGTAGCTGGCGATGGCGTCCTTGCGGTCGGCGCGCGCGGTCATTTCGTAGAGGCGCGCGGCCTCGGCGAGATCGCCGCGAGCCTCGGCGATCGCGGCGGCTTCGAAGAGATCGTCGAGGGAGGCGGCGTCATCCTCCAGCGGCAGAAGGCCTTGGCCTTCGAGCGTGGAGAGCCCGCTCTCCCATTGCAGCGCCGCCTCGCCGCGCGGATCGATCACGATCTTGCGGCGGCCCTTGGGCGCGCGGTCGCGCGCTTTGGTCAGGATTCGGACGATGTCGGCGAGGGAGCGGCCGGCGGCGGCGAGTTCGCCTGCGCTCTTGATCACGCCGGCGTCGGCGAAACGGACCTGTTCGCCCTCCAAACGCACGATGTCGAACGCCGCGAGGATGGCGACGTCGTCGAGCGTGAGGCGGCTCTCGCGCAGCAGCGGCGCGACCGAAAGCGAAGGCGGCGGCGCTTCGGCCTGCGCGATCAGCAGCTCGGTGAAGCCGCGCTCGCCATAGACCGGCACGCGGCGGGCCTTCGCGGCGGCGAGGCGGGCGCTCAGATGGCCCGGCTCGATGAGCGTGGCGGCCAGCGCGCCGACGACGAGCACGTCGCTGCGCAGCGTCAGATCGCGGGCGACGCGGGCGCCGCGACGGGCGATCGCCGCCGCCAGGCGCTCACGCACGCCGGCGCTGAACCGCCCGTAGAGAGCGGCGGACTTGCCCTGCAAATCCATGCTCGACCTTAAGGCCCCGAATCTTAGCCGGCTTTGGACTTCTTCGCAGCCGGTGCGGCCTTCTTGGCGGGAGTCTTTTGCGCGGTCGACTTCTTCGCCGCGGCTTTCTTGGCTGGGGCTTTTTCCGATTTGCCGTCAGCGGCTTCGGCCGGCTCGGCCTTGGCCTTGGCGAGGCTGGGCGCGGGCGGGCGGCGCTCCTCCTCGATGGAGCGGCGCAGCGCGTCCATGAGATTGATGACGTTGCCGCGTTCGGGGGCCTTGGTGATCACCGGCTCGCCGCCGGCGATCTTGGAGCGCACAAGCGCCAGGAGCGCCTGCTCGTAGCGGTCCTCGAACGCGGCGGGATCGAACGGGATCGCCTTCTGCTTGATGATCTGCTCGGCCATGGCGAGCATGTCGGGGTCGATCTTCACGTCGAGCTTATCGAACGCGTCGGCGGCGCTCTTGACCTCCTTGGCGGAGCGCAAGGTGGTGAGGAGGAAGCCTTCGGCCTTGGGCTGGATGGCGACGAGGCGCTCGCGGCCGGAGAGCACGATGCGGGCGATGGCGACCTTGCCGGTCTCCTGCATGGCCTTGAGGATGACGGCGTAGGTTTCCTCCGCAACCGGACCATCGGGGGCGAGGAAATAGGGGGAGTCGAAATAGATCGGGTCGATGTCGGCGGCGTCGACGAACCCGTCGATATTGATCGTCTTGGAGGATTCGATCTCGATCTCCTCGAGCTCCTCCGGCGTGACGATCACGTATTTGTCCTTCTCGAACTGGTAGCCCTTAACCAAGTCGGCGCGCTCGACCTCGCCCAGTTCCGGATCGTAGTATTTTTGCGAGACGCGGTTGCGCGTGTCTTTGTGGATCATGTTGAAGGAGACGCGGCTCGCGGCCGAGGCCGTCGCCGAATAGAGTTTCACCGGGCAGGCGACCAGCGAGAGCTTCAGATACCCCTTCCAATAGGCGCGGCCGGCCATGATGATCTCCAGAGTCGAATTTTCGGGCGAACCCGCTGCAAGTTTCGCCTCAGGATCGCGTCAGCATTTTCCAGTCACGTTTTCAGGCCGACGCTTTGACGCGCTTTGCGCGAGATGTCGGAGGCTGAGGAGTCTAATCCATCCCAGGGGTCCTTCGCCAGCCTGGAAAGCCGTTGCGGCACGCTTTTTCGATCAAAGGCGCGGGGGCCTTCCAGCGTGCGCAGTTCCTCCCAGGCGATGGGCGTGGCGACGGTGAACCGCTCATTGGCGCGTAGCGAATAGGATGCGATGGCGCTCGAGCCGCGGACATTGCGCAGGTAGTCAACGTAAATGCGGCCCTTGCGGCTCTCCATTTTGGGGTTGGCGGTGAACACGTTCGGCGCGTCGTGGGCGGCGCTGGCGGCGAAGGCCTGGGCGAAGCTGCGCAGGTTCGCCCAATCAACTTTGCCGGGCGCCAGCGCCATCACGAGGTGCAGGCCCTTCCCGCCGGTGGTGCGGATGAAGGGCTCGAACCCCAATTGCTTGAGCGTGTCGCGCAATTGCTCCGCCGCGGCGCAGACATGGCCCCAGTCGAGCGCGGGATCGGGATCGAGATCGACCACGAAACGGTCGGGGTGATCGGGATCATCGATGCGGCAGCCCCAGGGGTGGAACTCGATGGCGCCGAACTGCGTCAGCCCCAGAAAGCCGGCGGCTGTTTCGACATAGATGTAGTCTTCGCGTCCTTTTTCGACGGCGAGCGGAATGGTTTCGACGCCAGGCGGCAGACCGGCGAAGGCATGGCGTTGATAGAAGCAGTCTTCGCGCTCGCCGCTCGGACAGCGGATGAGCGAGAGCGGCCGGCGCAGCAGATCCGGCAGCATCCAGTCGCCGACCCGGGCGTAATAGACGGCGATGTCGAGCTTGGTGACATCCTTGGTCCCGAACATCTTGCGGTCGGGATTGGTGAGCCGGATCGCGGCGAGATCGCGATCGGCGACCAGTCTGGGCTTTGAGGAACGCATGGGCTTCCTGTAGGGCGTGAGGCCAAGCAGAACCGGCTGGCGCGGCGCGCCGTCGGGCGCGCGGCTGTTGAAAGCGACGCGGGCGGTCGCGGCCGGCTCGGTCCAGATCGGCTTCGGGACAGGCGCCTTCATGGGCATGCCCTGCGCGACCTTGCGTGCGGCGAGCTTTGGCAGCCACAGATCGGAGATCGCTTCGCTCGGGCAGGTGACGCGGCCGACGAAAACGAGTTCGCCGTCGCCGCCTTCTTCCGCGATGAGGAACGCGGCGATGCGCTTCGGCGTGGTCAGCGTATAGCCGACGACGACGAACTCGCCGACATAGGCGCGCTTGATCTTGAGCCAGGTCTTGGTGCGGCCCTGAACGTAAGGCGCGTCGGCGCGCTTGGATATGACGCCTTCAAGCCCCATGCGGCAGGCGTGCGCGAACAGTTCGGCGCCGTCGCCGGTGAAGTGCTCGCTGAGCTGGATGAGCGATCGGGCGTTGATGTGCGGCGCGAGCAGGCCTTCGAGCGCGGTCTTGCGGTCGATGAGCTTGGCGCCGGAGAGGTCGTAGCCGTCGAGATAGGGAAGGTCGAAGGCGAAGAAGGTGAGATCGCCGTCCCTGCCCTCCGAAAGCGCAGTCTCCAGCAGATCGATGGACGTGACGCCGCGGGGATTCTGGACCGTGACTTCGCCGTCGATCAGCGCAGACGTGCAGTCGAGCGCCCTAAACGCCTCGGCGAGCGCACGGTAGCGTTGCGTCCAATCATGCTTGTTGCGCGTGAACAGGCGCGCCTCGCCGTTCTCGATGCGCACGATCGTTCTGTACCCGTCATATTTGAGCTCGTGCAGCCAGCCTTCGCCGGCGGGCGGGGCGTCGGCGGCGCTGGCGAGCTGGGGGGAGACCGCCTTCGGCATCGGCGCCTTCTTCGCGCCGGCGATGCGCTCGGGCTTGGGGCGCGCCGGGCGCGGCTTGTCCGCCGGCGCGGCGGCGCGCTTCAGATCTTCGACGGTGAGCCCGGAGAGCACGCTGCGCGGCTCGGCGGCGAGCACGTCATAGTCTTCAAGCCGGCGGACTTCGTCGTCGCGCTCCTTGATCAAGAGCCAGTTCTTCGGGTCCTTGTTGAGGCGCACCAATGTCCACCCGCCGCGCAGCTTCTCGCCGGCGAGGCGCATCTTCAGTTCGCCGCCCTTCAGCGCCTCCAGCGGATCGTCCGCCAAAGTCACCCAGGGGCCGCGGTCCCACACGATGACGACGCCCGCGCCGTACTCGCCGGCCGGGATGCGGCCTTCGAAGCGTCCATATTCCAGCGGGTGATCCTCGGTCTGCACCGCGAGGCGGCGGACTTTGGAATCAAGGCAGGGCCCCTCCGGCACCGCCCAGCTCTTCAAAACGCCGTCGATCTCCAGGCGGAAATCGTAGTGCAGGCGGCGCGCTGCGTGCTTCTGGACGACGAAAACCGGCCCTTCCTCACGCGCCGCGGGCGAGGCGGCGCCTTCGGGCTCGGTCGTGACATTGAAGCGGCGCTTTGCGCGATAGGTCTTCAGATCCGCCATGGAGCGGGCGAATCTATCGCGGCCCCCGCGGGTTGGCGAGGGCGCGCCGCGAATTATATTATGCATACCTAATATACATGGAGCGCGTCATGAAGGAAGTCGCCGCCGAAACCGCCCAGAACGTCCATGCGGCGCTCGCGCGCGGGGAGATCACGCTGATCGACGTGCGCGAGCCTGCGGAGTTCGCCGCCGAGCGCATCCATGGCGCGCTGCTGTTTCCGCTCTCGACCTTCGATCCGGCCATGCTGCCGCAAGACCCGCGAAAGCCGATCGTGTTCCATTGCGGCTCGGGCAAGCGCTCCGCGACGGCGCTGGCGCGCTGCGCGGCCGCGGGCGTGAGCGCGCGGGGACATATGGACGGGGGGCTCGGCGCGTGGAAGGCGGCGGGGCTGCCGACGGTGACGATCGACCCGGCCACCGGCGCCGTGCGCGATCGCCGCTAACGGGGATGAAGCGCCGGCGAATCGGCGCTTAAAGGCGGGGCATGGGGCGATATTTTCCGATCCTCGGCTGGGCGCGGACCTATAGCGGACACACGCTCACGAGCGATCTCGTGGCCGCGCTGGTCGTGACGATCATGCTGATCCCGCAGAGCCTCGCCTATGCGATGTTGGCGGGACTGCCGCCGCAGGTGGGGCTCTACGCCTCGGTCGCGCCGCTCATCGCCTACGCCGTGTTCGGAACGAGCCGGACGCTGGCGGTGGGGCCGGTGGCGGTGATCTCGCTGATGACCGCGGCGGCGGCGGGGCAGGCGGCTGCGCAGGGGACGCCGGAATACATCGCCGCGGCGCTCACGCTGGCGCTGCTGTCCGGGCTCTTCCTGCTGGTTATGGGCTTTCTGCGCCTCGGTGAGTTCGCGAACCTGCTTTCGCATCCGGTGGTGTCGGGGTTCATCACCGCATCCGGCCTCATCATCGCGGCGAGCCAGCTCGGGCCGCTGCTCGGCGTGCGCACATCGGGCCAGACGATGGTGGAGATCGTGCGCACGTTCGCCATCGGGGCGGGGGCGATCAATCCATGGACGGCGCTGATCGGGCTTTCCTCGCTGGCGTTCCTGTTCTGGGTGCGCAAAGGCCTGAAGCCGCTGCTCGTGCGCATGGGGCTCAAGCCGCGCCCGGCGGATCTGCTGGCGAAGGCGGGCCCGATCTTTGCCGTGATCGGCGCCACGCTGGCGGTGACATGGCTGGGGCTGGCGGCGCAGGGCGTGCGCACCGTGGGCGCCATCCCCGTCGGGCTGCCGCCCCTGACTTTGCCTGTGTTCGACGCGGCGCTCTGGCTGCAGCTGGCGGCGCCGGCGCTGTTCATTAGCGTGATCGGGTTCGTGGAATCGGTCTCGGTGGCCCGTACGCTGGCGGCCAAGCGCCGGCAAAGCGTCGACCCGGACCAGGAGCTGATCGGCCTTGGGGCGTCGAACGTGGCGGCCGCGCTCACCGGCGGCTATCCGGTGACGGGCGGGTTTGCGCGGTCGATGGTGAATTTCGACGCCGGCGCGGAGACGCCCGCGGCGGGCGCGTTCACCGCCGTGGGCATCGCCCTCGCCGCGCTCTTCTTCACGCCGCTGCTCTACAACCTGCCGATCGCGACTCTGGCGGCGACGATCATCGTGGCGGTGCTGAGCCTCGTGGACTTTCCCGCCATCGTGCGGATCTGGCGTTATTCTAAGCGCGACTTCATCGCGATGGCGGCGACCATCGGCGTGACGCTCATCTTCGGTGTCGAGGCCGGCGTGATGGCGGGGGTTGGATTGTCGATCCTGCTCTTCCTGCACCGCGCCTCTAAGCCGCACGTGGCGGTCGTCGGGCAGGTCCCCGGCACGCAGCATTTCCGCAACGTGGAGCGCCACGACGTCGTCACCGCGCCCCATGTGCTGATGCTGCGCATCGACGAGAGCCTCACCTTCGCGAACGCCAACTGGCTTGAAGGGCGCGTGCTGTCCATGATCGCCGACGAGCCGGCGCTCAAGCACGTGGTGCTGATGTGCTCGGCCGTGAACGCGATCGACGCCTCCGCGCACGAAAGCCTCGAAGCGCTCAATCATCGCCTGGCCGACGCGGGCGTGACGCTCCATCTCTCGGAGGTCAAGGGCCCGGTGATGGACCGGCTGCGGCGCGCCCACTTCCTGGATGCGCTGACCGGCGAGGTGTTCCTGAGCCAGTACGACGCGTTCCGCGCGCTCGCGCCGACGATCTGCGACAGCCGCGCCTCCGATACCGCGGCGCAAACCTCCGGCGCCGGGATCTAGCGCGCTTCCGGATTCGGAATGCGCGCATAGCGCGGCGCGCCCAGGATATCGCCGCGCCGGAAGCCGGCCCGCCGGCGGGCATCCTGCTCTGCGAGGCGCCGCAACAGCGCGCCGCGTTGAGTTCTTGCCGAATGACGGGAAATGGTGCCGCCAGGGTGACTCGAACACCCGACCTACGCATTACGAATGCGCCGCTCTACCGGCTGAGCTATGGCGGCCCGCGGACGGCGGCCCAAGGTCGGGGGGCCGTTCGGGAGGGCGCTTGTCTACATGGCGCGTCCGGGCGGAGCAAGCGCCGGGCGCGACGCCGGCGCCGATCGTGGCCAGCGGGCGAACCGCGGAGACGTCGCCGAGCGGCGCGGGCGGAGCGTTCAGGCGGCGTCGGAGGACGCGCCGCTCGCCTCGCCCGGCGGGAGCGCCGCGACGGCGGCGGGCGGCAGCGCGAGGAGCGAACCGGTCGTTGCGTCGCGTCCGCCGCGCTCCATGCGCGGATGGATGAGCTGTCCGGAATCGCCGAACACATAGACTAGGCGCGCCCAGTCGGTGTCCTCATAGAGAAACGCCGGACCTTCGGGATCGAGATCGGACCAGTCCGGCTCGCGCGGCGCGGCGGCGGCCTGGTTCGTCCACGAACGGGCGGCGGCTTCATCGCCGCGGCCCCGCGCGACCTGGGCGTAGAGCATGCAGATGCGCGCGGAGGGGAATTCGCGATAGGCGTCGTCGAGCGCCGCCGGGGCGGCGCCCCAGTCGCCGCGCTCCATGGCGAGTTCGGCGGCGACGATGCGGCTTTCGCGGCTGTCGGGGCGCTTCTGGATCAGCGCCTGCATGCGCGCGCCGCGCTCGGCGGCGCTCTCCCCCACGCGGAGATCGCGATAGGCGTGCGCGAGCGCAGGGTGCGGCGCGACTTCCCAGGCGTCTTCGAGAACCGCGGCGGCCCGCTCATGCTTGCCTTCGGCGACGAGCAAGCGCGCCGCGAGCGCGGCGGCGGGCGCAAAGCCCGGCGCCATGCGCACCGCCTTCTGCGCCAAGTCGGCGGCCTTCTCGCCGCGACGCTCGCGTTCGGCCTTTGCGGCTGCGGCGGTGTAGAGCACGGCGCGGCGCCGGCGCACGACCTTGTCTTCCAGAAGCCTGCGCTTCTCGGCCTGTTCGAGCGCTTCGAGCGCGCCTTCCCAGTCCGCGGCCTGAACCTTGAGTTCGAACAGCGATTGGAACGGCCAGGCGGCGGTCTTCGAAAGACGCATCGCCTGCTCGGCGTGGGACATCGCCGAGATGCGGTCGCCGCGCTTCAGCGCCGCATGCAGGAGGCCCTTGTGGCCCAGAAGGGCGGTGTCCTCGTGGGAGAGCATGCCGGAATAGGCGCGCTCGGCGGCGGGCACGTCGCCGGCGACTTCGGCCGCGCGCGCCTGCAACAGCACGGCCAGGCGCGGCTCTTCGATCAGTTCCTCGGCCCGGGCGGCGTGTCTGCGCGCCTCGTCGAACTCGCCGGATTCCGCGGCGATGAGGCCGAGCGCCAGCGCTTCCTGGCCGCGCCTCGTGCGATGGCGGCGGCCGAAGCGGCCGAGCATGTCGGGCGCGTCCATCAGGAACATCAGCATACGGAGGATCGGCAGCGAGATCGCGACGATGAAGATGAGCGCGAGCAGCGCGAAGAGCGCGGTGGTGTGGATCTCGTAATCGCCGAACTCGATGACGACGCGGCCAGGCGCATTGGCGGCGTTGATCGCGGCGAGCGCGGCCAGGACCGCGACGACGAGTATGATCGCAATGCGCAGCATCAGCCTCTCCGCGCCAGTTCGTGGCGGATGGCGCCCAACCGGGTGTCGATCTCAAGGCGGCGTTGGGCCGCGGTCAGCCAGGGTTGGGCCACGCGCGCGGGCGGGCCGGAAAGCCTTCGCAATTCCTGCACCGCGCCGGCGAGATTATCGGCGGCGAGCATACGGCTGGCGCGCTCGACCACGCCCACGGCGGTGTCGCCTTCGCCGCGGCGGCGCACGACGACCCATTGCGCAAGCGCCGCCTGCACGCGGCCCCAGAAGCCGCGCCCGGCCTCAGCTTGGCGCGCGGCGCGGATGATGTCGTTCTCGATGTCGGCGAAGCGGTCGCGCAGCTCCACGCGGGTCGGCGCGCCGGTGCGCGCGAGCGGCGCGAGCGCGCGGACATTGGGGTCGTCGGGCAGGAGCACGGCGAGCGCGCGATAGGATTGTTCGAACGGGCCGGAGGAGCGCGAGGCGTCGGCGGCGGCGGAGACGGCGAAGGCTGCGCGGGCGGCCTCTCCGGCGGTGCGCGATTGCTGCGCCACGGCAGGGAAGTCGACGCGCAATTGCTGCACTTCGCGCACCAGCGCCTGCACTTCGGCGGTGTTGGGGATCTGATTGAGCCGGTTTTCCAAATCGCGCAGGCCGTTCTGCATCGCGATCATGCGTTGCGCGATCTCGGCGTCGCTCGCGGAGGCGATTTCGGCGACCGGCGCGGCCTTGGCCTCCAGCGCGTCGAGACGCCGCTCGAGCGCGGCGGTGTCGCGCGCGGCCGCAGTCGCGGCCCCCGATTCGGGAAGGACGGAATCCATCGCCGCACGCACCGCCGGAATGCGCGGCGCGAAGGCGCCGAGCGCCCCGCCGAGCACGGCGCTGAACAGCGCCAGCGCCAGGGCTGCGCCGAAGCCGATACCATCATCGCCGCTGGAGGACTTCGCGCGGGCGCGGCGGCGCGGGCGATCGGCCGGTTCGAACTCGACATCGATCGGCTCGGCGCTCGGCCGCTCGGACGAATCGGACGCGCTCATGAATGAACCCTTGGCCTTCTGGCTTGCGGACATGCCCCGGCGACCGCTGCGAAGCGGCGCGAACCCCGGCGGACGAACTTAGGCGGGCTCGCCATCCCCCTCAAGTGTCGGGGGCTGTTTGGGCGAAAGCGGCGCGCAGGAGCGCCTCCTCGCGTGGGGCCGCCGCCACGACGATCTGCGCCCAAGCCGCCGCACGCGCCGCGGCGCGGGCGACGTTTTCACTCAGGCAGCAGGCGATGAGCGCGCCGGCGGCGTCGGGGGCCGCGGCGTTCAGGAGCGCGGCGAAGATCGCGGCTCCGCGCGGGCTGTGGAGAAGCACCGCGTCCAGCGTCGGCGGCGT
>JACAEE010000084.1 GCA_013389015.1 Hydrogenophilaceae bacterium | reverse complement strand
GCGTTGCTCCGCAACGCGACGGCCGGAATGAGGGAAGGTGATCCTGCTTGATCGCAACAAGCACTAAAGGTTCACGCCCCCCATGCTGGCGATGCGCTTCCACTCCGCGGTCGTCACCGGCTGCACGGAGAGCCGCGAATTCTTCACCAGCACCATGTCCGCGAGCGGCTTTTGCGCCTTGATCGCGGCGAGCGTGACCGGCGTCTTGAACGGCGCGACCGCCTTGAGGTCCACGCAGACGAACACGCCGCTTGCGTCGGTCGCGTCCGGATAGGCCTCGCGCACGACCTCGCTCACGCCCACGACCGCCTTCTCCTCGCCCGAATGATAGAAGAGGACGCGGTCGCCTTTCCGCATCGACTTGAGATGCACCTTGGCCTGATGGTTGCGCACGCCCGTCCACGCATCGGCCTTGGCCTTGGCGTGCTGATCCCAGGACCAGGTTCCCGGCTCGCTTTTCACCAGCCAGTAATGCATCAGTTTTGCGCCGGCGCCTCGCCGACGGCGAGCGCTTCGATATGGATCGCCACCTCGTCGCCGATCGCGCCGGGCGCGATCGTGAGGCCGAACGCGGAGCGGGAGAGGACGCCCGTCGCGGTGAAGCCTGCGGTCGGCGCCCCGCCCATCGGCGAGGGGCCGAGCTTGTTGAGCGTGACGTTGAGCGTCACCGGCTGCGTCACGCCGCGGAACGAAAGATCGCCGACGACGGTGGCCGTGTTTTCACCGGTCAGCGTCACCGAGCTGGATTGGAAGCGCATCGTCGGGTGCGCGGCGGCGTTGAGCCAGCGCTCGGCGCGCAAATGTTCGTCTCGTTCATCATAACCGGAATCGACGCTGCCGACATTGATCTCGGCGGTCACCGAGGAATTGGCCGGGTTTTCGGGATCGAGCATCACCACGCCCGAGGCTTCGTCGAAGCGGCCCGTCATTTTCGTAAAGCCGAACCGGTCGATCGACCAGCCGACCTGAGTGTGCGTGGGGTCGAGCGTGTAGCGGGCCGGCTCCGCGAAAGCCGGCGCGACGAGGGCCAACAGAGCGAGCGAAGAAAGGGCGGCGCGGAGCATGGGGGCCTCGTAAGGGTCGATGAAAGGTCCCCTAGGCTAGGCGCCGGCGCCGCGCGAGACAAGCAGGCACGCCGATGTGACCGCCTCATTCATGCTGCGGGTCGCCAGCCCATGAGTGCGAGTTTGTGGCCTTCTGGATCGGTGAACGGGCGCAGCGCGAGTTCGCGGCCGGGCTCTCTCATCACCACTTGCGCGCCGTGCGCGAAGGCGGCGCCCTTGGCTTCGAGCTTGGCTTCCGCCGCGTTCCAGTCGGACGGCTCGAGATAGACGATGGTCCCGTCCGCGAGGCTGTGCGGCGCATCCGCGCCATAGATCATCAGCCGTGACGGCCCCGCTTGCAGGAAATGCATGCCGCCGGCCTCGAACAGGAACGGCAGGCCCACGACGTCGCGATAATAGGCGACGAGCGCCTTGGGCTCGGCGCTGGCGAGGGCGACCTGCGCGAATCCGGAAATGAGCGCTTCCATGGCGTGCTCCTTGCTGGGGCGTTGACGATCTATTAATTAGTTACGCTAACTAAATAAGTCAAGAGAGGGCGTCATGGCCAGGCGCAGTGCTGGATCACGCGGTCGCGCGCGTGCGCATGCAGGCGGCGAAGACGCCGGCGCGACGGCCGAGCGGCTGCATCGCGCCGCGATCCGGTTGCTGCGCCGCCTGCGCGTCGCCGACGACGAGACCGGCGTCTCCGCCCCGAAACTCTCGGCGCTCTCGGTGCTGGTGTTCGCCGGGCCCCAGAGCCTCAAGGCGCTCGCGGCGGCCGAACAGGTGACGCCCGCCACCATGTCGCGCCTGGTGAGCGATCTCGCGGCCGAGGGCCTCGTCGAGAAGGCGCCTGATCCGGGGGACGCCCGCGGGCTGATCATCGCGCCGTCCGAGCGCGGCCGCGCGCTGATGCAGGCGGGGCGCGCCCGGCGCCTGGCGCTGCTGCGCGCACGCCTCAAAGGCCTGCGCCCTGCCGAACTCGCCCTGCTCGACCGCGCCGCGCGGCTGATCGAGCGCGTGGCCGGGGGCGAGGGCTGAGCCGAACCGCCACAAAAACTCCCCAGCCCGAAGGCAAGCAGAGCGCATGATTCCAGCCTGGTTCCGCGCCGCCGCCGCGGCGAGCCTCGTTTTGTGCTGCGCGTCCGCCGCCGGCGCGCAGGAGATCCGCCCGGACGGCGCCTATTCCCCCTCGGCCCGCCAGGATCGGGTGGAGGAGCTTGAGCGCCTGCTCGCTGACGCCAACGATCGCGCTGACCGCGCCGAGCATCGCCTGCGTCAGGCCGAAGAGGAGATCCGCCGTCTCCAGCGCCTGGTCAGCGATCTCACCATCGTCCGCGACGCGGTTGACGAAATGGACGCAGAGCGCGCGCGCGACCAGGAAGGCGCGATTGAACCCGAAGGCGATCTGGCGGAAGAGGAGCTTGAGGGCGGCGATACGCCCGAAACGGTCTACGCCAACGCCCAGGCGCTGATGCGCGCGGGCCGCCTCGGCGAGGCCGAAGCCGAATATGATCGCTTCCTATCGCTCTACGCGAACGATCCCAACGCGCCCTCTGCGCATTATTGGCGCGCCTTCACGCAGCTTGCGCGGGGCGAGCCGCGCGACGCGGCCCTGGGCTTTACGCACTATCTGCGCACCTATCCGAGCGGCCGCTATGCGCCGGACGCGCTCGTCCGTTTGGGCGTCGCCCTGCGCGGCGCGGGCCTGCCGGAGGACGCCTGCCGCGCCTTCGCCGACTTCTCCCGCCGCTACCCGCGCGCCGAGCGCAGCCTGCGTGACATCGCCCTGCGCGAGACGCGCGCGCTCAACTGCGCCTAGCATCCCGGATTCGGGGTTCGCCCGATCATCGGGAGCGACCTTCACAACGCCTCACGAGTTTCATTTCGCGCATCCGCGCGCGATAGTGCGGTGATGGCGGCCGTGAGACACGCCCTTCCCGACGCGCCCGCGCTCGATCGGCGTGCGCTGGCGGCGCTGACGGGCCCTGTCGTCCTGGGCTTCTCGGGCGGCGGCGATTCCACGGCGCTGCTGCGCCGGCTCTCCGGCTTGGAGCGGTTAACGGCCATCATCGTCGACCACGCGCTTCGTCCCGGCTCGCAGGAAGACGCTGCGCGCGCGGCGCGCTTCGCCGAGGCCCTGGGCGTTCCCGCGCGCATCGTCACGCTCGCTTGGCCGCCCGGCGCCAAGCGCACGCAAGCGGCGCTGCGGCGCGCGCGCCACGTCGCCTTATATGAGGCCGCGCGCAGCGTCGGCGCATCGGTCGTCGCGCTGGCGCACACGGCGGATGATCAAGCCGAGACGGTGATGATGCGCGCCGCCCGCGTCGGCTGGCGGCGCGCGGCCGGCATGGCGCCGTTGTCGCCCGCGCCGATCTGGCCCGAAGGGCGGGGGATCGTGATCGCGCGGCCGCTGCTGGACGTCCGCCGAAAGGCGCTGCGCGCCTGGCTCACTGCGCAAGGCGCCGAATGGATCGAGGATCCCGCCAACGAGAATGCGGCGTTCGAGCGCGTGCGCGTGCGCCGGCGCCTCGCCGAGGCGAGCGACGGCGAAGTGATGCGCCTCGTGCGGCTGGCGGCGGGCCTGCGCGTGCGC
>JACAEE010000095.1 GCA_013389015.1 Hydrogenophilaceae bacterium | reverse complement strand
GGCTCGCGCGGATCGCGGGCTATGTCGGCAAGGGCGGCGCGGCAGGCAGCTGGGACGCCGCCGCCGCCGCCTGCCGGGCGGTGAACGGCGACGCCTTCCCCGATCGGGACGACGCGTTCTGGATGCGCTTCGCCCGGCGCACGTTCCGCGAGACCGGCCGCGGCGTGCTCGAGCCTGACTACGATCCCGCAATCGCCAACGCCTTCGCGCAGCCGGGCGACGCAGCCCCCGCGCCGGCGCCCGATCTTTCGCCGTTGTTCAAGAACCTGTCGGGCGTCCCCGTGCTCGTCGTGCGCGGCGCGACGAGCGACATCCTGTCGGCGGAGGGCGTCGCCGCGATGCGCGCGCTCAAGAGCGATCTGGTCGTCGCCGAAGTCCCGCGCACGGGGCATGCGCCGACGCTCGAAGAGCCGGAGGCGTTCGACGCGATCGTCGACTTCCTCGCAATCACGCCCTGAGCGCGCGCGTGCGGCGGCGCC
The DNA here is from genome assembly GCA_013389015.1 of Hydrogenophilaceae bacterium. Lineage (GTDB taxonomy): Bacteria > Pseudomonadota > Alphaproteobacteria > Caulobacterales > Aquidulcibacteraceae > CADEEL01. Next base: position 23,106 of record JACAEE010000095.1, on the reverse strand, counting down.
TGTCGGACTATACGCTGCCGCTTCAAGGCGTCGACTGGCAGGCCGGCTTTTCGCCCTGGGCGGACATTCTGCCGGAGCGGAGCCAGCTCATGTTCGTCAGCCGGTTCGCCGATGCGTTCCTGCTTGCGCCGAACGGCGCCGCGCTCATGCTCGATGTCAATTTCGGCCGGCTGCTGCGGCTGGCGGAGGACCGCGAGCGATTCGCCGACCTGATTGACGGCCACGGCCCGGATTGGCTGATGATCCCGCTGGTGGAGGAATGTCTCGCCGCTGGGCGCCGCCTACTGCCGGGTCAATGCTACGCGTTCACCGAGCCGCCGCTCTTCGGCGGCGCCTACCGTGCCGAGAACGTGCACGTCGCCGAGATCGGCGCGCAGCTGGCCTTCCTGGGCGATCTCTACGCGCAGACCCAGGCGCGTGCGGCGGTCGACCGGCCGGCGCGGCGGTTCTTCATCGACGAAGAGCGGGGGGAGCGCTGATCTGCGCGCTTTGCCTGCGCGCCGGCGTCGCTAAAGTCGGCGCATGACAGAGCCCGTCCTCGAAATCGATCGCCTCAGCGTCTCCTTCGACACGCCGGACGGATGCGTGGAGGCGGTGAAGGCGGTCTCGCTCGCGATCGCGCCGGGGGAATGCCTCGGCGTCGTCGGAGAATCGGGGTCGGGCAAGAGCCAGACTTTCCTTTCCGCCTTCGGGCTGACGGCGGAGAACGCGCGCGTCGGCGGCGCGGTGAAATTCCGTGGGCGGAGCATCCTTGGGCTGCCGCGCAAGGCGCTCGACGAGTTCCGCGGGCGGAGGGTCTCGTTCGTATTCCAGGATCCGCTGACCGCGCTGACGCCTCACCTCACCGTCGGCGCGCAAATGGGCGAGGTGCTGGCGCATCACTTCCGGGTTCGCGGCGAGGACGCGCGCAAGCAGAGCCTCGACTGGCTCGAGCGCGTCAGAATCCCCGAAGCGGCGCGGCGGCTCAGGCAGTATCCGCATGAACTTTCCGGCGGCATGCGCCAGCGGGTGATGATCGCGATGGCGATGATGGGCGGGCCGGAGCTGCTGGTGGCGGACGAGCCGACCACGGCGCTCGACGCCACGGTGCAGGCTCAGGTGCTCGATCTCATCGACGATTTGCGGCGCGACACCGGCGCCGCCGTGGCGCTCATAACCCATGACATGGGCGTGATCGCGCGCATGGCGCAGCGCGTGATCGTCATGCGCCGCGGGGAGATCGTGGAGGCGGGCGGGGTCGATGCGATTTTCACCGCGCCTGAGCACGCCTATACGCGGATGCTGCTCGACGCCGCGCCGCGGATCGAGAACGCGCCGCAGGCGCTTGCGCCGCACGAGCCGGGCGCGCCGATCCTTGAGGCGAAGGATGTCCGGGTGACGTTCCCGGTGCGCGTTGATGCGGGGCTCTTCGGCGCGACCAAGAAGCTGCGCGCGGTGGACGGCGTCTCGTTCACGCTGAACGCCGGCGAGACGCTCGGGATCGTGGGCGAGAGCGGATGCGGAAAGTCCACGCTGGCGCGCGCGATTGTGAAGTTGCTGCCGCGCGGGCGCGATGGCGGGGCTGTGACGTTCCTGGGGCGCGGGCTCTCCGACGCCGATCGGAAGGCGATCCGCGAGACGCGCAAGGATTTGCAGATCGTGTTTCAGGATCCGCTCGCCAGCCTCGATCCGCGCATGACGGTGGGGGGCTCGATCGCCGAGCCGCTGCTTAGCCTGCGTCCCGATCTTGACCGCGCCGCACGCCGCGCGCTTGTGCGTCAGGCGATGGCCGATGTCGGGCTCGATCCTTCGCTCATCAACCGGTATCCGCACGAATTGAGCGGTGGGCAGAACCAGCGTGTCGGCATCGCCCGCGCCGTGATCCTGAAGCCCAAGCTCATCGTGTGCGACGAGGCGGTGTCGGCGCTCGACGTGTCGATCCAGGCGCAGATCGTGGCGCTGCTGATCGATCTGCAGAAGCGCATGCGGCTCGCCATGCTGTTCATCAGCCACGACCTGGCGGTGGTGCGCGAGCTGTCGCACAAGGTGCTCGTGCTCTATCTCGGCCGCACGGTCGAGCAGGGGCCTGCGGCGGCGATCCTCGCCAATCCCGTGCATCCCTACACCAAAGCGCTTCTGGCTGCATCGCTCTCGCCTGATCCCGAGGCCGAACGCCGGCGCGAACGGGTGCGGTTGGTCGGCGATCTGCCCAGCCCGCTCGATACGCGCGCGCCGCTCCGGTTTCTCAAATCGAAGGTCATCGACGATCCGGATGCGGAGCAATATCGCCCGAGGATGATCGAGGTCGCGCCCGGCCATTGGGCGGCGGAGTTCGATCCCGAGCCGGCGCCGGCTTGACCGGCCGCGCCCGATCACAAGACCTTGATCGGGCTGATTTGATCTGCGTCACACGTTCTTGACTCGAAAACGGCGAAGGCGCGTCGCATCTAGAACGGCGCGGTCTTTGGCCGCGAGGAGAGACGTCATGAGAACGCTGATCGCGGCCGGCGCCGCGCTGATCACGCTCATAGCCGGCGGCCTGGCCGCCGCCGATGAACCGACCACGGAAGCTGCAGCGGCGACCGAAGAGGCGGCCTCGCCCTATACCGTGATCGAAGAAAACGCGCATATTGCGTTCGCGAACCGGCGCATCAGCAGCTTCCGCGTGGGGCTCGACAGGTCGCTGATTCTTCGGGTCGGCGCGTCGCGCTACTACCGGGCCGAGCTCGACGAGAGCTGCGCGCGGGACCTGCGCTGGGAGATCGACATCGGCGTGCGCATCCCGGCGAACGGCGCGCTCCAGCGCGGCGACACCGTCGTGATCGACGGTCGGCGCTGCTTCCTGCATTCCCTTGACGAGATCGCCGATCCGCGCCCGGCGGAGCAGGCGGCGCAAGCAGCGGAGAACCAGCAATGAAATCCATCGCCGCCCTGATGTTGGCTGCGGCCCTCGCGGCGTGCGCGACCGCCGAGCCGCGCGAAGATCCTTTCGCCGCGGATCAGGAGGCGCCTCAGGCGTCGATCGCGTTCGCCGATTTCGGGAGCATCCGCTCGTTCCGCCCGCTGGGCGACGACGCCGTGCTGCTGGAGGGCGCCCATGGCCGCTGGTATCGCGCCACCTTCTTCGGTTCCTGCCCCGATCTGCCGTTCACGGAATCCGTCGCGATGGATTCCGACGCCGCCGGCCGCGTCGACCGGTTCTCGGCGATCATCGTCCGCGGCCGGCGCTGCGCCTTCCGCACTCTGGTTGAAGTGCCCGATCCCGACGCGGCGGCGGAAGAGGCGGCGCCTGCCGAAGCGGAAGAGCCTCGCTAAGCGCACCGGAAGCGGTTAGGTCTGCCTCCGTTCTTAAGGGAGGCGTTCATGATCGTGATCCAAGGCAGCGTGCGCATCAGCCCCGACAAGATGGATCAGGTGCGCGAGGCGGCGCGGGCGATGATCGCCGCGACCCGCGCCGAGGACGGCTGCATCGCATACACCTTCGCGGAGGACGTGCTTGAGCCGGGGCTGATCCACATCATCGAGCGCTGGCGCGATCAGGCGGCGATAACCGCCCACGGCAAGACGCCGCATATGGCCGCGTTCGGCGCTGCGCTCGCGGCGATCAAGCCGCATGGCCTCAAGGTCTGCGCCTATGATGCGGCCGAGGAGCGCGTGCTGATGGGGGGCTGAGGGACCGCGACCCAGCGTCGCCGGGCGTGGCGCAGCGGCCGGCCCGGGCGCACATGAGGGTCATGAGCACCAGCTTGATCATGAGCGGCGCCTTCGCCGCGCCCGATCCGGAAACCTGCCAGACCATGAGCGAGGTCCGCGCCGGCGTGGATGAGATCGACCGGCTCCTTGCGCCGCTGATCGCGCGGCGCCAGCGCTACATGGACGCCGCCGCCCGGATCAAGCCTGACCGGGGCGCAGTGCGCGACGAGGCGCGGATTGCGCAGGTGCTCGACAATGTCCGGCGCCATAGCGCCGAGGCCGGGCTCTCGTTCGCGATCGCGGAGCCGGTCTGGCGGGCGATGATGGAAGCCTGCATCGCCTACGAGTTCGAGGCCTTTGACGCGCTGCGCGGCGCGCGATCGCAGCGCGGCGGTTGAAGCGGCGCTTCCAGGGCCGTTAGATTGCGGCCGGGAAAGGTTCGGGGCGGCCCGCTAGGAGCGGTCGGCGTGACCCTTGCGCTGCGGACATGGCTGGCGAAACCGGTTCGCGCGCGGCGCGAGGCGCGATGGCGCTTTGCGTCGCGGCGTTTTTCGCCATCGCTGGCCCGCACGGCGTTTGCTAAGCCCATCTGCGGGCGGAACGCCCGGGTGGTGCGGCGGAGTGCGGGGGCGCGAGCATGAAATGGGCGGCGGCTTTCGTGCTGGTGCTCGCCGTCGTGGGCGCGGCCCTCTATGCGGTGGGCCTTTTCCTTCTCCCCAACGGCGTTGATGTCACGCGCACCATCACCATCGAGCGGCCGCGCGCGACCGTGTTCGCGCAAGTCAACGATCTTCGGATCGTGCGGCAATGGTCGCCGTTCAACGCCCGCGACCCATCGGCCGACTACACCTTCTCCGGCGACCCCCCGGGTGAAGGGCAGAGCATGAGTTGGAGCGGCGACGACCGGCAAGTCGGCCACGGCGAGCTCTCGATCCTGCGCTCTGAGCCGCTGACGCGTGTGCACGCCCTGCTGCGGATCGGCCGGCGCTCGACGTTCGATTCGATCGTCACGCTCCAGCGCCAGGAGGCGCCGCGCGGCGCGCGCACGCGGGTGGAATGGCGCGTGGCGGCGACGTGCCGGGAAGGCTGGATCAATGTGCTGTGCCGATACAGCAATCTGATGCTGCAGCGGCGGATCGCCAGTGATCTTGATCAGGGGCTGAGCGAACTCAAAGAGATGAGCGAAGCCGACTCCATGCCGACGGCGGATTTCGAGGGCTTCACGCCGGAATTCATGACGCTGCCGCCGGAGCCGTTCCTGTTCGTGTTGGCGCGCGTGGGCAAGGCCGTGACCGGCCAGGAGGGCGCGGTCAATCCGCGCGACGTCGTCGCGCGCCGTGTGCGGGAGGCCATGCGCGACGGGCGCAGGCGCGTAGAGGACGCGATGACGCGCTACAACCTCATCCGCACCGGCGCGCTTGTTCGCGTGACGGTGGAGGACAACGCCGAGCGCTACGTCTTCCGCATCGGCTATCCGTTCGATGGGCCCGCGCCGCTGGCGCTCATCGCCGAGGACATCGGCGAGACGCCGTCGGGGCGGGTGATGCGGGCCATGCACGAGGGGCCGCTCGCCGCGCTGCCGGAGACCTACGCCCAAGCCGTCGCTTATCTGCGCGCCCATCAGATCGAGCAGCGCGGGCCGCCCTGGGAGGTGGTGCTGGAGGACGGCGAGACCGCCGACGCGCCGGTGCGGATCCAGATTTATTTCCCGATCCAGTAGGCCTGCCCGATTGTCACGGCGCAATTTCAGGCGTCGGGCGCGTCCATACGCGGCTTGCGCTTTCGGGCGGTTCGCTTCACCAAGGCGCCGCTGGAAAGGACCCTGACCCATGCCCGCCCCCGTCTCCGCCGCGCTCCGTCGCATCAAACCGTCGCCCACCATCGCGATGACGACGAAGGCGCGTGCGCTCAAAGCCGAGGGGCGCGACGTCATTTCGCTCTCGGTGGGGGAGCCGGATTTCGACACGCCGGAGAACATCAAGGACGCGGCCATCCGCGCGATGCGCGAAGGCAAGACGAAATATACCGACGTCGACGGCATTCCTGAGCTCAAGGAAGCGGTGCGCGCCAAATTCAAGCGTGAGAACGAGCTTGAATACGCGCGCGACCAGATCAGCGTGGCGCCCGGCGGCAAGGCCGTGATCTTCGCCGCCTTCATGGCGACGCTCGACGCAGGCGACGAGGTGATAACGCCGGCGCCCTATTGGGTGAGCTATCCGGACATGGCGCTCCTCTGCGGGGCGACGCCGATCTTCGTCGAGACGGCGTTGGCGGACGGCTACAAGCTGCGTCCCGAGGCGCTCGAGCAAGCGATCAGCCCTCGGACGAAGTGGATCATCCTCAACTCGCCGTCGAACCCGTCGGGCGCCGCCTATTCGCGCGATGAACTGAAGGCGCTCGCCGACGTGCTGCTCGCGCATCCCCACGTCTGGGTCCTGACGGACGACATGTACGAGCATCTGACCTACCGCGATTTCAAGTTCACGACGATCGCGCAGGTCGAGCCGCGGCTCTATGAGCGCACGCTCACCGTCAACGGCCTGTCGAAGGCCTACGCGATGACGGGCTGGCGCATCGGCTACGCCGGCGGCGCCAAGGACCTGATCAAGGCGATGGCCAACGTGATGACCCAATCGACGATGCATCCCGCGTCGATCGCGCAATGGGCGGGCGTGGAGGCGCTCAACGGCCCGCAGGATTTCATCCCCCGCATGCGCAAGGCGTTCGAGGAGCGGCGCGATCTCGTCGTCGCCATGCTCAACCAGGCGCAAGGGATCGCCTGCCCGACGCCGGAGGGCGCGTTTTACGTCTATCCCTCGATCAAGGGCGTGATCGGCAAGACGACGCCGTCGGGGCTCAAGATCGCCAGCGACGCCGACTTCATCTCCGCGCTGCTGGAGGCCGAGGGCGTCGCGGCCGTGCACGGCGAAGCGTTCGGCCTCTCGCCGAATTTCCGCGTCAGCTACGCGACCTCGACGGAAGCGCTGGAGGACGCGTGCACGCGCATCCAGCGCTTCTGCGGCAGCTTGCGCTGACGAGATCGGTCTCGACTTCCGCAACGGCGGCGGTGCAAGAGTGACGCGTGCCGCCGCTCGCCATCGTTCTTGCGCTCGTCTCCGCGCTCATCCACGCGAGCTGGAACGCGCTCTTGAAGCGCGGGCGTGATCGGCTGGCGGATGCGTTTCTGGTGGCGGTCGGCTGCGCGGGCGTGGGGCTCCTTCTCATTGTGTTCGTGGGCGCGCCGAACGCTGCGGCATGGCCCTATCTCATCGCCTCGCTCGTCGTGCATGCGCTCTACTGGACCTGCGTGATCAAGGGCTATGACGCAGGCGATCTCTCCCACGTCTATACGCTCTCGCGCGGGCTCGCGCCGGCGATCGTGGCGGTCGGCGCAGCGTTTGCGGCGCATGAGATTCCCGCGCTTGGCGATGGCATCGGCATCGCGCTCGTCTGCGCGGGCGTGCTCGCCGTCGGCGTGAGCGCGCATGCGCCGCTCAGGGCGTCGCTCTGGGGCGTTCTCACGGCGCTTACGATCGCCGCCTATTCGCTGATCGATGCGCTTGGGGCGCGTGCGGCGCAGAACGCGCTCGTCTACATCGCCTGGGTGACGCTGTTCACGGGGCTGCCTCTTGGTCTGTTCGCGCTCGCAAAGCGGGGCCTGCGCATCTTCGCGGACATGCGTCGCGATCTTTTTCGCGGGCTCTTCGCCGGCGTCGTCTCAAGCGCGGGGTTCGGGCTCGTGCTCTACGCTCAGACCTTCGCGCCCATCGCGCAAGTCACGGCGCTGCGCGAGACGTCGATCTTGTTCGCCGCGCTCATCGCCTGGCTTGTCCTCAAGGAGCGGATGGATCTCAGGCGTTGGATCGGCGCGGGAGTCGCAGCGGCAGGCGCCGTCCTGATCGGCTTCATCTGATGGCAAAGAAACGGCCGCGCCGCCTTGACGGCGCGCGGCCGAGTTTGACGCCTCGGGGGAGGATGCGCCCCCGCCTCGAAGGTGGGGCGCTGTGCGCGAGGCTGCAGCGCACGGTGCACATATAGGCCGATGGCGGCGGGTTCCAAGAGCGCGGCGGTGACGATTGCGCCATTTCCATTGACGTGCGCGTCAGGCGCTATTCCGGCCAGCTTGCCGCCTGCTCGATGAGAAACTGGCGGAAGGCGGCGATGCGCTTTGAGCGTTTCAGGTCGCTCGGATAGATGAAATAGACCTCGAAGTTGGGGCCTTCGAGTTCAGGCAAGATTTTCACAAGATCATCGCACTCGCGCGCCATGTAGTCCGGCAGCGAGGCGATGCCGAATCCTGATTCCACGGCGCGCAGCATGCCGTAGACATTGTCGATCTCGAGCGCGGGCGTGCGCGGGCGCGCGTCCTCGCGGCCGGCGCGCGTGGCCCAATCGAGTTCGCGCATCGCCGTGGGGGCGCTCATCTTGTAGGCGATGATCCGATGTTCATCGAGGTCTTCCGGCGTCTGCGGCGCCCCGCGCTTGGCGACATAGCCGCGCGAGGCGTAGAGCGACACGTTCACGTCGAGGATCTTGCGCTGGATGAGGTCAGCGTGGGTCGCCGCCCAGAGCCGGACGGCGCATTCAGCTTCGAGCTTGAGGAGATCGAACTCGCGGTCGTCCAGCAGAAGTTGCAGGCGCGTCTCGGGAAACGCCTCGGCGAAGTGCACCAGCCGCGGGGCGAGCCAGGTGGCGCCGAAGGCGACGGGCGCGGTCACTTTCAGATCGCCCATCACTTTCTCGCGGGCGTCCTTCAGAGCGCTCTCGGCGATCTTGGCGGCCGAGGCCATTTCGCGGGTGTGCTCGCGGAGCGCCATCCCCGGCCCGGTGAGCAGCAGCCCGCGGGCGTGGCGCTGAAACAGCGGCACCCCCATGGATTGCTCCAGCGCCTGAATCTGGCGCGACACGGCCGACTGGCTCACCCCCAGCTTCTCGGCGGCCGCGGTCAGGCTGCCGGTTTCAGCGGCGTGGTGGAAGGTCTTGAGCTTGTCCCAGTCCATGGCGGGTCGGCGAATCCTCTATTTATGCAATATTGCATAGCTCATCGCGGCAGGCTAGGCGGCGCGGCAGTTGTTCGCGCCGGCGATGACGTGGCCGGGCTGATGGCCATAGGATGAGGCATGAGGCGCCTTCAATTCGTCCGGGCCGCGTGCGTCCTGCTTCTTCTGGCGGCGTGCGGCGGGCCGGCGCCGGATCGCACCGGCACGGTGGGGTACGGGGCCGCCCCGCTTCTGCCCGAGGCGCACAGGGGCTTGCTGCCGACGGTGAACGCCGCCCGCGCCGTGGGCTGGCCGGCGGGCGCGGCGCCGGTCGCGGCGGAGGGCTTCGCCGTGGCGCGCTACGCCGAGGGGCTCGCCCACCCGCGGCAGATCGTGACCTTGCCCAATGGCGACGTGCTGGTCGCAGAAGCCAGCACCTTGCCGGAGCGCGGCGGGGGATTGCTCGCCTGGGCGCGCAACAGCGTGCAGCGCAGCGCCGGCGCGCTTGCCGAGAACGCCAACCGCATCACGCTGCTGCGCGACGCCGATGGCGACGGCGACGTCGATCTGCGCACGGTGTTCGCGGAGGGGCTCAATCAACCTTACGGGATGGCCGTCGTCGGCGCGCACTTTTACGTCGCCAACACCGACGCGGTGCTGCGCTTCGCCTACCGCGAAGGCCAGACGCGTGTGGAAGGCGAAGGCGCGGTCATCGTGCGCATCCCGCAGCGGGAAGGGCGCAACGGGCATTGGACGCGTGATCTGATCGCCAGCCCGGACGGGACGAAGCTCTATCTCAGCGTGGGCTCGCTTTCGAACATCCCGCGCAACGCGCGCGAGCTGGCGCTGGAAGAGAGCCGCGCGGCGATCTGGGAAATCGACCTCGCCAGCGGCGCGCATCGGATTTTCGCGTCGGGCCTGCGCAATCCGAACGGGCTCGCCTGGGCGCCGGTCACCGGCGCGCTATGGACGGTCGTCAATGAACGCGACGAACTGGGCGACGATCTCGTGCCCGACTACATGACGAGCGTGCGCGACGGCGGGTTTTATGGTTGGCCGTGGTCCTATTTCGGAGACAATGTCGATACGCGCGTGCGCCCGCCCAATCCCGAAATGGTCGCGCGCGCGATTGCGCCGGACTATGCGCTCGGCGCGCACACCGCCTCGCTCGGCATGCACTTCTATCTCGGGACGCTTTTTCCCGAGCCTTATCGCGGCGGCGCGTTCATCGGCCAGCACGGGTCTTGGAACCGCAGTGAGCCCTCAGGCTACAAGGTGATCTATGTTCCGTTCACCGACGGTCGCCCGTCCGGGCCGCCGCAGGATTTCCTCACCGGCTTTCTCGATGCGGACGAACGCGCGCGCGGCCGCCCGGTCGGCGTCGCCATGGATCGCACGGGCGCGCTTCTGGTGAGTGATGATGTGGGCAATATAGTCTGGCGCGTCGCGCCGGACTAATCTCTGATGAGCAGTCGGGCGACGACGTTAAACTGGGTCCGGCGGGGGGAGGGCGGCGATGCTGAAGCTTATTTTGGGTGCAGCCATGGCGGTGCTCGCCGCAGCATGCGGCATCGTGAGTTCGACCTCGAACGCGCCTGACGCCCGCACCGCAACCGAACAGACACAAGCGCTCGTGGTGAACGACGTCGCTCGCTTGCGCGACTTCTCGCTGTTTCGCGAATGCGACGATTGCCCTGAAATGATTGTCCTGCCGGGCGGCGAGTTCCAAATGGGCTCGAACGCCCATGAGACTCTTGGACCGCCGCGCCGGATGCACGTGCGGCGCTTCGCCATCGGTCGCGACAAGGTCACGTTGCGACAATGGGCGGCTTGCGTGGAGGCGGGCGCGTGCGACGCCGCGGTCCTTTCCTTTGCGCACACACAGGAAGTGTGTGCGGTGATCGCGCGAAGCGAGGGGATCAGCGCGACCGGCTGCACGCCCGAAGCATGGACTCGCGTCGACGGCCCCGTAGGCGGACTGAATTGGCAGAGAGCTCACGCGTTCGTCGGCTGGCTGAACCAGACCGCAGGTCCCCTGGACGAGGCGCCCTACCGCCTCGCGAGCGAAGCGGAGTGGGAATACGCCATGCGCGCCAACGCCAACTATCCGTGGGAGGACGGAGCCGCCATGTGTCAGCAGGCGCTCGGCGCTTCCTGCGAGAGCATGGGGGAAGGCCGCCTTGGACAGGTCGAATTCTACAACGGTTCCCTGCGCACTCCGTCAGGACCAAACGCCTTCGGCTTGCGGGACTTCTTTCCGACTCTGGAGATCGTCGAGGATTGTTACGCGCGATCGATCTCGTCGCTGCCTGACGATGGGATGCCTTTGAGCGCCACCGGCTGCAACGAGCGGACGATCCGGGTGATCGGCTACGAGGCGCGAGCGAGCCAGACGACGTGGGGGCGCTTCCCCTATAGCCCGGATGGCGACAGCGCCGGCGCCGGCAGTTTCATCACGCTGCGCGTCGCACGTTCGCTCGGTGATTGACCTCTAACTCGCCTCGCGCGTCAGCGCCGTGCTCACGCCGTGATGCGCCAGGAATTTCTCCGCCTCCAGCGCCGCCATGCAGCCCAAGCCGGCGGCGGTGACGGCCTGGCGGTAGGTTTCATCGGCGACGTCGCCGGCGGCGAATACGCCGGGGATGTTGGTTTCGGTCGCGCCCGGCTTCACGATCAGGTAGCCGTTGTCCTTCATCGCCAGCTGGCCCTTGAACAGGCTCGTGGCCGGCTCGTGGCCGATGGCGACGAAGACGCCGTGTACGGCGCGTTCGCTGACGGCGCCGGTCTTCACATTGGTGAGCCGCACATGAGTGACGCCGCGCGGCTCCTCCGTGCCGATGATCTCCTCGATCGCCGTATCCCACACCACTTCGATCTTGGGATTGGCGAACAGGCGCTGCTGCAGGATCTTCTCCGCGCGCAATGAATCGCGACGGTGCACGAGCGTCACCTTGCTGGCGAAATTGGTGAGGAAGAGCGCTTCCTCCACCGCCGTGTTGCCGCCGCCGACGACGATGACGTCCTTGCCGCGATAGAAGAAGCCGTCGCAGGTGGCGCAGGCGGAGACGCCGAATCCTTGGAAATGCTTCTCGCTCGGCAGGCCCAGCCACTTGGCGCTGGCGCCGGTGGCGATGATGAGCGCATCGGCGGTGTAGGTTGTGCCGCTATCGCCCACCGCGCGGAACGGGCGGCGGGAGAGATCGACGCTGACGATATGGTCGTCCGCAAACTTGGCGCCGACATGCTCGGCCTGGGCGCGCATCTGCTCCATCAGCCACGGGCCCTGAATGACTTCGGCGAAGCCCGGATAGTTCTCCACATCCGTGGTGATGGTCAGCTGGCCGCCGGGCTGGATGCCGGACACCACCAGCGGCGCGCGCATGGCGCGCGCGGCGTAGATCGCCGCGGTGAGGCCGGCAGGGCCGGAGCCGAGGATGAGCACGGGGGCGTGGACGGTCGTCATGCGCGCCTTTCAAGCGATGGCGGAGCGGGGAATCGGACGTTGAAATATGGCGACCCGGGCAGCCGGGCGAAAGCCGCGGCGGCGCCTAGATTTCCGCCTCGCTCAGCGGGCCGCCGTTGCGGCATTCGGTGCGCGCCCCGGAGAAGAACGTCTCGCCCGGCGCGCCGGAGGAATGCACCCAGGAGATCGCAAGCGTCGCGCCGTCGCCGACGATCAGGAGACGGCCGCCATGGGCTGCGCCGAAGGCGGCGTAGCGCGGCGCGCTCACCAGAGCGGCGCGCTCGGCGTCGCTCAGATTGACGCGGCGCATGACGATGCCGGTGGGCAGCGTGTCATAGGGCGAACGCCAGAACGCGTCTTCGCGGTCCTGCGGCGCGTCGAAGCTCAGCATCTGGCCGTCGGTCGAAAGCAGGATGCGCCGCGTCGCGCGCTCTTCGCCGTCGATCATCTCCACGATCAGGCCGGACTGCACGCCGGCGCGGGCGCGGTCGGGCAGGAGGCCGAAGGACGCCTGCGCATCGGCGCTGCGCCAGCAGCCTTCCGCCCATGTGAGGCGCTTTGGCTGGCCGCCGGGTCTCGCCGACGGCGGCGGCTCGACATGCGCGCAGGCGGCGACGATCAGCGCCAAAGCAAGGACGAGACTGCGCTTGCGCATCGCATCTCCTCTCGCGCGCGAGCGCGCCCGGACGCGCTCAGCGCGCCTTCTGGCGGCGCGCCTGCAGCGCCATGAGCACAGCTTGCGCCACACGATCGGTTTCGAGCAAGGGGGTATAGGCCCAGCTCGTCAGCGGCAGACGGAACGGGCGCGCCGCGCCGCGCTCCTCCAAGCTCTGATGGAACGCCGCGAGTTTGCCGCCGCCGCCGTCCACCGGCATGACGTGGATTGGTTTGCCGGTTGCCGCGGCCTCCGTCGCCATATTGACGCTGTCGGCGGTGACGAAAATGGCGTCCGCCGCCGAAAGCAGCGCGAAATAGGGGTTGGCGCCGGCGCCGTCGGCAGGATCGTAGAACAGCGCCGCGTGGGGAGCGAGGTGGGCGGCGAAGGCGGCGCGGGCCGGTTGCGGCGTGCGCCGCGAAAGCGTCACCGCGAGCGTGCCGCCGCTCGCATGCTTCACCCGCGCCAGCGCATCGCTCATCAGCCGCGCGCGGCGTGCGGTGATGGTCTGGCGCTTGGACTTGCCGCCGATGAGGACGGCGTAGATCGGGCGCTGCTCCGCCAGGAGCTGATCGCGGAGCGGGCCCGCCTCTTCCGCGATGCGCTGCGGCGTCACGCGGTGGCAGGCGCCGACGATGGGCACGACATTGGGGCCGCCCAGGGCGTCGTGGAAGGGCGGCGCCACGATGTCGAACTCACGTGGATTGACGCGGGGATCCTGCAGTTGGACGACCAGCGTGCGATGGTTGCTCCATTCGCGCATGCCCATGGCGAAGGGGATCGAGGCGCGCCCGCAGCCGATGAAGATGTCCGGATACGGAGGATCGATGGCGTCCGAGCCGATCGCCAGCGCCTGCTTCGGCGCCGGGATGAAGCCCGGATGCAGCCAGGACCAGGGCGTGCGCAGATGGATGCGCTTCGTCGTGATCTCGGCGCGCACGCGCCGCGCGATCGCTTCGGCGAGCCCCAGCGCCTGATTTTCGATGCCGGCGCGTCCGTCGCTGACGGCCCAGATGCGCAAGACGTCCGCCGGGGAATAGCCGACGCTCAAGGCCCTTCCCCCTCAGTCGTTCGCCGCGCGAACGACGCCTCCCCCGCGGGGCGGGGGAGAAAGGCTGCTAGACCCACCGGATCTTGAGGATCTCGTAGGACTTGGCGCCGCCAGGCGCCGCCACCTCGACGACGTCGCCCACTTCCTTGCCGATGAGCGCGCGCGCGAGCGGCGAAGTGATCGAGACTTTGCCGGCCTTCACGTCGCTCTCATCCTCGCCGACGATCTTGTAATTCGCCTTCTGGTTGGTGTCCTCGTCGAGGACGGTGACGGTGGCGCCGAATTTCACCTGCTTGCCCGAGAGCTTGGAGACGTCGATCACCTGCGCGCGCGCGATCTTGTCCTCGAGCTCCGCCAGGCGGCCCTCGATGAAGCTCTGGCGCTCCTTGGCGGCGTGATACTCCGCATTCTCGGAGAGGTCCCCATGCGAGCGGGCCTCCGCGATCGCGGCGATCACGGTGGGGCGCTCTTCCGTCTTGAGACGCTTCAGTTCTTGGTCGAGAGCGGCGTAGCCCTCGGCCGTCATCGGCACTTTTTCCATGTATGAAAGGCTCTCGGCTTTGTTCCGATGGGGAAGGTTGTACCCGCTCCGGGGGCTCGTCAAGCGGGCTCCAACGGCTATTGAGCGTAGGCCTGGAGGGGCTTGACGCCGATGGCGCCGGCCTTCAGGCGGCGGATCGCCTGGATGGTCGCCTTCGCCCCCGATACGGTCGTGTAATAGGGGATATTCTGGGACAGCGCCGTCCGGCGGATGGAGAAGCTGTCACGGTAGGACTGCGCCCCCTCGGTCGTGTTGAACACCAAGTGCACGCCGCCATTCTTCATGGCGTCGACAATGTGGGGCCGGCCTTCGGCGACCTTGTTGACGCGGACGACGGGCAACCCCAGGGCGCTTAGATGGGCGGCCGTCCCGCCGGTCGCAAGGATGGTGAAGCCGAGTTCAATGAGATCGCGGGCGGGCTTCTCCATCGCCGCCTTGTCGGAATCCTTCACGGAGATGAACACGGCGCCCGCGATCGGCGGGGCGGAGCTTGCGGCGATTTGGCTTTTCAGGAACGCCGCCTCGAAGCTCTCGTCGAGGCCCATGACTTCGCCCGTCGAGCGCATTTCGGGGCCGAGGATGGGATCGACGCCCGGGAAGCGGCCGAACGGGAACACCGCCTCCTTCACCGCCACGTGCTTGGCGGAGGGGCGCGTGAGCTTCAGGCTCGCCAGCGCAGCGCCCGCCATGATCTTGGCGGCGGCGGCGGCGATGGGCCGGTTGATCGCCTTGGCGACGAAGGGGGCGGTGCGCGAGGCGCGCGGATTGGCCTCAAGCACGTAGATCTCGCCGTCCTTCACGGCGAATTGGATATTGATCAGCCCACGGACGTCGAGCGCGAGCGCGAGCTTCTTCGTC
The DNA here is from genome assembly GCA_013389015.1 of Hydrogenophilaceae bacterium. Lineage (GTDB taxonomy): Bacteria > Pseudomonadota > Alphaproteobacteria > Caulobacterales > Aquidulcibacteraceae > CADEEL01. Next base: position 7,887 of record JACAEE010000095.1, on the reverse strand, counting down.
TGCGCCTCGATTTCGCCGATCAGCTTCTTGGACAGCGAATAGGGCGGCAGCGCGCAGGCGGAATCGCCGGAATGGATGCCCGCCTCCTCGATGTGCTCCATGACGCCGGCGACGAACACGTCACGGCCGTCGCAAAGCGCGTCGACATCGACTTCGATCGCGTCACGCAGGTAGCGGTCGAGCAGAACCGGCTTCTCGTGCGAAGCCTGCACCGCCTCGGTGACATAGCGGATGAGGCCCTCCTCGTCGTGCACGATCTCCATGGCGCGCCCGCCGAGCACGTAGGAGGGGCGCAGGACGACCGGGAACCCGATGCGGCGGGCGCCGGCGAGAGCTTCGTCCTTGGAGCGCGCGGTCGTGTTCTCCGGCTGCTTGAGGCCGATCGCGGTGAGCAGCGCTTGGAAGCGCTCGCGGTCTTCCGCGAGGTCGATGGCGTCGACGCTGGTGCCGAGGATCGGCGCGCCTTCGTCTTCCAGCGGCTTGGCGAGCTTCAGCGGCGTCTGGCCGCCGAACTGGACGATCAGCCCACGGACTTTTCCGTTGGATTGCTCGGTCTCCAGGATCTCAAGCACATCCTCGGTCGTCAGCGGCTCGAAATAGAGACGGTCGCTGGTGTCGTAGTCGGTGGAGACGGTCTCCGGATTGCAATTGATCATGATCGATTCCACGCCGATGTCGGCGCAGGCGAAGGCGGCGTGGCAGCAGCAATAATCGAACTCGATGCCCTGACCGATCCGGTTGGGGCCGCCGCCGAGAATGATGATCTTCTCGCGGTCGGTGGGTTCGGATTCACATTCGGGCTCGGTTCCGAACGCAGGAGACTCGTAGGTCGAGTACATGTACGGCGTCGTCGCCCGGAACTCGGCCGCGCAGCTGTCGATGCGCTTGAATTGCGGGCGCACGCCCAGCGCGCGGCGCGCGGCGCGGACATCGCGCTCGCTCCTGCCGGTGAGCTTGGCGAGGCGCTGGTCGGAGAAGCCCTGCGCCTTCAGCGCGCGGAACGTTTCTGCGTCGGTGGGCAGGCCGCCCGCCCGCACGCGCGCCTCGGCGGCGACGATCTCGGCGATCTCGCGCACGAACCAGGGATCATAGTGCGAGGCGGTGCAAATCTCTTCCACGGAAAGCCCGCGCCGCAGCGCTTCGGCGACCACCAGCAGGCGATCCGGCTTCGGCGCAATGAGCCGCTCGCGCACGGCGGCGCGGCCCTGGTCCTCGTCGCTCGCGCCGGCGATCTCGATCTCGTCGAGGCCGCAGAGCCCGATATCGAGCGAGCGCAGCGCTTTCTGCAGGCTCTCTTGGAACGTGCGCCCGATGGCCATGGCTTCGCCGACGCTCTTCATCGAAGTGGTGAGCGTCGAATCCGCGCCGGGGAAGCGCTCGAACGCGAAGCGCGGGATCTTGGTGACGACGTAATCGATCGTCGGCTCGAAGCTCGCGGGCGTCGCGCCGCCGGTGATGTCGTTGGCGATCTCGTCGAGCGTGTAGCCGACGGCGCATTTGGCGGCGACCTTGGCGATCGGGAAGCCGGTGGCCTTGGACGCGAGCGCCGAGGAGCGCGAGACGCGCGGGTTCATTTCGATGACGACCATGCGGCCGTCCTTCGGATTGATCGCGAACTGGACGTTGGAGCCGCCGGTCTCGACGCCGATCTCGCGCAGCACCGCGATCGAGGCGTTGCGCATGATCTGGTATTCGCGATCCGTCAGCGTGAGCGCGGGCGCCACCGTGATGGAATCGCCGGTATGCACGCCCATCGGATCGATGTTCTCGATCGAGCAGATGATGATGCAATTGTCCGCCCGGTCGCGGACGACCTCCATCTCGTACTCTTTCCAGCCGATGATGGATTCCTCCACGAGCACTTCGTGGATCGGCGAGAGCGCAAGACCGCGATCAACGATCTCGCGGAACTCCTCGATGTTGTAGGCGACGCCGCCGCCCAGGCCGCCGAGCGTCAGCGAGGGGCGGATGATGGAGGGGAGCTGCACATGCTCCAGCGCCGCCATCGCCTCGTCCATCGTGTTGCACAGGCGCGACCGGGGGCTTTCGAGCCCGATCTTGTCCATCGCGTCGCGGAATTTCTGGCGGTGCTCCGCCTTCTCGATCACGTCAGCGCGCGCGCCGATCATCTCGACGCCGAACTGCTTGAGCACGCCCATGCGCTCCAGTTCGAGCGCGCAATTGAGCGCGGTCTGGCCGCCCATCGTCGGCAGGAGCGCATCCGGGCGCTCCCTCTCGATGATCTTGGCGACGATCTCGGCCGTGATCGGCTCGACATAGGTGGCGTCGGCCAGGCCCGGGTCGGTCATGATCGTTGCGGGATTGGAATTGACCAGGATGACGCGGTAGCCCTCGGCCTTCAGCGCCTTCACCGCCTGCACGCCCGAATAATCGAATTCGCACGCCTGGCCGATCACGATCGGCCCCGCCCCGATGATCAGGATGGAGGAGATGTCTTGGCGTTTCGGCATGCGCGCGCGGTTCCTCACGCCCTAGAGCTTCGGGGGGCGGCCTGGAATCGATCCCATTTCGCGGATCGGGCGTGCATACCGGCGGGGGCGCGCGCGCGCAAGGGCGCGGTATGCGGCCGGGACAACTGGCGCGGCGCCGGGGGCGAGGGTGCAAGCCCCGCATGAAACGCCTGTTCTTCGCCGCGCTGGCCGCGGCCGTCGTCGTCTCCGCGTGCGCTCCCGCGACCACCGCGCCCTCGGCCGAGGCGACCCAGCCGGCTGTCGGGCGCGAGACGCCTGACCCGCGCCGATCTAGGCGCGCCTGCGGCGCCGCTCAACGGCAGGGGATTTGTGGGAATGCGCCTCAGGGATCGGGCCGCCACGGCGTCAGACGGGGAACCCAGCGCGGCACGGCCGCGCGGTAGGTTTCATAAGCGGCGCCGAATTCGTGAGCGAGGTTTGGCTCCTCGAAGAAGACGACAAAGAGGTGGAACGCGCTCCAGAGGATCGCGGCGTAGAGGACGAGGCCAGCGTCGCTGAAAACCATCGCTTGGCCGAGGATGGCGCTGATGACGCCGACATACATCGGATTGCGGACATGCCGATAGAATCCCGCGGCGACGAGCGCGGAGGGCGGCGCGACCGGCGCCGGCGTGCCGCGCCCCTGCAACGCGAACCGGGCGAAGGAATCGACTACGATCACCGCGCCCGCGAGAACGAGCGCGGCGCCGAACACGCGCACGACTTCAACGCCGGGATAGGTCGCGCCCAGGCGCCAGTGCGTCATCAGCCAGGGCGCGACGCCGGCAAGCGTGAACGGCGCAACCAGGAAGAAGAGCGCTGATCCGAGAACCGCCTGAGTCCTGCTCATCATCGCCTCCCTCACTTGTTTTGCTGCTCTTCGTCGCCGACCGCGTCCGCCGCGATGTTCACGCCGCGCGCGCGCAGCGCTTCGCGCAGGAGATATTCGATCTGGCCGTTCACGCTCCTCAGCTCGGCCGCCGCGAGCCGCGCGATCGCGCGGTGGAGCGCGGGATCGAGGCGCAACGGAAAGGCCTTCTTCTCAGCCATAGCGCCGCGTCATCATGGATAGATCGTGCCCGTATTCACCACGGGCTGGGCGTCGCGGTCGCCGCAGAGCACGACCAGCAGGTTCGACACCATCTGCGCGCGCCGCTCGTCGTCGAGCTGGACGATGTCGCGCTCCGAGAGCTGGGCGAGCGCGCTCTCCACCATCTGCACGGCGCCCTGCACGATCTTCTGGCGCGCCGCGAGCACGGCCTCGGCCTGCTGGCGGCGCAGCATGGCGCCGGCGATCTCGGGCGCGTAGGCGAGATGCGATAGCTTGGTCTCGTCGATGGCGAGGCCCGCCACGGCCACGCGCTCCTGCAGCTTCTCGCGCAAGAGAGCGTTCACCTGATCGGCGTCGGCGCGCAGCGTCGGCTCTTCGTGCTCGGCGTGGTCATAGGCGAAATGCGACGCGATCTCGCGCAGCGCCGTCTCGATCTGGATATTGATGAACGCTTCGTAGTGGTCGACGTCGAAGAGCGCCGCGGCGGTGTCCACCACCCGCCAAACAACGACTGCCGCGATCTCTATCGGGTTGCCGCGCTTGTCGTTCACCTTGAGCGTCTCGCTGGTGACGTTGCGCACCCGAAGCGAGATCTTCCGGCGCCCGTACCAGGGCACGACCCAGCGCAGGCCGGCGCGGCGGTCGGTGCCCTTATAGTTTCCGAACAGGGTGATGGCGGCCGCCTCGTTCTGCTGCAGCGAGTAGAGGCCCGACAGCAGGAGCAGACCCAAGACCCCCTCGCTGGCCATGGCGAAGACGTGGGGCCCTTCCGCCGCGCCGGCGATCAGCTGGCTGACATGCCAGATCGGGGCGGCGAGCACCACGAGCGCCAGGATCAGAATCCAGCCGCCCGAGCCTGTCGCCGCAACGCGTTCGGGGGTACGCCTCAAGGACATGACACTACTCCAATATTGAAGTGATATCATATCTAGCGGACGCTTGCGCCCCGCGCAAGAGCGAAAGTCGGGCGGAGCGGTTCGTTCACCTTGTTCTCAAAGAGGAATTTAACTGCGCGTGTGTCACATCTGCCCCCCAATCGGAGCAGGTGGGGCCATGACCGTGTCGTCGGGCTCGCGCGGCGGGCGGTTCCGCGCCGCGCGCGAAGGCAATGTCGCAATGCTGTGGGCGCTGTGCGCGGCGATCATCGTCGGGATGATCGGGCTCGGCGTGGATTTTGCGCGTGCGCAAAGCCTGCGTGCGCAGATGCAAAACGCCGTGGACGGCGCCGTGCTCGTCGCCGAGCGCAGCGCGAACATGACGCTTGAGGAGCGCACGGCGGCGGCGCGCGCTTTCTTCGACGAGGCGCTCGGCGGCCAGGGCATGACCGGCAATCTCACCTTCAGCCTCACCCAGCTCGATACGGGCGGCCATCGCGTCCAGGCCTCGCTCGACATGGATCTGGGGTTGGCGCGGCTCATCAATCCGGAGGGCTGGCGCGTGGCCGTTCAGGCCGACGCCGTGAGCGAAGCGAGCCCGCCGATCGAAGTCGTGCTCGCGCTCGACAATACGGGTTCGATGGCCGACGACATGGATACGCTGCGCGACGGCGCCCAGGATCTCGCGGAATTCCTGCTGAGCCTTGACGGCGACAGCGTCAGCGTCGGTCTTGTGCCGTTCGTGGCGCAGGTGAACATCGGAACCGGCGCCACGCAGATGAGCTGGATGGATACGGCCGGCGCCAATCCCCATCACGGCGAAATGCTGGAAGACCGCTATATGGGCTATCGCGGCACGACCGGCGGCGCCTGCACGGACGCGACGCGCTATCCCACCACCTATGGCGGCTTCGCCGTGCGTTGGGTGAAGGGACCAGTCTCGGGCATGAGCGGCACGTCGAGCAGCTATTGCTACGCCTTCTCCGCCTCGAGCGTGAACATCTGGTCGATCTACGCCAACCTGCCCTCGAACGCGCAATGGGGCGGGTGCGTGGAGACGCGGCCCGAGCCGTACGATATCAGCGATGCGCCGCCGACCTCGGACGCGACGCGCTTCGTGCCGTTCTTCTCGCTGGACGAGGGCGGCGACGCGACGGACGGCAACAACGGCAACAGCAGCGGCAACAACTGGATCACGTCCACCACGTATGACCGCACCAACGTGTTCGGACTATCCGGGAGTCCGACCTGGACCGCGGCCTCGCACGTGCGCTCGCTCGCGGTCTACAAATACCGCTCCGGCGTTCCCGTCGACATCTCGACGTCGAACCTGACGGGACGCGGGCCGAACCGCGGCTGCCCCACGCCGATCGTGCCGCTCACCAGCAATGACAGCACCGTCATCACCGCGATCCAGAATATGCAGCATTGGTATGGCGGGGGCACCAACCAGATGGAGGGGCTCGCCTGGGCGTGGCGCGTGATCTCGCCGGGCGCGCCGTTCACGGAGGGGCGCCCTTATGACGATCCGAGCGACCCGGTGCGCAAGGTGATCGTGCTGTTCACCGACGGCGCCAACACCTCGCTCGATGATTATGGCTCGGCGTTCGAGTCGGAATATTCCGCGCTGGCCTATCGCCGGCTGTGGCGCAGCTTCCAGTACCTCACCTATCCGAGCGCCGGCTCGCCTGGGATCAGCTCGACCTACCAGCGCGTCGTATCCGGCCTTAACACGTCGAGTGAAGGCGGTGACGACGATAGCGACATGGTCGATTACATCAACGGACGGCAACTGGCGCTGTGCCAAGCCATCCGCGACGCGGGCATCGAGATCTACACGATCGGGTTCGGCCTGAGCGACGGCAGCGATGAGGAAGATCTCCTGGAGGCGTGCGCCACGCAGGACGGCGAGCATTTCTATGACGCGGACAGCAGCGCAGAATTGCTCGAGGCGTTCAGCGCCATCGGCACCGGCATCGGCAAGCTGCGCCTGACCCGCTGAGGCGCGTGCGCGACGTTGCAAGAGGGGAAGGCGGAGCCTTCAGGCTCGCCCGTTCCTATTGAACGATGTGATTGCGCTCGTCGAGCAGCACCACCGTCGGCGCATAATTGCGCGCCTCCTCTGCCGGCAGCTGGCAATAGGCGACCACGATGATGCGGTCCCCGGTTTGCACCAGGCGCGCGGCCGCGCCGTTCACCGCGAAGGCGCGCGAGCCGCGCGGCGCCTCGATCGCGTAGGTGGTGAATCGCGCGCCGGTGGAGATGTTGAGCACGTCGACCTGCTCATGCGGCAGGATGCCGGCGCGGTCCAGGAGATCGCGGTCGATGCCGATCGAGCCTTCATAGTGGAGGTCGGCCTGGGTCACCGCAGCGCGGTGCAGCTTGGCCTTCAGCATAGTCACCAGCATCAACGTTCAGCCCCTGGCGGCTTCGGAAGGAGCGTCCGCGGCGATGCTGCGCTTGCGAACGGCGTTTTCGAGATAAGAATCCTGGAGGCAAGACGCAAGACAAAAGCCGGCGCCCGGTCGCGCGGGCCAGCCGCATATCAGCGCATCGATGCGTCAGGTTTCAGCGGTTCGGCGCCTGGAAGACGATCGTGAGCCGGGTCTGGGCGCCGGCGGAGGGGGTGCCGTCATCCAGGGTCGGCGCGGCCCGGAACTGCGAGGAGGCGCGGATCGCGGCCGAGCCGAAGCCGAAGCCCGCCGGCGTCTCCCGCGCGACGGCGCAACGGGGCACGCCGCTGGCGTCGAGCAGGCAGTCCAGCTCCACGCGCCCGCCGCGGTCCTGACGCAACGCCCGCTGCGGGAAGAAATCGTTGATCCGCGCGCCCGAGGGGCGGCTTGCCCACACCACCTGCGGCGCGCGCGGCGGCGGCGCCGGCGGCGTCGCCCGGCGCTGAGGCTCGACGGCGGCGGCGCGCAATTGCTCTTCGGTGGGCGGCGGCGCGAGCGTCGTCAATTCTTGCGGCACGCTGGTGATCGGCGGCGCCAGGCCCGACTCGGACGTTGCGGCGGGGGACGGGCCGGTGGTTGACACTGTCGCCGGCTGCGTCTGCGGCCGCTCGCGCGGGGGCTCCGGCGCAGCGGACCGCGGCGCCGGCGCTGGGGGAAGTTCCGCGACGGGCTCGGGGCCGCCGCGATTGGCGCGGGACTCGCGCTGACCGACTTCGGGCGGATCGATCGACGCCGTGGCGACGTCGCGGCCGCCCTCTGCTTCAAGTCCGAGGCTCGAGCCGCCCGTCTCTTCTGCGGTCTCCCATTCGTCCGCCGGGCCGGAGGCGGTTTCGCCCTTCGGCGAGAGTAGCCCAAGGCCGCCTAGGCGGTCGCCTGCGAAGAGGCCGGCGGCGAGCGCGCCGGCGCCCAGGATCGCGATCAGGACGAAGAGACGCAGCGCGCCCCCGCCCGCGCGCGGGGCCGGCGGCGGCGGGCGGCGCTCGACATAACGCGGTTCGTCACGCCACGTCTGCGGCGGCGGTTCTGTGCGGCGCGGC
>JACAEE010000129.1 GCA_013389015.1 Hydrogenophilaceae bacterium | reverse complement strand
GTGCGGCGAGCGCGGCGGCTTCGCGCAGCTCGCCGCGCTCGACGGGCGCGCGTTCGCCTGCAGCAGCTGCACGCTACGGCGCCCCTTGCCGATCACGCCGCGCCGATCAGGGCCAGCCACGCGTCTTCGTCGATCACCTTGACGCCGAGATCGGCGGCGGTCTTCAACTTCGATCCGGCGCCGGGGCCGGCGACGACGAGATCGGTCTTTTTCGAGACGCTGCCCGCCACTTTGGCCCCGAGGGCGATCGCGCGCGCCTTGGCCTCGTCGCGCGTCATCTTCTCCAGCGCGCCGGTGAAGACGATGGTCATGCCCGAAACGGGGCTGGAAGACGCAGGCTTCTCCGCATCGACCGGCGCGACGCCGTCGGGGTTGCGGTTCTTGTCGTAGAGCAGGCCATCGAGCATTTCGCGATTGTGCGGCTCTGCGAAGAAGGTCGCGATCGCCTGTGCTTTCGTCGGGCCGATCTTCTCGACATTGGAGAGATCGGCGAGCGCGGCCGCATCGCCGTCCGCGGCGGCGATCGCGGCTTCGGCGAAGGCGTCCCACGAACCATAATGGCGTGCGAGAATGCCGGCGATGGTTTCGCCGACATGGCGGATGCCGAGCGCGGTGATGAAGCGTTCGAGCGCAGGCGCCTTGCGCGCCTCGATGCTCTTCAAAAGATTGGCGACGCTGGTTTCGCCATAGCCTTCGAGCGCAAGGATGTCGTCCTTGTGCTGATGCAGGCGGAAGATGTCGCCCGGCGCGCGGACATAACCCATCTCGTAGAATTCTTCGATCTGCTTTTCGCCAAGGCCTTCGATATCGAGCGCGCGGCGGGAGACGAAATGCTTCAGCCGCTCCTTGATCTGGGCGGGACAGATGAGGCCGCCGGCGCAGCGCCTGACGACGTCGGCCTCGCCGGTGTCGGGATCGGTCTCGCGCACGGCCTTGGAGCCGCAGACGGGGCAGACGTCGGGAAACTTGTATTTCTTGGCGCCCTTGGGGCGCTTGTCCAGCACCACGGAAACGATCTGCGGGATCACGTCGCCGGCGCGCTGAATCACCACCGTATCGCCGATGCGGATGTCCTTGCGCGCGATCTCGTCTTCGTTGTGAAGGGTGGCGTTCGTCACCGTGACGCCGCCAACGAAGATGGGCTTGAGGCGCGCGACGGGCGTCAGCGCGCCGGTGCGGCCGACCTGGATGTCGATGCCTTCGAGCACGGTTTCGGCCTGTTCGGCGGGGAATTTGTGCGCGATCGCCCAGCGCGGGCTGCGCGAGACGAAGCCCAGGCGCTCCTGCAGCGCGAGCGAATCCACCTTGTAAACCACGCCGTCGATCTCGAACGGCAGGCTCGCGCGCGCCGCGGCGATCTCGGCATAGATGCGCATCAGGTCAGCGGCGGTGCGGCCTTTCTGGCGCAGGAGGCTCGCTTTGAAGCCGGCGGCGATGAGCTTCTCCACCGCCTCGCTTTGCGTGGCTGCAAACGGCGCGCTGGCGAAGCCCCAGCCCCAGGCGAAGAAGCGCAAGGGGCGCTTGGCGGTGATCTCGGGATCGAGCTGGCGCAGTGCGCCGGCGGCGCTATTGCGCGGGTTCACATAGATTTGGCCGCCCTCTTCCGCGGCGCGCGCGTTCATGGCGGCGAAGGCGGCCTTCTCCATATAGACCTCGCCGCGGATTTCGATGGTCTGGGGCCATTCGCCCTTCAGCGTCGCGGGGATGTCGGCGATGGTGCGCAGGTTCGCCGTCACGTCCTCGCCTTCGCGGCCGTCGCCGCGCGTGGCGCCCTGCACGAAACGGCCGTTCTCATAGCGCAGGCTGGCGGAGAGGCCGTCGATCTTCATCTCGGCGAGGATGTCGGGCGCGTCGGCTTCGCTGAGATTCAGAAAGCGGCGGATGCGGGCGAGGAAATCGGCGACGTCCGCTTCGGCGAAGGCGTTGTCGAGCGAGAGCATGGGCGCGGCGTGGCGCACCTTGCCGAAGCCTTCGCTCGGCCTGGCGCCGACGCGCCTGGAGGGGCTGTCGGCGCGGACGAGATCGGGGAAGCGCGCCTCGATCGCCGCGTTGCGCAGGCGCAGCTGATCATAGTCCGCATCGCTGATGCGCGGCTGATCCTGCTGGTAGTAGAGCGCGTCATGCTCGGCGATCTCGGCGGCGAGGCGCGCGAGTTCGGCTTCGGCCTCTTTCGGCGTGAGGCTCTCGACGGGTTTTGCTGCGGCCTTCGTCGCCATCCTCTGTATCCATCGGCCTCGCGGGACTGCGTCAGGGGACAACGCCCTGCACGCCCCGCTTCACTACCCTTCCCTCAAGGGGGAAGGAATTCGCCGCGCCGACGCCAGTTGTTCGCAGATGTCCGCCGACAGGCGATTCAGGCGCATGCCTTGTGCGCTTTCAGCACGCGCTCGGTCTGCGCGGGGAAGCGGGCGAGCGCGGCGGCGGGGCGGATCGGGCGCTGCACCAGCCCGCCGCCGCAATTAGGGCAGCGGCCGGCGAAGCGGTCGTCAGCGCACGCAGCGCAGAAGGTGCACTCGAAGCTGCAGATGCGCGCGGCGTCGCTCTCCGGCGGCAAATCCCGATCGCAGCATTCGCAGTTCGGGCGCAGCGCCAGCATGATCAGAACAGCCGGCCGAGCGTGCGCGCGAACCAGCCGCGGCGGCGCGCCTCCGGCTCGGCCACCATCTGCACGCCGCGATCCTGCATCAGCGCGTAGGACCGCTCATACCATTCATTGCCCGGGTAGTTGTGGCCGAGCACGGCGGCGGCGCGCTGCGCCTCCTCGGTCATGCCGATGGTGAGATAGGATTCGACCAGGCGATGCAGCGCTTCGGGCGCGTGCGTGGTGCGCTGGAAGTTCTCATCCTCGACCACGCGGCGAAAACGATTCATCGCCGCCAGCGTCTGGCCCTGGTTCAGATAGAAGCGGCCGATCTCCATCTCCTTGCCGGCCAGCTGGTCGTAGGTCATGTCGATCTTCAGGCGCGCGTCGCGGGCGTAATCGCTGTCCGGGAAGCGGCGCACGACTTCCTGAAGCGCGGCGAGCGCCTGCTGGGTGATGCCCTGATCGCGGCCGACGTCGAGGATCTGCTCGAAATAGCAGATGGCGACGAGATAATAGGCGTAGGGCGCGCTCTCATTGCCTGGATGCAGCGCCGCGAAGCGCTGGGCGGCCTCGATCGCCTTGTCGTACTTGCGCGCCATGTAATTGGCGTAGGCGCCCATCAGCACCGCGCGGCGGGCCCAGGAGGAATAGGGATGCTGGCGCTCGACCTCCTCGAAGGCGGCGGCGGCTTCGGTCCAGCGGCGCTGCTCCAGACGGTCGGCGGCGAAATTGTACAGATCGGCCACCGGCTCTTCCCGGTACTGGCGGGCCTCGCGCTCGCGATTGGAGGCGCACGACGTCGCCGACAGCGCGATGGCGGCCGCGCCGATCGCCAGGAGGATGGGGTTCTTTCGGATCATCAGAGGCGCCTTCTCCCCGCCGACGGCTCACCCCGATCATTCCGCGGGACGGCGGCCGGCAACGCAAATCGATGGGCCCTGGCATACACGCCCGCCCCGGCCGGGGGAAGCGCGCGACGCCGCGGCCGCGCACATGAAAAAAGCAGGCGTCTCAGGCCGAAATGAAGACGCGGCGCGATCAGGCGCCGGCGGCGGCGTAGACCGGCTCGCCCAGCGATTCCCAGCGCCAGGCGTGGCGCGCGCGCAGCAGCTCCCGCACCAGACGCGCGTTCATCGCGTGGCCGGGCTGATCGGCCTCGTAGCGGCCGGCGATGCGGCCGCCGGCGAGCGCCAGATCGCCGATGGCGTCCAGCATCTTGTGGCGGACGAACTCATCCTCGAAGCGCAGGCCCTCGGGGTTCACGACCTTGCCGTTCTCCACAACCACGGCGTTGTCGAGCGAGGCGCCGAGGCCGCGGCCGTGGGCGCGCAGGCGCTCCACGTCCGCCATGAAGCCGAACGTGCGCGCGTCGGCGATGTCGGCGAGGAAATCCTCGCGCGTCAGGCGCATCGTGCGCCGCTGCACGCCGATGGCGGGATCGGCGAACCGGATCGTGGCGTCGAGCGTCAGCGTCTCGCTGTCGGGATCGGGCAGGAGCGCGGCCCGCTTGGCGCCCTCCTCCACCGCCACCGGCTCGAGGATGCGGATCACGCGGCGCGGAACCGGCAGCGCGCGCGCGCCGGCCTGCTCCAAGAGGCGCACGAAGGGCCCCGCCGATCCGTCCAGGATCGGGAGTTCCGGGCCGTCGATCTCAACCAGAAGGTTGTCGAGCCCCAGGCCGGAACAGGCGGCGAGAAAATGCTCCACCGTGGAGACGCTGGCGCCCACGCCGTTCTCCAGCGAGGTGCCCAACACCGTGTCGGTGACGTAGGCGGCGTGCGCCTCGATCCGGTTATCCCCAGAAAGATCGGTGCGGAGGAAGACGATGCCGGCATCGGCCGGCGCGGGCGATACGACCAGACGGACGCGCTCGCCCGTGTGGACGCCGATCCCGGCGCAGATGGCCGGGCCTGCAATGGTTCGCTGCTCGCGCATCACGTCGTCCCGCCGATGGCCGCCCAGCCGCTTGAAAAGCATTCCTGGCCGTTCTCGGCCGTCCCCTGGGAGCGAGCATGTATGGAAGCGGGTCGGGGGGCTCAACACACGTTCGGTTACGGTTTGTTTCCGGGGTCTTACTTGGCGCGCCGGAACCGCGACGGAGACCCGATCGTTGAGGCGCGCCGCGGGTCGGCAGCCGGCCGGTCGACGCGTTTCTACACCGCCGGCAATGCCGCGCATGGCGCTTGCGGTTCCAGCGCGCCAAAAAAGATGCGGGCTGGAAGCCTGCTGTGCGGACACTATAGCAGAGCGCATGGCCTCCCCCCCTTCTCCTTCGCCGCGCGGGGCGTTCGAGCGGCGCTTCGCGGCGCTGATGGCGGAGGCGCAGGCGGGCGGACCGAACGCCGCGCAAGCGGCCCGGCGCGCGGCCGCCATGGCGCTGGCGCGCGATC
>JACAEE010000004.1 GCA_013389015.1 Hydrogenophilaceae bacterium | reverse complement strand
GGCGTCCGCCGCGCCGTCCCCGCCGCCGCCGGCGCCGGCCTTCGCCGTCGCCGCCCGGTTCGGCGGCTTCGGCCTCGGGTTCCAAGCTCTCCTCGTCGATCTCTTCGACGTCCTCGTCGCCGTCGATCTCGATCGCGGCCGGCCGCGGCTCCGGCGCCTCGATCGGGCGCGTGGCGCCGTGCGCGCTGATCTCGAACGCCGGCGGCTTCATCTCTTCGTCGGCGATGACGCGGATGCGCACGCCGCGATTGGCCTCGATCGAGGCCAGCGCCGTTCGCTTCTCGTTGAGCAGATAGAGCGCGACCTCGGCGGCGGCGCGCGCTTCGATCTCGGCGCCGCCGCGCCGCACGCCGGCTTCATCGAGCGCGCGCAGCAGCGACAGCGCGCTCGATTCCACCGAGCGCACCCGGCCCGTGCCGGCGCACTGGTCGCACAGATGGAACGAGCCTTCGAGCACGCCCGTGCGCCGCCGCTGGCGCGAGAGCTCCAGAAGCCCGAAGCCGGAGATCTTGCCCATCTGCACGCGCGCACGGTCCAGCCGGAGCGCGTCCTTCATCCGCTTTTCGACCGTGCGGTCGTTCTTGTTCTCCTCCATGTCGATGAAATCGATCACGATGAGGCCGGCGAGATCGCGCATGCGCATCTGGCGCGCGGCTTCCTCGGCCGCTTCAAGATTGGTCTTGAGCGCGGTCTGCTCGATATTGCGTTCGCGCGTCGCGCGGCCCGAGTTCACGTCGATGGCGACGAGCGCCTCGGTCTGGTTGATGACGATGTACCCGCCGCTCCTGAGCTGCACGACCGGCGAATAGATGTTCTCCAGCTGCTTTTCGACGCCGTGCTTGGTGAAGATCGGCGTCGGCTCGCGCCACAGATGCACGCGTTTGGCGTGGCTGGGCATCAGCATGCGGACGAAATCCTTCGCCTCCTTGTAGGCGGCCTCGCCCTCGACATGGATTTCATCGACGTCCTTGTCGTAGAGGTCGCGGATGGCGCGCTTCACCAGCGAGGATTCCTCATAGATCAGCGCCGGGGCGACCGAGCGCAAGGTCGTGTCGCGGATCGTCTCCCAGGCGCGCATCAGATATTCATAGTCGCGCTTGATCTCGGTCTTGGTCCGCTTGGCGCCGGCCGTGCGGATGATGAGGCCCATGCCGTTGGGCACTTCGAGTTCGCCCGCGACCTTCTTCAGGCGTTTGCGGTCGGCGCTGTTGTTGATCTTGCGCGAGATGCCGCCGCCGCGCCCGGTGTTGGGCATGAGCACGCAATAGCGCCCCGCGAGCGAGAGATAGGTGGTGAGCGCAGCCCCCTTGTTGCCGCGCTCTTCCTTGACGACCTGCACCAGCATGATCTGCCGGCGCTGGATCACTTCCTGGATGCGATAGCGGCGCGAAAGGATTTGCCGGCGCCGCTCGATCGCGGCTTCTTCGTCTTCCTCGGCGCCGTTCTCTTCGCCCGGCTCGCTTTCGTGCCGCGCCGCCGCCTCGAACTCCGCCTTCAGCGCCTCGCGGTCGTCATGCGGAATCTTGTAATAGTCCGGGTGGATTTCGGAGAAGGCGAGGAAGCCGTGGCGGTTGCCGCCATATTCCACGAACGCCGCCTGCAGCGACGGCTCCACCCGCGTCACCTTGGCGAGGTAGATGTTCCCGCGAAGCTGCTTCTTGGAGAGGGTTTCGTAGTCGAAATCGTCAACGCGATTTGCGTCCAGCACCACCACGCGGGTCTCTTCGGGGTGGGCGGCGTCGATGAGCATTCTCTTGGCCATCAGGGGCTCCGTGAGCGCGGGCGCTGACAAAGTGGAGCGCGCCTGGGCCTCCGGAACGGTCCGTCGGGTCGGGCGCGCGCGCGGCGTCAGCGTCGCGGCTGTCTGTGAAAGGAAGGAGCCAGGCCCGAGCCAATGCCTGCTCCGCGCACGGCGCGGAGGCCGGACGGGCGGAGGCGGGGTGTGGGCGCATGCCGAACTCCTAGGGGCGCCGATCTCGTTTAAGCGTGAGCGGCCGGGTGCGCCTGCAAGGCGAGCGCGCGCGGCGGCCGCGGCGTCCCTGTCCCTGTTCGCGAGGCGCGCCAACGACGGCCGCGGCCGGGCTTCAAAGCCCCGCGCGCCGGCGTTGAACCACGCGACCATGCTACATGTCGGCGGCGAAGGGAAGCGGCTCGACGCGGCCAAGCCTTAAGAAGATGGCGCCGCCCGGGTCGTCACGGCGCTGTTCCGGCGCCTTTGGCTAAGAGAGATAAACCAATTCTATCAACGTGATCGCAAACCAGGGCGGTTAAGGAAGCACGCCGTGGGCGTCCCCGTTCATCTCCCCCTTCGCCGATTCGCGCGCCGCGCCCTCGCCCTCGCGCTGGGCCTGGGGCTTCTCGGCGCGCAGCCGGCCGCCGCCGATCCGGCGGCCGTCCGGTCCGTGGCCCTGACGCAGACCGGCGCCGAAACGGTGCTGGTGATCGAGACCGACCGCAGCGTGCGCGCCCCGCGCGTCTTCTTCCTTGAGGGACCCGACCGGTTTGTCGTGGACCTCCCGGACGCACGCTGGGCGCGCGCGGGCGTCGGGCCCGGGGCCGGCGTCGCGGCGCGGCGCCGCTTCGCCAACCGCCCTGACGGGGCCGCCCGCCTCGTGCTGGATCTCATCGGGCCTGCCCGGCTCATCGACCAGCGTGTCGAGCGTCGGGGCCGCCGGCTCGTTTTCGCCTTCGCGGCCGCCAGCCCGGCGCCGGAAGCGGCGCCGTCGCCGCCCCCGCGACCGCTCATCGTCATCGATCCCGGCCATGGCGGGCGTGATCCGGGCGCGGTGAACCAGGACGGGGTGCGCGAAAAGGACGTGGTGCTCGCCGCCGCCGGGGCGCTGCGCGATGCGCTCGTCCGGCGCGGCTACGACGTGGCGCTGACGCGGGAGGACGACCGCTTCATCGAGCTGGAGGATCGCGTCGCCTTCGCGCGGGAGCGCCATGCCGCGCTGTTCATCTCGCTCCACGCCGATTCCGTGCCCGGCAGCCGGGCGAGCGGGGCGGCCGTCTATGTCCTTTCCGAACGCGGCGCGGCCCGATCCCGCTCGCTGATGGACCGGCAGGACTGGGACGTCGATCTGGGGGAGGCGCAGTCGGCCTCGAACGACGTCCGTTCGATCCTGGTCTCGCTCGCCCAGCGCGAGACGACCAATCGGTCGGCGGATTTCGCCCGCAGCGTTCTGCGCGAACTCGGGGAGGCGGGGGCGCCGCTCTGGCGGCGCCATCCCAGCAACGCCGGCTTTTTCGTGCTGCTGGCGCCGGACGTGCCGGCCGTTCTGGTCGAAATGGGATTTCTGACCAATCCGACGGACGCGGCCCGGCTGGCTGATCCTGGCCAGCAGGCGCGCTTCGCGGAGGCGCTCGCGGAGGCCGTCGATGGGCATTTCGCCGCGCCGATGCTCACCGCCGCACGCCGTTGATCGCGATGGGCGGCTATGTCATGCCCGGCGCGCGAAAGGCCATACTCAGGCCGTAAAGCCCGGTGACGCCGTTAGGCCGCACGAGGGAAGCGAGTCTCCGCATGAACGAGCGCGATTACGAAGAGCGCGACTACCGCGACCGCCGGGGCGATTACGGCGATTACGATCAGCCGGAGCGCAGCCGGTTTCCGATCCGCAAGGTGGCGATCGGCGCTGCGGTGGGCCTCGGCGCGCTGATCATCGTGACGATCGGCTACCTCTTCGTGGCGGTGCAGGGCATTCCCGGGATTTTGCCCGGCCTTCCCGATTATGAAGCCCTGCGCGAGTATGAGCCGCCGGTCACCACGCGCGTGCACGCGGGCGATGGCGCGCTTGTCGCCGAATTCGCCGAGGAGCACCGCCTGTTCGTGCCGATCGAGGCGATCCCGGAACGCGTCCGCAACGCCTTCGTCTCCGCCGAGGATGCGCGCTTCTTCGAGCATTCGGGGATCGACTTCTGGGGCGTGCTGCGGGCGATGGGCGCCAATGTCGGCAACGTCTTGCGCGGCCGGCGCCTGCAGGGCGCTTCGACCATCACCCAGCAGGTCGCCGGCAACATGCTCACGGGCCGCGCCTCGAACTGCAACGACGAGCGCGGGTTCGGCCGGCTCGTCTGCGCCAT
The DNA here is from genome assembly GCA_013389015.1 of Hydrogenophilaceae bacterium. Taxonomy (GTDB): domain Bacteria; phylum Pseudomonadota; class Alphaproteobacteria; order Caulobacterales; family Aquidulcibacteraceae; genus CADEEL01. Next base: position 9,895 of record JACAEE010000004.1, on the reverse strand, counting down.
CCACACCAAGACGCGCGAGGGCTTGGCCGCCCAGCGCATCGAGAAAGCGCTCGACAAGGAGCGCATCCTCGAACTCTATCTGAACGAAATCTATCTCGGGAACCGAGCGTATGGCGTAGCCGCCGCCGCGCTCAATTATTTCGACAAGCCGCTCGACGAATTGACCATCGGCGAAGCCGCCTTCCTCGCGGTGCTGCCGAAGGGGCCGGCCAATTACGATCCGCGCGATCCCGAAAAGCGCGAGCGCGCCATCGCCCGGCGCGACTACGTGATCGGGCGCATGCAGGAGAACGGCTATATCAGCGCCGAGGAGGCCGCCGCCGCGCGCGCCGAGCCGCTGCGGGTGGTGGACCGCCTCTCCGGGGAGACCTACATCGCCGCTTCGCATTTCGTGGAGGAGGTTCGCCGCCAGGCGATCGCCGAATATGGCGAGCGCGATCTCTACGGCCAGGGCCTCTCGATCCGCTCGACGATCGACACGCGCTTGCAACTCGCTGCCGCGCGCGCCTTGCGCCGCGGGATCGAAGCCTATGATCGCCGCCACGCTTGGCGCGGCCCCGTCTCCCAGGACGGCGATCCGCGCGGCGATGTGCGCGCGCAATTGCGCCAGGCGCCTCCGCCGCCGGCCATGACCGGCTGGCATCGCGCCATGGTGACGAGCGTCCAGGGCGGGGTCGTGCGCTTCACCACCGAGCAGGGGGCGAACGGCCGCTTGTCCGGCGGCGATGCGCAATGGGCTGCGAGCGGGGCGCGCAATAATCGCGATCGGGCGCTGCGGGCGGGCTCGATCATCTATGTCATGCCCGGCCAAGGCTCGAGCTTCGCGCTGAAACAAGTGCCCGAGATCCAGGGCGCGCTCGTCGCCATGGATCCCCACACCGGCCGCGTGCTGGCGATGATCGGGGGCTATGACGTCGCCCGCGAGGGCTATAACCGCGCCACCCAGGCGATGCGCCAGCCCGGCTCGGCGTTCAAGCCGATCGTCTACGCCGCGGCCCTCGACACCCGTGAACTCACGCCCGCGACGCTGATCGACGACAGCCCGCTCGCGATCGAGGCCGGCGACGGCTCGGTCTGGTCGCCGGAGAATTACACGCGCGAGTTCTACGGCCCGACGACTCTGCGCCGCGGGCTCGAACAGTCGCGCAATGCGATGACGGCGCGCGTGGCCTACACGATGGGCATAGAGCGCGTGGTCGAGTACGGCCGCCGCCTGGGCGTGTTCGATCAGAACGTCCAGCCGGTGTTCGCGCTGGCGCTGGGCTCGGGAGAGACTTCGGTGCTGCGCCTCACCACCGCCTATGCGATGTTCGTCAATGGCGGCCGGCGCGTGACTCCGATCTTCATCGATCGGGTGCAGGATCGCGAAGGACGCACGATCTATCACGCCGACCAGCGCGCCTGCGAAGCCTGCCGCGCCGTCTGGCGCCGGCAGCAGCCGCCTGAGCTGCCCGACACGCGCGCCCAAGTGCTCGATCCGATCACCGCCTATCAGATCGTGTCGATGACGGAGGGCGTCGTCCAGCGCGGCACCGCCACCGCCATCGCCAGCCTGAACCGGCCTCTCGGCGGCAAGACGGGCACGACCAACGACTATCGCGACGCCTGGTTCGTCGGCTATTCGCCCGATCTCGCGGTCGGCGTCTGGGTCGGCTTCGACACGCCGCGCAATATGGGCGAGGGCGAAACCGGCGGGCGGATCGCTGCGCCGATCTTCCGCGACTTCATGGCCGAGGCCCTGCGCGGCGCGCCGGCGGCGCCCTTCCGCATCCCGGCCGGCGTGCGCCTTGTGCGCATCGACGCGATGACCGGGCTCCTGCCCAGCGGCTCGACCGAGGCGACCATCACCGAGGCGTTCCGGCCCGACACCGAGCCGACGCAGCAGAACGTGTCCTCGCCCTTCGTCTTCGGCGGCAGCGAGCCGATCGATCCGCGCCTGTTCCAGGGCGTCTCGATCACGCCGGGCGAGGGCGCGCGGCCCCCGCAAGGCGCTCAGCAGGCTCCGCAGCGGCAGGGAGACCTCGACGGCCTCTACTGACGCGCCGGGCGGCGCACGCGAAGCCGCTTTCGCGGCGGCGCGGCTGCGCCCATATCTATCGTTTCGATTCCCCTCGCTCCTGGAGCCTTTGATGCGCGCCGATATCGCCGCCCTCGCCGATCAGATCGAAGAGAGCCTCTCGCTCTTGCGGAGGCGTCTTTGACTGGGACCGCGCCCTTGTCCGCCTCGATGAGCTGAACGCGCGCGTCGAGGATCCCGCCTTCTGGAACGATCCGCAGAAGGCGCAATCGCTCATGCGCGAGCGCAACAAGCTCGCCGGCTCGATCGAGGCGATCACCGCGATGGAGCGCGAACGCGCCGAGCAGCTCGAACTGATCGAACTGGCCGAAGCTGAGGGCGCGGCCGACATGATCGAGGAAGCCCGCGCCGCTTTGCAGGCGGTGCAGGCGCGCGCGGCCAAGGCCGAGCTCGAAGCGCTGCTGTCCGGCGAGGCCGACGCCAACGATTGCTATCTCGAAGTCAATTCCGGCGCTGGGGGGACGGAGAGCCAGGACTGGGCCGAGATGCTCTTGCGCATGTATGCGCGCTGGGCCAACGCGCACGGCTATCAAGTCGAAGAACTCGAACGTCAGGACGGCGAAGCCGCGGGGATCAAGAGCGCGACGCTGCTGATCAAGGGCTTGAACGCCTATGGCTGGCTGAAGACCGAAGCGGGCGTGCACCGGCTCGTGCGCATCTCGCCGTTCGATTCCAATGCGCGGCGCCACACCAGTTTCGCCAGCGTCTGGGTCTATCCGGTGATCGACGAGTCCATCGAGATCGAGATCAACGAGAACGACGTGCGCACCGACACCTATCGCGCGTCCGGCGCCGGCGGCCAGCACATCAACAAGACCGACAGCGCCGTGCGCCTCACCCACATCCCCACCGGCATCGTCGTCGCCTGCCAGTCCGAGCGCAGCCAGCACAAGAACCGCGCCACCGCCTGGGACATGCTGCGCGCGCGCCTCTACGAAGCCGAGCTGCAGAAGCGCGAAGCCGCCGCCCAGGCGCTGGAGGATTCGAAGACCGAGATCGGCTGGGGCCGCCAGATCCGCTCCTACGTGCTGCAGCCCTATCAGATGGTCAAAGATCTGCGCACCGGCGTGGAGACGAGCGACACCCAAGGCGTGCTCGACGGCGATCTCGACGCCTTCATGGCCGCCTCGCTCGCCGCCCGCATCGGCGGCGAGGCCAAGGCGGTGGAGGATATCGGCTAGCGCGCGTCCCCGGACGGAGACGCGCGCCGACCCGCTACGAGAAGCTCGGCGCGGCCGCCTCGATCATGCGCCGCTTGTGATCCGCCTACGGACTATCCGCGCTGTGGCGAGGGCCATTTCGCGATCTTCTTCGCCGATCCCGACGGGCTAAAGCTCGAATATGTGTTCAAGCCGTAGGGCCGAACCGATCCGCCCTGCGCGGGGCTCGTTCACGGCGCCGGCGCGCCAAAACAAAAGGGCCGGCGAAAGCGCCGGCCCGAGATACGAATTCCAACCCAGAAACCAGTAAAGACTAACCGGATGTTCCGGTGACGACGACGCCTGGACCCACGCGGTCGCGATTGTCGCCGGCCGGATCTCCGAAAACGGAACCACCTCCGAACTGCCCCGAATGTGCCCCGGAACGGTCAACAGAAGGTGAAGAGCCGATGCCCGTTTCGCGCAACGGATCCTGCAGATAGCGGCATTGGCCCTCGAACACCGCGCCCATCTCGACCGCGAGGCTCTGGTGGACGATGTCGCCCAGCACATGGGCGTTGCGGGCCAGCTGGACCTTACGCGCGCGCACCGAGCCTTCCACGCGCCCGTTCACCAGCACCGCCTCCGAGATGATGTCGCCCTTGACCATGCCGGTGTCGCCGACCGTCAGGCTCCCGCCGCGGACATTGCCTTCGATCTCCCCGTCCACCTGGACTTCAGCGCCGTCGGCCTCGATCGAGCCGACGATGCGCACGCCGTTGGCGATGATGGAGGTCATCGGCCGAGACGGCGAGGTTCGCCGCGGCGAGCCTTCCGGCGCCATCGGGACCGATTCCGGCCCCTTACCCTTGTTCGTGAACATAACGTCCAGCCCTTAGAAAATTGATCGGATCCACGGTCCGACCGCGGAACCACACCTCATAATGCAGGTGGGTGCCGGTGCTGCGGCCCGTAGAGCCCATCGACCCAATGCGTTGGCCGATCGCGACGCGCTCGCCGCGGCTCACCTGGATATCCCGGAGGTGGCCGTAGCGGGTCCTGAAACCGTGGCCGTGATCAATCTCAACGACGTAACCATACCCGGATTTCACGCCGGCGAAAGAGACAGTGCCAGGCGAAGTCGCCACCACGGGCGCCCGCTCGAAGGCGGCGAGGTCAAGCCCGGAGTGGAAATCAGGCGTCCCGGTGAAGGGATCGACGCGGGGGCCGTAGCCGGAGGTCTGGCGATGAACGACCGCCACCGGCTCCGCCAGCGGGGCGGCCTCGGCCACGGCTTGCAGCCGCCGCGACTCGGCCACCCGCGCCGCAACCTGGCTCACCCGGCGCGCATAGGCCGTGTCCATGCCCGTTTCACGCAGATACGAGACGAGGTCGCGCGGCACCAGCGGCCCGCCCATTTCCTCATCCGCCGCCGCCCCGACCAGGCGCTGGACGCTGACGCCGGTGACGCGCAGGACGCCGCGCACCTGCTCGCTGCGCTCAACGACCCGATCCTCGAGCTCCGCCAGCGCGGTGACCTGCTCGGCCTCGAGATTGTCCATCCGCTGCCGGAAGCTGACGGCCTGGACGAGTTCGGGCTCGGCGGCGGCCAGCGCCCGCGAGGCGCGGGGCTCGGCTTCGTCGATCGAGGCCCGCATCAGCAGCCGCGCGCCGTCGCGCTCGATGGTGCGCGCGCCTGCGGTCAGGTTCGAGCCGCCGGCCATCTCCATAAGGCCGCGCAGCACCTCGTGGCGGCGCTCGAAATCAGCGGTGATGCGCTCGAAGGCTTCGGAGCGTTCGGCGAGCTGGGCCTGGGCGGCTTCCGACTGCGCGCGCGCCTCGGCGAGCCAGCGTTGGTATTTCGCCTCGAGGCGCTCCACCTCGGTGTTGCGGTTGCTCGACTGCAGATTGTCGACCACCCAGTCGACGGAGGTGTAGATCGACCAGCCGGCCAGACCCACCGCGCCAAGCGCCAGGAGCGCCTGCTTGCCCGGCGACAGCGAGACATAGCGCACCATGCCGCCGCTGCGATGGTAAATCTGTCGCTCCGGGAAAAATCGATCGAACCACGCCCTCGATTTCGGTCCGAACTGGCTCATGTCGGTCACCGCCCGCTGCCGATCAAATTGAACTTGGCCCCACCAGACCTCATCCAAACCTGAAACCGCCCGGCATTGCAACAGGGTCAAGGCGGGATTTACCAGGAATTCAGTTTCGGTTTCGCAGAGACCCCGCAAAATCGGCCATCGGCAGGATTTTGCTCAGATTTGCGACAGGTCTCAGGACGCGAGATCGCGCGCCGCGGCGAGCACCTCATCCACATGTCCTTTCACCTTGACGCGCCGCCAGATGCGGCTGATGCGCCCCTTCGCGTCGATCAGGAAGGTGGCGCGCTCCACGCCCATGGATTTGCGCCCGTAGAGGTTTTTCTCCACCCACACGCCGAAAGCCTTGGCCGCCTCCAGGTCGGGGTCGGATGCAAGGGCCACCTTTAGCCGATATTTTGCTTGAAACTTGTGGTGGGAGACGGCGTCATCTTTCGAAACGCCTAAGACGGCGGCGCCGAGCGCTTCAAATTCGGCCGCCTTTTCAGTGAAGTCTAACGCTTCTTGGGTACATCCAGGCGTATCGTCCTTCGGGTAGAAGTAGACGATCGCGGGCCGGCCCCGGAGTTTTTTCAGGCTGACGCGTCCGCCCCCGGCCGTCGGCAGGTCGAAATTGGGGGCGGGATCGCCGGGTTTGAGCGCGTCGCCCATAGAACCTCCTTCCGTCGAACCAGGCGGCGACGATAGCGCCGCCCCGGAGACGGCGCGAGCGCGTCTGTCGCGCTTCTGGCGCCGCCGGGAGGAGGACGAGCGCGCGGAGGCGGCGCCAGCGGCCGAGGCGCCCGCCGCGGAGGCCGAATCGGCCCAGCCGCCGTCCTGGACTGCGCGGCTGCGCCGCCGCCTGGCCAAGAACGCGCCGATCTTCAAGTCCTCGTCCTTCATCGCCCTGGAAGTCGCGGCCACCCTGGTGGCGCTGCTGCTGGGCGTGATCGCCGTCGCCTGGTGGCAATTGTCGAAGGGCCCGCAGGAACTGGCGTTTCTTGAGGGCGTGGTCGAGTCCGAGCTGTCGAAGGCGCGGGACGGCCGTCCCGTCGACATCGAACGGGTGGAGCTCGCCTGGACCGCCCAACGCGGCTTGCAGCTGCGCGCGGTCGACGTCGCCGTGCTCGACCGCCAGCGCCGCCGGCTGTCGACGAGCCGCGAGGTCTCGATCGGGATCTCGCCGCTGCATCTGCTCATCGCGCAGGTGCGCGTCACTCGCGCCGAGTTCGTCGGCGGCGAAGTGAGCGTGACGCGCCGGCCCAACGGCGAGACGCTGATCGCCTTCGGCCCGCCGGGCGTCGACCCCGACATCATCATCCCGCCCTCCGCCGGCCCGGATGAGACGCTGGAGCAGCAGGTCAATCGCGTGCTCGACGGGCTCGCCGAGACCTTGCGCCCGGTCGGGCCCGGCGGACGGCTGCGCGCCCTTTCCGTCCGCGAGGCCCGGTTCACGCTCAATGACGAAATGACCGGCGGCGCGTGGCGCGCCGAGTCCGCGTCGTTCGAACTTTCGCGACAGCGCCAGGCGCTCACCTTCACCGCACGCGCTCGCCTGGAGGGCCCGCGCGGCCCCGCGCCGGCGGCGCTCACCGTGCGCACGGACGCCGCCTTCCGCGCCGCCGAGATCGAGTTCACCAGCCGCGGCGTGCGCCCGCGCGCGATCTTTTCGCCGGCCGCGATGGGAATCTTCGCGGGCCTCGACGCGCCGATGGACGCCACGGTGATCGTGGGCCTCGACCGCGCCGAGGGCGTCACGCGCCTGGAGGGCGACGTCCAGCTCGGGCGCGGCAGCGCCGATCTGCCGGGCGGCCGCTTCGCCATCGACGGGGGACGCCTGCACGGCGCCTATGATCTTGAGCGCGACATCCTGCGGATCGATCGGATTTCGCTCGCCGGCGCGCGCAATCAGATCAACGGCCAAGTCGAGATCGCCGGCGCCTCGGCGCTGCTGCGCGCGGAGAGCGAAGGCGTGGCGACGTTCACCGCGGCTGCGCCTTCCGTCGTGCTCGACGTGCCGGGCGTGTTCGACGAAGGCGCCGCCATGCGCAATGTGCGCATCTCCGGCCGCTTCGACCGCGCCGCCCAACAGCTCAGCTTCCAGCGCATCGAAGCCGGCGTCGGCGCGGCGCGGCTCACCGCCGAGGGCCGGCTCTACTGGGCGGAGGCCGCCGACGGCGAGACCTATCCCGGCGTCGCGCTCGACGGGCGCATCGAGGGCGTGCTCGAGGCCCGCGACTTCGTCCGGCTGTGGCCGCGCAACCTCGCGCGCGGCGCGCGCGCCTATCTCGGCGACGCCATCGTCGGCGCCGACGTCAGCGGCTTCACCGTCAAGGCCGACGTGACCCCGAACGACGTCGCGCGCGGATCGCTGCGGCCCGAGGCGCTTGAGATCGCCTTCACCTTCGCTGACGCCGATTTCCGTTTCCTGCCGGAAATGTCTCCGGTCGCCCGGGGCGCGGGCGCGGGCCGCATTCACGGAAACGGGCTGGAGATTCTGGTCAGCAGCGCTCAGGTCGAAGGCCTCACGGTCTCGTCGGGAACCGTCCGTGTGCCGAGTTTCGGTTCCGACACCCATGTCGCGATCGACGTGCGGGCGGCCGGCGACGCGCGCTCCGCCTTCCGGCTGCTGGAACAAGAGCCCGTCGATCTCGCCGGCCGCTTGCCGATGCAGACCGAGACGGTGGTGGGCGAGGGCGCCTTCGCCCTCGGCCTGCGAATCCCGCTCGGGAGCGGCGCGCGCGGCCGCAACGTGCAGTTCACCGTCAACGGCCAATTCACCGGCGTCGGCGGGCTCGAGCGCGATCGCCGCATCACCTTCTCCGAGGGCCGGCTCAATGTGCGCGGCGATCACCGCGCCGTCACGGTGTCCGGGCCGGTTCGCGCCGGCGCCTCCAGCACCAACATCGAATGGGTGGAGACCCTCTCGCCGCGGATGGCGGCGCCGTCCCGCTATTCCATCGCCGGCGATTTCGACGTCGAGGATCTGCGCCGGCTGGGCTATCCGCTCGACGATGTCGCGAGCGGCCGCGTCGGCGTCACGCTGCGCGGCGCCGGGGCGGGCTACGACGTCGACAGCGCGGAGGTCGCGCTCGATCTGCGCAACGCGGCGCTTTCGCTGCCGCGCGGGTTCTGGGTCAAGCGCGCCGGCGCCCCGGCCAGCGCGCGGTTCAACGTCGCGCGCGGCGAAAACGGCATGCTCGATCTCACCAATATCGAGGTGCGCGGGCCCGGGCTCACCATCGCGCAAGGCGAGGCGCGCGTCGCGCCCGGCGCCAGATTGGAGCGCGTCGTGCTCGCGCGCGTGGCCGTCGACCAGCGCGCCGACGCCCGCATCGCGGTGGAGCGCGCCAATGACGGGGCCTTCGTCTTCGACATATCGGGCGGCTTCTTCGACGTGTCGCCTTGGTTGGCGCCCGCCGCGGCGCCGGCTCAGGCCCAGCCCCGCGCTCAGCCTGTCGCAGCCCGCACGCCCACGCAGTTCCGCGGCCGGGTCCGCGTGGCGCAGCTTGGCTTGCGCGCCGGCGCTCGCCTGCGCGAGGCGCGCGCCGAGTTCGCCGCCGCCGACGACGCGCTGGTGATGGCTTCGCTCGAGGGCCTCGATCCCGCGGGCGGCGCCTTCACCTTCGGCCTTGGCGCGCGTCCCAGCGATCCGCGCGGACGCATCACGCTGCGCACGAGCGATGCGGGTTTCGCCGCGCGCGCGCTTTTGGGGTCGGAGAACGTGCGCGGCGGCGCGGCCACCGTCGATGGGGAATGGACCCCGGGCGCGACCACGCGCGCGGCGTTCACGGTCGAGATGCGCGACTTCACCGCCGTGCGCGTGCCGGCGATGACGCAGCTCCTGTCGTCGGTGGCGTCTTTGCGCGGGCTCGCCGAAATGCTCGGCGGCGCCGGCATGACCTTCAATTCGCTCACCGCCGACGTGCGCCTCGACGGATCGCGCGTGACGATCGCGGAGGCGCGCGCGGCGGGCCCTTCGCTCGGTCTGACGGCGTCGGGCGCCTATGACATGGGGCGCGATGATCTTGATCTGAACGGCGTCGTCGTGCCGTCGCCCGGGATCAATTCGATGCTCGGCGCGGTGCCCCTCGTCGGGCAGCTTTTCGTGTCGCGCGAGGGCGAAGGGGTGTTGGGCGTCACTTATTCGCTCGACGGGCCGATCGCGCAGGCGCGCGTCGGCGTCAATCCGCTCTCGGCGCTGGCGCCGGGCATCCTGCGCCGCATCTTCGAGGCGCCGCAGCCGCGCGAAACCGCGCCCAGTGCAGCGCCCAGACGCGCCACGCCGCGCACCCGCGCCCGCCAGAACTAGGCATCAGCCGCCAACGCGCAGCAGCGCGTGCTTCTTCTTGCCGAGCGAGAGCTTCACTGCGCCGTCGACGAGATCAGCGGCGGTGATCGTCGCGGTTTCTTCCGTAACCGGACGATCATTCACCCGCAGCGCGCCGGCGGCGATGTGGCGCTTGGCTTCCCCGCGCGAGGCCACAAGCCCCGCGCGCTCGAATGCGGCCGCGACGCGCAAGCCTGCGTCAAGCTCGCCGCGCGTCACGCCGAAGGCGGGCAGCCCCTGCGTCGAGCCTGCGCCGGTGAAGGCC
>JACAEE010000124.1 GCA_013389015.1 Hydrogenophilaceae bacterium | reverse complement strand
CGGGCGGGGCTGCGCCCGCCGTGTTCGTCTCCTATGCGCGCGCGGATTCAGCGATCGTCATTCCCGTGTGCGAAGCGGTGAAGGCGCAAGGGCCCTCGCTCTGGCTCGACAAGGAAGGAATCGGAGCGGGAGAGAACTGGGCGGGCGAGATCGTGCGCGCGATCAAGGCGGTGCGCGGGGTCGCGGTGATGTGCTCCAAGGCCGCGTTCGAGAGCGATCACGTCAAGCGCGAGATCTATCTGGCGGACCGCTACAAGAAACACCTGCTGCCCGTGTTCATCGAGGACGCCACGCCGCCGGAGGATTTCGAGTATTTCTTCGCCGGCGTGCAGCATCTGAAGCTGCACGAAACGCCCGAGGCCGAGCGCGGGCCGGCGATGGCGAAGGCGCTGGCGAGTGTGTAGGCGAGTTGTGATTGGGGATTAGGTATTAGGGACTAAGTGAATGGGCGGATACCGCGACCTGGAAGGCTGGCGAAAGGCGATGCTGCTCGCGACCGACATCCATGCCCTGGCGCGGAAAATGCCGAAATCGGAAGGAATGCTCAATCGCCTCCATGCGCGCCTGCTCGATCCAGCCCCTAATCCCAAGTCCCCAATCCCTAATCCCGGCGGCTTACCATGACGCTCGCGCCTGAACCTGTCGTGCTTGACGTCTCGCCCTCGGGCGTGGCGGTGGTGTTGCTCAATCGGCCGGAGAAGAAGAACGCGTTCGACGAGTTGGTGATCGCGGGGCTCGCGGATGCGTTCGAGACGCTCAAGGGCGCCGATCATGTGCGGATCGTGTTCCTCAAGGGCGCCGGCGACACGTTCAGCGCCGGCGCCGATCTCGAATGGATGAAGCGTCAGGGCGAACATCTGCGCGCCGACAACGAAGCCGATGCCTTCGCGCTCGCCAAGATGCTGAAGGCGCTGCACGATCTGCCGCAATTCACCGTGGCGCTGGTGGATGGGGCGGCGATGGGCGGGGGCGCAGGGCTCGTGGCGGCGGCCGATTATGCGGTGGCGACGGCGCGGACGAAGTTCCGCTTTTCCGAAGTGCGCCTGGGGCTGACGCCGGCGACGATCAGCCCCTACGTGATCGAGGCGATCGGGCCGCGGCATGCCCGCGCGCTGTTCGCCTCGGCGCTGCCGTTCACCGCCGCGGACGCGCACCGGTTCGGGCTCATCCATGAGATCGTCGAGGATGAGCCTGGACTGGACGGCGCGATGAAGCGGCTGGCGGGGCTTGCGATGGAGAACGCCCCGGGCGCGGTGGCGGACGCGAAAGCGCTGGTGCGCCATGTCGTCGATTCAATCACCCGGCCGCGGCTCACGGGCGGGCATGTGATCGACAATGAATTGATGCACGATACCGCGCGACGAATCGCGGACCGGCGCGCATCCGAAGAAGGGCGCGAAGGGCTTGCGGCGTTCCTGGAAAAACGTCCGCCGAAGTGGAGCCAATGAGCGGGGAACTGGAAGCGGCTGGCGCAGCGGCGACGGCAGGGCTCGTCGCCAAGACGATCGAGGGGCGTTCCGGCACGCGCCATGGCGGGGGCAAGTGCCTCAATTGCGGGGCCGCGCTCAACGGCAAATATTGCGCCGAATGCGGACAGCCGGCCCACGTGCACCGCACGCTCGGGCATGTGCTCGAAGAATTCATGCATGGCGTGGTGCATTTCGACACCAAGGCGTGGCGGACGCTGCCGTTGCTTGCGGTGCGGCCGGGCACGCTGACGCACAATTACATCCACGGCATGCGGGCGCGCTACATCTCGCCGCTGGCGATGTTCCTGTTTTCGATCTTCACGATGTTCTTCGTGTTCGCGCTGGCGGGCGGGCCGCGCTTCGCGACGGGCGAGCTATCTGCGCAAGAGCGCGCCGCGGCGCTGCGAGAAGCGCAAGCGGAGATCGCGCAGGCGCGCGAGGAGGTTTCCGCGCCGGGCGGGTCTGCGGTCGCCGTGAGCGTGCTCTCCACAGCAGAGCAAGCCGCCGCCCGACAGGCCGTTGCGGACGAGCGACGGGCTGAGCAAGGCGCGCGGGGGGCGGCGGTGAAGGAAAAGGAAGGCGCTCCAAGCGTCTCCGTCGGCGTGCGCCGCGACGACGACGTCATTATCGGGGATGGAACGCGGCCTTGGCAGGACCAGCTGCGCGAGGCGGTCGACGCGGGGCGCGTTGAGGTCAATCTCGGCAATGATGCGCTCAATCAGCGCGTTCTGGAAAAGCTGCGCAATCCCGATCTGGCGCTCTACAAGATCCAGCAGGCCGCGTACAAATTCTCGTTCCTGCTGGTGCCGCTGTCGCTGCCGTTCGTGATGCTATTGTTCCTGTGGCGCAAGGGCGTGACGCTCTACGACCACGTCGTCTTCATTCTGTATTCGCTGTCGTTCATGTCGCTGCTATTCATCGTCGTGTCGCTGTTGTCCTATGGCGGGCAGGTCGGCGACGTGGTGGGCGATATCCTGCTCTTCGCCGTGCCGGCGCACATGTTCTTCCAGCTCAAGGGCGGCTATGGGCTCGGCTGGTTCTCCGCGGCGTGGCGGACGATCCTGCTGCTCATCTTCGCGATGCTCGCGCTTTCGCTGTTCATCGTCTTCATCATTCTCGTGGGGCTCGCCGGCTGATGTTCGCCTCGGTGCTGGTCGCCAATCGCGCCGAGATCGCGTGCCGCATCTTCCGCACGGCGCGGGCGATGGGCGTGCGCACCATCGCGGTCTATTCCGACGCCGACGCCAAGGCCAAGCATGTGCGCGAGGCGGACGAGGCCGTGCATATCGGGCAGGCCGCCGCGTCCGAAAGCTATTTGCGCGGCGACAAGATCATCGCGGCGGCGAAAGCCGCGGGCGCCGAAGCCATCCATCCGGGCTATGGCTTTCTCTCGGAGAATCCCGATTTCGCGCAGGCGGTGATCGATGCAGGTCTGATCTGGATCGGGCCGACGCCGGCGGCGATCCGCGCGATGGGGCTGAAGGACGAAGCCAAGCGCATCGCGGAAGAGGCGGGCGTGCCCGTCGTGCCCGGCTATCGCGGCGAGGCGCAGGACGCCAAGACGCTCACGAAGGCGGCCAAGGACGTCGGCTTCCCGGTGCTGATCAAGGCGGTGGCGGGCGGCGGCGGGCGCGGCATCCGCGAAGTGAACAGCGCTGGCGATTTCGCCGCTGCGCTCGAAAGCGCCAGGCGCGAGGCCCAGGCGGCCTTCGGCGATGACCGCGTCATCGTGGAGAAGCTGATCGCGCGTCCGCGCCATATCGAAGTGCAGGTGTTCGGCGATAAGCATGGCGGGCTCGTGCATATGTTCGAGCGCGATTGCTCGCTGCAGCGGCGGCGGCAGAAAGTGATCGAAGAGGCGCCGGCGCCGGGGATGACGGAGGCGGTGCGCGCGGCGATGTGCGAGGCGGCGCTGAAGGTGGCGCGCGCGGTGCAGTATGAGAACGCGGGGACGGTGGAATATGTCGTCGATGGAAGCGGGCCGCTGCGTGAGGACGGGTTCTGGTTCCTGGAGATGAATACGCGGCTGCAGGTGGAGCATCCGGTGACGGAAGCGGTCACGGGGCTTGATCTGGTGGAATGGCAATTCCGCGTCGCGGCGGGGGAGCGGCTGCCGAAGACGCAGGAGGAGATCACGCTCAGCGGACATGCGATCGAAGCGCGGATTTGCGCGGAGGATCCGAGCGAAGGGTTTCGCCCGAGCGTCGGACGGATTACGCGCTACGATGCGCAGTCAGTGGCGGGGCGGATCGATGCGGGCTTCGATCGGGGCGATGCGATCAGCCCCTTTTATGATTCGCTCGTCGCGAAGTACATCGAACATGGCTCTAAAGAGTCTCCACGGTTGCGGCGCAGTGTGTGCACAATGGCGGCAGCGCAACTGGGGCGGCTGGAGATCGACGGGCCGACGACGAATATCGGCTTTCTCATCCGCTGCCTGATGAACGAGGCGTTTCACGAGGGGCATGTTCATACCGGCCTGATCGCGGATAACCTCGCGGAGCTTGTCGATGGTTCGATCAATCGGTCAGTCGCCGCCATTGTGGCCGCGCTCGCCGACGCCGTCGCGCACTCTGAATCGAACCCGTGGGATGCGAAAGACGGGTGGCGCATGAACTGCGGCACCCGCGCCGCTTGGCGGTTCGAGTGTGGTGGGGATCACGTCGAAGTCACGCTCGTTCGCGATCGGGACGCCTGGCGCGCGTCTGTCGATGGCGCGGCGCATCGGCTGACGGGCGTGGGCGGCAATCGCGCTGGTTGGGTGTGGGCGGAAGTGGACGGCGCCTATCGCGACGGCCTGGTCATCAGGGAAGGCGCGCGAACAACCGTGTTCGTCAATGGCGATCGTTTCTTCTTTGAGACGCCCGGCGCCTCACGCGAGCATGCGGACGGGGCGGCGAGCGATGAGGTGAAGGCGCCGTTGCCGGGGAAGGTGGCAACGATCGCAACGAGGGCCGGCGCGGCGGTGAGAAAGGGCGAGCCGCTCGTTACGCTCGAAGCGATGAAGATGGAGCACCAACTCAAGGCGCCGCGCGACGGCGTCGTCGCGGACGTTGCGGTGGAAGAGGGCGCGCAGGTGAAGGAAGGCGCTCTGTTGGTGCGGCTTGTGGGAGAGGACGAGGCGGCGTGAGCCAGGAGGAATTGCTCGTAACGCTGGCGTCTGGCGCGGCGGTTCTTGCGCTCATCTTCATCGCCTGGGCGCTCGGCTTCCGTGACGCCGCACGGCTTGACGGCGAGGACGACGTGCGCCGCGCGCTCGCGGCCTACGAGCCGGGCGCTGTGATCGAAGCGTGCTTCATCGATGCGCGCGGGCGTGGGGCGCTGGCGCAGCTTAGCGATGGGCGCTACGGCGCCGTCCGCGCGATGGCGGACGGGTTTGCGGTGCGGACGTTTCGGGCGGGCGCGGCGCGGGTGAAGACCCGGAGAGGGCGGCTCGTCGCGGCATTTGCCGATGTCGGCTTTCCGCGGTTAGAAGTGCGGTTCGAGGGCGCGGCGCCGGCCTGGCTCGCGCCGCTCATGGAAGAGCGCTCATGATCCCCGCCGAACTGCAGGCGACGCTTGAGAAGCTGGACGTCGTGACGCTGGCGGTGCCGGCGTTCGTGGCGCTGGTGATCCTGGAAATGATCGTCGTGCGAGTCACCAAGAAGGGGCGCTACAATGCGCTCGATTCAGGCACGAGCCTCGTCATGGGGCTGGGCAACACCATCGCGGGCGTGTTCTTCGGCGGCCTCGTCGTGGCCGGGCATTTCTTCGTCTATCAATATCGCTTGTTCGACATCCCGTGGGCGTGGTGGTCGATGGTTCTCTGCTTCTTCGGGGAGGACCTTTGCTATTACTGGTTCCATCGCATCGCGCATGAGCGGCGCTGGTTCTGGGCGAGCCATGTGGTGCACCACACCTCGCAGCACTACAATCTCACCACGGCGCTGCGCCAGACTTGGACGGGCGCGATCAGCTTCTCCTGGATCTTCTATCTGCCGCTCACGCTCGTCGGCTTTCCGCCGCTGATGATTTTCCTCTTCTCCGGCGTCAGCCTCGTCTATCAATTCTGGATTCACACGGAAACGATCGGGCGGCTGGGGCCGCTTGAATGGGTGATGAACACGCCGTCGCATCATCGCGTGCACCACGCCACGAACCCGCGCTATCTCGACGCCAATTATGCCGGCGTGCTGATCATCTGGGATCGGCTGTTCGGAACGTTCGTGGCCGAGCGGGCGGATGATCCCCCGCGCTATGGCATCATCTCCAATCTGGGCACGTTCAATCCCATCCGGGTGGCGTTCCACGAATGGGCGGGAATCTTCCGCGACGTGCGCAGCGCGCGCAGCGTTGGCGAGGTGATCGGCTACGTGTTCGGGCCGCCCGGCTGGAGCCCGGACGGCTCGCGCAAGACCAGCGCCTCGATCAAGGCCGAATGGCGCGCGCGCGAGGCGGCGCATGTTGCCGCGGAATGATGTAGTCTCGGCGAATCGATGACCGTCCACATCGTCAAACTCTGCGTCGGCGCTGACAGCGTCGAGGATCTGGCGGCCTGGCAGGCCAAGCAGATCAAGAAGCGCGGGCGGCCCGTGTGCGGCACGCGCATGGCCCCCAAGCGCGAGGCCGAGGTGCTCGCCGGCGGCTCGCTCTATTGGGTGATCAAGGGCGTGATCGCGGTGCGCCAGAAGATCGTCGAGGTCGCGCCGGTGCGCGATGATCACGGCTTGCGCTGCGGCCTGTGGCTCGATGCCAAGCTCGTGCGCACGACGCCGCAGCCGCGGCGCGCGTTCCAGGGCTGGCGCTATCTCGACGTGAAGGACGCGCCGGCCGATCTCGCCAAGCGCAGCGCCGCCAACCTGCCGGAAGAACTGCAGCGCAAGCTGGTGGAATTAGGGGCGTGGTAGGGCGTCACGTTCTTGATTTGAGCGGGACGGCGCCAAGGAGAGCGGGATAGAGATCGCCCGTGATGTCATCAAGCGTCGTTTCCGGGCGCGGGGCGTTTGAGGACGGGGAAGTTGTCGATAAGGCGTGTGGCGCCGAGCCAGGCGGCGGCGAGAATGCGGGCGGGACGATCGACACGCGCGCCCAGCGCGGAAAGATCCTCCGCGTCGCGCACGGCGACATAGTCGATGGGATCGAAGCCCGCTTCATCGAGCGCGAGCTTGGCGGCGTGCTCGATCGCCGCGATCTCGCCGCCGCGTTCCAGATCGGCGACCGCACGCTTCAGGATGACGTTCATCCGCGCGGCGGCGCTGCGTTCGCTGGGGCTCAAATAGGCGTTGCGTGAGGACATAGCGAGGCCGTCGGGTTCCCGCACGGTGGGGCCCGCGATGATGGCTACCGGGATGTCGAGGTCGCGCACGAGGCGACGGATGACCAGAAGCTGCTGGTAGTCCTTCTCGCCGAACACCGCCGTATCCGGCAGGCATTGCAGCAGGAGCTTGGCGACCACCGTCGCCACGCCGCCGAAGAAATGCGGGCGCATCGCGCCTTCGAGGTCGTCGCTGACGCCGGAGACCGAAACGGCGGTGGCGAAGCCTGCGGGGTACATTTCGGCCGGCTGCGGCGCGAACAGGAGGTCGCAGCCGGCGCTCGCCAGCTTCGCCGCATCGCCTGCCTCGTCGCGGGGATAGCGGTCGAGGTCCTCGTGCGCCGCGAATTGCTTGGGATTGACGAACAGCGAGGCGATCACGCGATCGCTGTGCGTGCGCGCCAGGCGCACCAGCGACAGGTGGCCTTCGTGCAGCGCCCCCATGGTCGGCACCAGGCCGATGCGGCGCCCCTCGCGGCGCCAGACGTTAATGACGGCGCGCAGATCGGCGATGCTGCGGACGATGATGGGTTCGCGCATCCGTGTTCGATGGCGAAGCCGTCATGGTTTCGTCAAGCTGATTTAAGCGGGCCTTAACCTGATCGACAGAGAGTCTGGGGCATGGTCGCGCGTCGCAGCACAGACGGGTTAAGGCGCCCCAAGCGGCGGGGTGCCTAAAAGTGACCATCGAACTCCCCCGTCCCCGGCTCAGCCCCGAAGCCGATGCGCTTTCCGCGCATGTCATCGTCGTGGGCAACCAGAAGGGCGGCGCGGGCAAATCCACCATCGCGATGCACCTTGCAGTGGCGCTGATGCGCATGGGCAAGCGCACCGGGGCGCTTGATCTGGACGTGCGCCAGCGCACGCTGACGCGCTATGTGGAGAACCGCGCCGCCACCATCGCCGCGCAGGGCGCCAATCTCGCCGCGCCGCAGATGCTCGACATTGGCCTCAGCGCTTCGCGGGACGCCGATGTGGCGGACATGGAGGACGAGGCCGCGCTCGCGGTGGCGATGAAGCGGCTCGCAGCGACGTGCGACTATATCGTGATCGACGTGCCGGCAGGGGATTGCCACATCTCGCGCGCCGCACATGCGGAAGCCGACACGCTGGTCACGCCGATGAACGACAGCTTCGTCGATTTCGACCTCCTGGGCGCGGTCAGCACAGGTTCGCCGGACGAGGTGCGTCCCAGCATCTATAGCGAGTGGGTGTGGGAGTGCCGGAAGCGCAAGGCGCAAGCGACCGGGCGGGCGATCGACTGGGTCGTGCTGCGCAACCGCACCGCCACGAGCCGCATCGAAGCCAAAAACAAGCAGGCCGTCGGCGATGCGCTCAAGACTCTGTCGGGGCGGATCGGGTTCCGCATCGTGCCCGGGCTTTCAGAGCGGGTGATCTTCCGCGAGTTGTTCTTGCAGGGACTGACCTTGCTCGACCTCGATCGCGAGGGCGGGGGGCTCAAAATGACGCATCTGGCGGCGCGCCAGGAGCTGCGCGACCTTTTCATCGCGCTCAAGCTGCCGGGCTTCGAGGGCGAAGCGCTGCGCTTTTGAGCCTCGCGCGCGGCGGCGAGATCATTATATCTGAATCGAAACGCTTTCCCGATGTCGCTGCTTGCGCCCCTTATCCTGCTCGTCGCAGCCGTATTCGCAGGATTGTTCATGCTCCGGCTGGGCGGGGCGCATCGGCGCTCCGTTTCACGCTTTGCGCCGGCTATAATCCTCGCCGGCGCTGCGATTCTCTTTGCGGCGCGCGGGGCGATGTGGATCGCGCTCGCGTTCGGCGCTGCGGCGGTTGCGCTTTATGCGTGGTCGACGCGAGCATTCATCGCCGAACCGAAGCGGGAACGGGCTCGCGCGCAATCGTCGGCGCCGCCGAAGAGGGGCTATACGATGAGCGATGCGCAGGCGCGTGCAATTCTGGGCGTTCCTCCGGGCGCGAGCGAGGCGGACATCCGTTCAGCCTACCGGCGCAAGATGGCGCGCGCGCATCCCGACCTCGGCGGATCGACAGAGGAAGCGGCCAAGCTGAGCGCGGCGCGCGACGCCTTGCTGCGGAAGTAAGAAACATTCCGTAGGCGGAATATTCGTAGGCTGACTACTCGCCTTGGTCCGGCTCGACTTCCGCGGAATCGGCCGCCTGCTCCTCCATCGCCATCGGGTCGACGTCGCCCTGGGCGGCGTAGGAGGTCATGCGCCGGTCGAGCGGCCCGCGCAGGGGGCCCACGGGGCCGGAGAGCTGGATCACGCTTGAGTCGCCGGGGCGGGCGACGACGGCGCCGTCGGCCTCGAACGTGGCGGTGACGCTCTGGACCGGGCGGCTGGTCATGGCGACGTCCGTTCCCAGGACCTCGCGGCGGGCGAGCTCTTCATAGGCGCCCTCGATCAGATAGGCGACCTGGGCGTCGCGCGCGGCGGCGCTCGACCCGCCCATGACGACGGCGACGACGCGGCGGCCGTCCCGCACCGCAGCAGTGGCGAGATTGAAGCCCGAAGCGCGGGTGTAGCCGGTCTTGATCCCATCAACGCCCTCGACGGCGCCGAGGAGCCGATTGTGGTTGCGCGCCTCGCGGCCGCGCCAGGAATTCGAGGGGGTTTGGAAGACGTGGTAGTACTGAGGAAAATCGCGCCAGATGGCGATGGAGAGCGTCGCCATGTCGCGCGCGGTGGTGCGAATCCGCGGATTCGGCAGGCCGCTCGCGTTCATGAAGCGGGTGTGCTCCATGCCGAGCTGGCGAGCGCGGCGCGTCATCTGTTCGGCGAAGGCGGCTTCGCTGCCGGCGAGACGTTCGGCGACCATCACGGCCACATCGTTCGCCGATTGCACGACCAGGGCGTTGATGGCCTGTTCCACGGTCAGCGTGTCGCCGCGGCGCACGCCCAGGCGCGACGGCGGCTGGCGCGAGGCGAAGCGCGACGCGGTCAGCCGGTCTTCGAGCCCGATTTCGCCCCGCTCCATCGCTTCAAACAGCATATAGAGCGTCATCATCTTTGTGAGCGAGGCGGGATAGCGCTGCTCGTCGGCCTGGTCGGCGTGGAGGACCTCGTTAGTCTCCACATCGATCACGATGGCGGCGTAGCGGTCGTTGGTCTGCGCGAAGGCCGGCGAGGACGCCGCAATCACCACCAGCGCCGCGCCGAACACAGCGGCGCGGCGGGCGCCGGAAACGGCTGCAGTGCGTCGTCCCAAATGCGTCATCGGCGTCCGTCCCCTCGTAGTCGCGGACTTTTCCAGGCAAACGCTATGCCGCGCAGCTTACAGAGTCGTTACCACCCCCGCCGGCGCCAGGATTGACCAATCCTGCGGCGCCGCGCAAGCGGCCCTCGCTGCGGATGCTGCACTTTGTCTGCACGCCGGATCAAGGAGTTGAAGGCCCGGAAAACGGGGCCGGAGAGGTCAATTCACAGGCGAACCAAATGGTTTTTGTGCGGCGCACAAAAAACCGCTTGACTTCGCAGGTGCAGCAATTCATATGAGGAACATCCTGCCGGGGGCGCATGTCCCCGTCGGGAAAAAAGACACAGGAATTAACCTTCCGCCACGCCAAATCGGGGCGTCAGCCCCCCTCTCACAGGAGTTCCTTCACCATGGCGACCGCCAAGACGACCGCCGCGCGCAAGACCACAGACGCCGCCCGCAACGCCTTCGAATCCGTTTCGACCGCCTCCAGCGAGGCGTTCCGCGAGAATGTCGACCGGGGCATCGCGGCGATGTCGGAAATGGGCGCCTTCGGCAAGCAGAACCTCGAAGCGATGATCGCTTCGGCGACCGCCACCCAAAAGGGCGTTGAAGCCCTCTCCGCCCGCGCCGTGGCCTTCTCCAAGACGGCCATGGAAAAGCATGTTGCGGCCGCGAAATCGCTGATGGCGTCCAAGAGCGTCCAGGAATTCGTCGAGAAGCAAACGGAGTACGCCCGCTCCTCGTTCGACGCTTATGTCGCTGAACTGAACAACGTGTCCGACGTCCTCCAGGGCGTGGCCAAGGACGCGTTCAAGCCGATCAACGAGCGCATGAGCGCCGTCTCGCACCTCATGCAAGTCGGCCGCTAAGGCGCCGCCCCTCGGCGAAATCGAAGGCCCCGCCGGAGACGGCCGGGCCTTTCTGCCGCCCAGGTCCTGCCCCACGCGGGCCTCCGCGCGCGAGGCTATGTCGTTAATCCTCCCCCTGGTAGCATTCCGCCATGGAGCCGAGCATCGTCTCGCCATCCCGGCCGCGATTCAGCCGGACGTGGAAATTCTGGGCGTTCAGCGCTCTGATCGGCCTCGCCATCGGCGGGATCGTCTATGTGTCGCCCGAAGGGCAGCGCGGCGAGGGCTTCGGATTCGTCGGGCGCACCAATGCGCTGCTCTATTCGACCCTCTTCGCATTCGCCTTCTCGGCGCTGTCGCGGACGCTGCTGCACCTTTCCGGGCGGTTCGTCGGCAAGGAGAGCGCAGCCTATTTCAGCAAGGAATTCCTTGCTTTGCTTGGCGCCTCGGCGGCGATCTCGGCGCTGATCGGGCTTTCCGGCGGGGACGAGGCGGAGGGGGCTACGTCCAGCTTTCTGTTCGGCTTCGCCTCCTCGGCGGTGGTCCTCACGCCGCTCATCGCGCTGGGCGTGGCGATGTTCAGGGTGATGCGACGGATGCTGTTTCCCCGGCTGTGAGGCGCCGTCGCCGGCCGCTTGCGCAGCAGCGGCGCAGCGAACCCGAAGTCAAGGTCTTCCATTAACACACCCAATCCATAGATTATCGATCAGGCGGGGCGCGCGTTCGCGACGTCGGCGTCCCGCGGATGCGTGTGAGGATGGTTGACCAGTTCGATGGCTGACGAGCCCTTCGACGACAATGACGACGCCGACGGCGAGGGAGGCCGGTCCGGGCGGGAAACCGGGATCGCCACCAAAACGCGCACGCGGACCAAGAAACCGGCGCTCTACCGGGTCCTGCTGCTGAACGACGATTACACCCCGATGGAGTTCGTCGTTTATGTCTTGGAGCGGTGCTTCAACAAGAGCCGTGAGGAGGCCACGCGGATCATGCTTCATGTCCACCAGAACGGCGTGGGGCTGTGCGGCGTCTACACCTACGAAGTCGCGGAGACGAAGGTGGCGCAAGTTCTGGATCTCGCGCGGCGGGCCGAACACCCGCTGCAATGCACGATGGAAAAGGACTGAAATGGCGACCTTCTCGCGCACGCTCGAACAGACCCTCCGGCGGGCGCTCTCGCTCGCGAACGAGCACCGGCACGAATATGTGACGCTGGAGCACCTGCTGCTCTCGCTGATCGACGACGACGACGCTGCGCAGGTGATGACGGCCTGCAAGGTCGATCTCGATAAGCTGCGGATCAATCTCGAGAACTATCTCGACGACGAGCTGGAGAATCTGGTCGTCGAGCATGGCGACCAGGAAGAGGCGCGGCCGACGGCGGGCTTCCAGCGCGTGCTGCAGCGCGCAATGCTGCATGTCGATTCGAGCGGCCAGCGCGAAGTGACGGGCGCCAACGTCCTCGTCGCGATCTTCTCGGAACGGGAAAGCCACGCCGCCTATTTCCTGCAAGAGCAGGACATGACCCGTTATGACGCCGTCAACTACATCTCCCACGGGCTCGCCAAGCGGCCCGGCGCTTCGGCCTCGCGGCCGGCGCGCGGCGCCAGCGAAGGCGAGGACGGCGAGCGCGTCGTCAAGCAAGGCTCGGAGGCGCTCGCCGCCTATTGCGTGAACCTCAACAAGAAAGCCAAAGACGGCAAGATCGACCCGCTGATCGGGCGCGAGGCGGAGGTGCTGCGCTCAATCCAGATCCTGTGCCGGCGCCAGAAGAACAACCCTCTCCTGGTCGGCGATCCGGGCGTGGGCAAGACCGCGATCGCGGAAGGGCTGGCGCGCAAGATCGTCGAGAAGCAGGTGCCCGAAGTTCTGGCCGAGGCTACGATCTTCTCGCTCGACATGGGCGCGCTTCTGGCCGGCACGCGCTATCGCGGCGATTTCGAAGAGCGCCTGAAGAGCGTGATGAAGGAATTGGACAACCATCCCAATTCCATCCTCTTCATCGACGAGATCCACACCGTCATCGGCGCCGGCGCGACGAGCGGCGGAGCGATGGACGCGTCGAACCTGCTGAAGCCGGCGCTGCAGAGCGGCCAGATCCGCTGCATGGGCTCGACCACCTATAAGGAATACCGCCAGCATTTCGAGAAGGACCGCGCGCTGGCGCGCCGGTTCCAGAAGATCGACGTGAACGAGCCGACGATCCCGGACTCGATCAAGATCCTGAACGGGCTCAAGCCGTATTTCGAAGACTATCACAAGGTGAAGTTCACCGATGAGGCCGTCAAGGCGGCGGTGGAGCTCTCCGCGCGCCACATCGGCGACCGCAAGCTGCCGGACAAGGCGATTGATGTGATCGACGAGACCGGCGCCTCGATGATGCTGCTGAAGCCCGAGGAGCGGAAGGAAGTGATCGGCGTCGAGGACGTCGAGGCGGTGGTGGCGCGGATGGCGCGCATTCCCCCCAAATCCGTATCGAAGAACGACGCCGAGATGCTCTCGAGCCTCGAGGCGGACCTCAAGCGGGTGGTGTTCGGGCAGGACAAGCCGATCGAGGACCTCGCCGCCGCCATCAAGATGGCGCGCGCGGGCCTGCGCGAGCCGCACAAGCCGATCGGATGCTATCTGTTCGCCGGCCCCACCGGCGTGGGCAAGACGGAAGTCGCCCGCTCGCTCGCCAATGTCATGGGCATCGAGCTCCTGCGGTTCGACATGAGCGAATACATGGAGCGGCACACCGTTTCGCGCCTGATCGGCGCGCCTCCCGGCTATGTCGGCTATGATCAGGGCGGGCTCTTGACCGACGGCGTCGACCAGCATTCGCATTGCGTGCTGCTGCTCGACGAGATCGAGAAGGCGCATCCGGACCTGTTCAACATCCTGTTGCAAGTGATGGACCACGGCGTCTTGACCGACGCGAACGGCAAGAAGGTCGACTTCCGCAACGTGATCCTCATCATGACGACGAATGCGGGCGCCGCGGACGCGGCCAAGCAGGGAATCGGCTTCGGCGCGGGCAAGAAGGATCACGAGAACGAAGAAGCCATCAGACGCCTGTTCACGCCGGAGTTCCGCAATCGGCTTGACGCCACGATCCACTTCAACGGCTTGCCGCCGGAGATCGTGCGCAACGTCGTGCAGAAGTTCATCATCCAGCTCGAGGCGCAGCTGTCAGAGCGCAATGTCACGATCGAGATCACCGATCGCGCCGCCGATTGGATCGCGACGCGCGGCTATGACGAGAGCTTCGGGGCGCGGCCGCTGGCGCGGATCATCCAGGAGCAGGTGAAGAAGCCGATGGCGGACGAGCTTCTGTTCGGCAAGCTGAAGCATGGCGGCCTGGTGAAGATCGACATCGACCAGGCCGACGCCGACAAGCTCGCGTTCCAGTACTTCCCGGAACAGCCGCCGGCCGCGCCCCCGCCCGCCAAGCGGCCCGCGACGGCGTAGCGGTTCGCCCAGCAGCAGCGAAACGGCGCTCCTTTCAGGGAGCGCCGTTTTCTTTTCGCAAGCGCCTGTCTACGACAGGCGGGGACGAAGGGGGATTTCATGAGGGGGATCATTGCGCTCCTGATCGCATGCGCCTTGGGCGCGTGCGGGCCAACGCAGGAGAAGGCGAATGCCCAGCCGGCGGCGCCGGCGGCCGCCTTCACATTGCCGGCGCGGCCGGCCGAACTGCTCGGCGGCATGGCGCAGAGCGCCTATGTCGCGGCGGTGCGCGCGGCGGCGGTGCAGGATTTCACGACATCCTATGGACCATGCGAGGCCGTCTCGCTGCGGCCGGTGCGTTTTGATCCCTATCTGCGCATGGTCGATCCGATGGATCCGATGGCGCTCGGCATTGGGCCGGAGGCCGCCGCGCTGGTCTGGCGCGAGAGCATCGAAGCCAGCGGCTGCGGGAGGATCAGCATGCGCAACCTGATCGCCGCGCGACAGCCGGGAACGGATCAGCCCGTGGTCGCGCCCTCCGTTCCCGGGGCTTCGCGCGTGTCGCACGGCGTAGTGCGCTCGATGTTGATGCCGCTCGCGGGCGCGGCGGGGGCGGTCACGACGTGCCCGGCCGGGCAAGGGGAGGATTTCCTGGTGGTCGATACGCGGATCACGCGCGCCCCGCCCCGCACTGACGATTGGACGAGTCCCTGGGACGAGGAATGGACCCTGCGCATGTGCGGGCAGCGCGTCCTGGCGGATGTGGCGTTCACGCCGACGCCGGCGACGGGCGGATACGGCTTCGTCGTGCGCAATCCGCGCGGCGCCGGCCCCTGACGGCGCGCACACGAATGTGATCGCGCTGCGCACGCGCGCTTTTGCGGGCCGTCCATTCCCGACTAGCATCGGAATCGGAAGAGGCGGGGTTCCGAAGGAGCAGCCCATGCGGCAGGGATTGGCGGCGCTTGCGGCGCTGGCGTTGGCGGCCTGCAGCGGCGGCGGAGGCGGAGGCGGCGGCGGCAACAGCGCGCCGAGCTTCACCTCGGCGAACGCCGCGAGCGTTCCCGAGAACAGCGCCGGCGCGGTCTACACGGCGACCGCGACCGACGCCGACGGAGACACGATCACATTCTCCATCTCCGGCGGGGCGGACGCGGGGCGGTTCTCCATCAACGCGACGAGCGGGGCGCTGAGCTTCGCCAGTCCGCCGGATTTCGAGGCGCCGAGCGACGCCAACGGGGACAATATCTACCTCGTCACGATCGCGGCCTCGGACGGGCAGGCGTCGGTCGCGCTCAATGTCGCGATCACAGTCACGAACGTCAGCGGCGCCATCGCGTGGCGGCGGCGCGCGCAAGGGCTGTCGCAGCCGCTGTTCGTCGCCGATCGCGGCGACGGCTCGGGGCGGATGTTCGTGGTCGAGCGCGGCGGGCTGGTGCGCGTGTTCACGCCGGCGACGAGCGCTGTGGAGGCGACGCCGATCCTCAACGTGTCGACCGAGATCGCCACGGACGGCGAGCGCGGGCTGTTGGGTTTCGCCGCGGCGCCGGATTTTGCGACCAGCGGGCGCTATTACGTGTTCCTGGTGACGCCGAGCGGCGTCATCCAGGTGCGCCGCTATCAAGTCGGCTCAAGCGCCGGCGACGTCGTCTTCGCGCTTCAGCATCCGCGCACCAACCATCTCGGCGGCTGGATCGGGTTTGACGCCAACCAGCTCCTCCATATCGCGATCGGCGACGGCGGCGGGTCGGGCGATCCCGACGGGAACGGACAGAATCCGAACACGCTGTTCGGGAAGATCCTGCGCATCGACCCGCGTACGGACGCCTTTCCGGGCGATCCAGACCGCGACTATGCGATTCCGCCCTCCAATCCGTTCGCGACCAGCGGCGGCGCGCCGGAAGCGTGGGTCTACGGCCTGCGCAACCCGTTCCGCGCCAGCTTCGACCGCGCCAACGGCAATCTCTATATCGGCGATGTCGGACAAGGCGCGATCGAGGAGATCGATCTCGTGCGGCCGGGCGACGGGGGAAGGAATTATGGCTGGAACATCCTTGAAGGCACACAGATCTTCGCCGGCGGCGCCACGGCGGGCCTGACGCCGCCGATCGCGGAATATCCGCATACATCCACGACCGGCGCGCCCGCTGGGCGCTCGGTGACGGGCGGGGTGGTCTATCGCGGGCCGATTGCGAGCTTGCGCGGCGAATACATCTTCGGCGACTTCATCACCCAGCGCGTGTTTTCGTTCCCGGTCAGCGCCGTCGCGCAAGGGACGACGATCGCCAACACGCAATTCACCGAGCGCACGCAGAGCTGGGCGCCGAGCGGAGCGACGCTCAATCAGATCTCAAGCTTCGGGGAAGACGCGATCGGCAATCTTTACGTGACCGATTTCGACGGCGAGGTGTTCCGGCTGGAAGAGATCGAGTGAGGGCATAGGGAATAGGATGATCCCCAGTCCCTGTTTCACCTATCACATCGCCGCGGCGATCTGTGCCGCGAGCGCGGCGAGGTCGTCCTTGTCAGCCATCTTGGCTTGGCCGTGGCCGAGCATCGGCTTGCCTTGCCAGCGCGGGATGACGTGAAAGTGCAGGTGGAAGACGGACTGGCCGGCGGGCGCGCCGTTGAACTGCATGACGACGATCCCGTCAGGCTTCAGCGCCTTCTCCACGGCGACGGCCAAGCGCTGCACACGCTGCGCCAACGGCCCGACCGCTTCGGGCGGCAGCTCCAGGAGATTGCGCGCGCGAACACCCTTGGGCAGCACCAGCGTGTGGCCGCGCGATTGCGGGAAGAGGTCCATCATCGCCAGCGCGACATCGTCCTCGAACACCTTGGCGCAGGGCGCTTCGCCGCGCAAAATCCTGGCGAAGATGTTCTCATCGTCATAGGCGCCGTGCAGGCTCATGCGATCCTCTCTTAGCGTTGGGGCCTCTTAGCGTTGGGGCCGAAATGTTTTAGCAGAGAAAGCGGCCGAGGGAGACAGAGATGGCGCGCAAGACCGATGCGACGCTGACCGAGCGGCAGCAAAAATGGTTCGCCTCCGTGGCCGCAGGGCTCGAGAGGGACACCGGAAAGACGCTGGCGCAATGGGTCAAGATCGCCAAGACCTGTCCGGAAACGACGCCGAAGAAGCGCGTCCAATGGCTCAAGGAGAAGTACGGGCTGGGCGTCAACCGCGCCGCGCAGATCCTCGCCGAGGCGTTCCCGGACGGTCCCGGGTGGGACGAGCCCGACGCGCTGCTCGACCAGCTCTTCACTGACGAGAACGCGCGCGCGATCTACGAGGCCGTGGCCAAGCTTGTGCGCAAGGCATGGCCCGAGGCGGTGATCGGGCCGCGCAAGACGTTCGTGAGCTTCTCGCGCAAGGTGCAGTTCGCCGCGATCCTGCCGACCAAGGACGGCGGCGCGGAACTCGGCCTGCCGCTGCCGGTCAGCGAAAGCGCGCGGCTTTCGCCGATGAAGAAACGTCCGTGGGCGGAGCGGCACAGCGCGTTGCTCGCGCTCATGACGCCCAAAGATGTGGACGGCGAGGTGAAGCGCCTGCTCGCGCTTGCTTGGGAGAAGGGTTGAGCCGGTCAGCCGATCGGCGGCGGCTTCTTGAACGGCGTGTGGTCGGAGAGGATTTCGATTTCCTCGGCGACCGCGGGCGTCTCGCTTTCGAGATAACGCGCGACGGCGTGACGTAGGCCCGGGTGCGCAATCCAGTGGGCGGAATAAGTGGGGACCGGCGCATAGCCGCGCGCGAGCTTGTGCTCCCCCTGCGCGCCCGCCTCCACGCGCTTCAGGCCGTGCGCAATCGCATAGTCGATCGCCTGGTAATAACAGAGTTCGAAATGCAGAAACGGGATGTCTTCGAGGCGCCCCCAATAGCGGCCATAGATGGCCTCGTCTCCGACCAGGTTGAGCGCGGCGGCGACGGGCCGGCCGCCCGCGCGCGCGACGAACAAGACGATGCGCTCGCGCAGCCGCTCGCCGATCAGCGAGAAGAAGGCGCGGTTGAGGTAGGGGCTGCCCCACTTGCGCGAGCCCGTGTCCATGTAGCAGGCGAAGAAGAAATCCCAGTCGTGCTCAGCGATCTCGTGGCCCGTGAGCGTCACGACCTCGCAGGCGGCGTGGGCGCTTGCGCGCTCCTTGCGCAGGTTCTTGCGCTTCTGCGAGCTCAGCGAATCGAGAAAGTCCTGGAAGTCGCGGTAGCCCTGATTGAACCAGTGGAATTGCACGCCGGTGCGGGAGAGGAAGCCCGCATCGGCGAGTTCGCCGGCGCAGCTCTTCTCCGCGAACGTGACGTGTACGGAGGAAGCATTCGTTTGGCGCATCAGCTCGACGGACCCGGCCACGAGCGCGCTGCGCACGCCGCGCTCTGGCGCGAGCAGGCGCCGGCCTGGAACGGGCGTGAAGGGCGACGCGCACTGTAGCTTCGGGTAGTACGACCCGCCGGCGCGGTGCAGCGCATCGGCCCAGGCGTGATCGAAGACGTATTCGCCGTAGGAATGGCTCTTCAGGTAGAGCGGCATCGCGCCGCGCATGGCGCCTGCACGGTCGCGGGCGATGAGATGCAGCGGCGTCCAGCCTTTCAGGCGTGTGGCGCAGCCGGCGCTTTCCGCGGCCTCGAGGAAGGCCCAGGAAATGAACGGATCGAACGGCGCGCCGGGAGGATTGGCGAGCGCGTCCCATTGGGCTTCGTCGATCGCGGCGAGGCCGGGCGCGGCCTCGATGCGGATGTCGCCGCCAGCGCCGTCCACGTCAGACCAGCTCCGTCCGGGCAGGGCGCACGAGGCCCGGATCGAGGTTCTCGAAGATCATGGCGTGCGCGTGGCGCTCGGCGCGGTCGATCTGGGCGCGGGTGCGCACCGTCCAGGCGATCAGCGGCGCGCGCAGGGTTTCGGCGGCGGGGCGCCCGAACGTGGCCAACGCGCTCACTTCGCAGGCGATGAAGTCCGGCGGCGGATGAGGGGTTTCGGTGAACGCGCGTACAAGTGCGCGGCGCGTCCAGGGGAAGAGCGGCGCGTGGCCGCGTCGCCAGCCTTCGCACAACAGCCCGCGCGGAAGATCAGGCGCCAGGCCCGCGATCTCGGAGAGCGTTGCAGGGTTGAAGCTCATCACCGCGACCGGCCCTGGATGATGCGCGAGCACATGGACGACGCGCCGTTCAAGCGGCCCTTCCGAGCCGTGATTGACCTTTAGCTCCACAAGCGTGGGCGTGTCTTCAAGGACGTCAAGCGCTTCAGCCAAAGTCGGGATCGTCGCCTCGTGGCCGAGCAGGCGCAGGCGCGACAGCTCCGCGGCGGTGCGCGAGTTGGTGTAGCCCTTGGCCTTGGTCATGCGCTCGAGCGTGGAATCGTGGAACACCATCGCCTCGCCGTCGGCGGAGATGCGCACATCGAGCTCGACGCCGAGGCCCGCCATGCGGGCGGCGGCGAACGCCGGCAGACTGTTTTCAGGCGCGGCGCCTTGGCGCCAGAGGCCGCGATGGGCGTAGGCGTAGTCAAGCAGCCAGGGCGCCCGCGGCGTTCTCATCGGATCTGGAACACTCCATCCACTTCAACGGCGAAGCCGAGCGGCAGATTGGCCACGCCCACGGCTGAGCGCGCGTGGCGGCCGGCATCGCCGAACACCTCGACCATGAGGTCGGAACAGCCGTTCATCACCGCCGGAATCGGATCGAAATCGGGCGCCGCATTGACGAAACCGGTGAGCTTCAGAACGCGCGTCAGGCGATCAAGATCGCCGCCGCAAGCGGCTTGCAGCTGCGCCAGCAGATTGAGGCCGCACAGCCGCGCAGCAGTCTGGCCCTGTTCAAGCGTCAGCGGCGCGCCGAGCTTGCCCTTCACCCCGCCGGACGCGTCCACCGAGACCTGGCCGGAGACATGGACAAGGCGACCGTCGCCGGCCGCGGCGATCGTGAACGGCACGTAAGACGCCACCGGCGCCGGCGGCGTAGGCAGGACGATGCCCAATTCCTTAAGCCGCGCTTCAATTCTTGCCATGCCTTCCTCCCCGGGCGGTCGATTTGGCCCGATTGGACGGCGAGTTCAACCGCGTCGGTCATCCTCGTCCTTGCCCTTGAGCGCACGGCCGGTGACGACGGCGCCGTCGCCGAAGCGGGCGCGGGCCTTGGCGACGGCGGATTCGGCGGCCGCGATCTTGGGCGTGCGCTGGTCGAGAAGATCGCCTTTGTCAGCTTCTTCGGCGGGCGCGAAGTCGGAGAGGCCGACGCCAATCAGCCGGAAGGCCTTCCGCCCATCGACTTCGGGCGCGGTCAATCCGCGCGCCGCCTCGAAGATGCGGTGGGCAAGCAGCGTGGGGTCGGGGAATTGCATGCGGCGCGTGATGGTGCGGAAGTTCTTGTCGCGCAGCTTCAGAGTCAGCGTCCGTCCGGCGATGTCCGCAGCGCGCGCGCGCGCGGCGACCTTCTCGCACAGCGGCCAGAGAACGTCTTCAAGCGCGTCAAGCTCCGAGATGTCAGCGAAGAAGGTGGTTTCGCTCGAAATGCTCTTGCGTTCGCCCTCCGGATCGACGCGCCGATCATCGTCGGCGATGGAAAGGCGATAGAGCTTGCGGCCCCAATCGCCGAGCGCGCGGGTGAGCGCCGCTTCGCCGGCGGCGCGCAGATCGCCGATGCGGCGATAGCCCTGCTTCTCCAGGGCAGCCGCGCCGGCAGGGCCGACGCCGGGGAGCGTGGAGACGCTCCGTGGGCTGAGGAAATCGAGCGCCTCGGCCCGGCCGATCACAGAGAATCCGCGCGGTTTGTCGAGATCGGAGGCGGTCTTGGCCAGGAACTTGTTGAACGACAGGCCGACGGAGACGGTGAGGCGGCGTTCTTCTTCGATGCGGGCCTGGAGGCGGGCGAGCGACTGCGCGGGCGCCGCGCCATGCAGGCGTTCGGTGCCGGAGAGATCGAGAAACGCCTCGTCGATCGAGAGCGGCTCAACGAGGGGGGTCAGCTCCTGCATCATCTTCCTGATGATGCGGCCTTCCTCTACGTATTTGGCCATGCCGCCATGGAGCACGATCGCGTCCGGGCAGAGCTTCAGCGCCTGGAACATCGGCATGGCGGAGCGCACGCCATAGGCCCGCGCCACATAGCAGGCGGTGGAGACGACGCCGCGCTTGCCGCCGCCGACGATCACCGGCTTGCCTTCGAGGCTCGGGTCATCGCGCTTCTCGATCGAGGCGTAGAAGGCGTCGCAATCGATGTGGGCGATGGCGAGCGCGCCGATCTCGTCATGCTGGACCAGGCGATCCTTCTCGCCGCAGGCGCTGCAGCGGGAGGGGCTCTCGCTCCATGCGGCGCAGGCGCGGCACAGGATCATGGCGGGCGGCGCGTCGAGGCGCCAACGAGCGCGCCGGTCATAGCTTTGGGGGCGTATAGTCCGCCGGCAGCCTGTCGTCGGCGTCGGGCTCGGGCGCGCCGTCTCGCGCGCGCAATTCCTTCAGCCACGCGATCGCCGCTTCGCGGTCGATGTTCTTGGCGCGGCGCGCGAAGAATGCGCTCGCCTCGAACGATTCGATGCGCGCCGCGAGCGCCTGCGCCGCGAACTGCTCGGGCGTCTCGCCGAACTCGCGCGCGATTCGGGCGAGCCGATCGGCGGCGGCTTCGTCAATCTCGATCGTCAACGGCTTGGTCATGGCTTCGTTCTCAGCTGAGCAAGAATAGCACTGGGGCGCGACGTCACCAAGCCGTACTGAGTAGTCGCTGGGGCAAAGTCACTTTCGTTGAAGGTCACCAAGGCGAGGCGCCGCGTTGATTGCGCACGGCCTTCACGATCACCGAGGTGTCGAGCACCAGTCGCACGACTACATTTCGTCGGGCCGCCACAGCCAGGCGGCGCCGCGGATGCCGGAGGAATCGCCGTGCATGTTCTTGACGAAGCGCGTCTTGATCACGTCGGAGAAAACGTAGGGCGCGAGTTTTGCGCGGACAGCAGGATAGATCTCCTCGACATTGGAAAGCCCGCCGCCGGCGACGATGACGTCGGGATCGAGGATGTCGATGACGACGGCGAGCGCGCGGGCGAGCTTGTCGGCGTAGAGGTCCATGATCTTCGCGCCGGTCGCGTCGCCGCTGCGGGAGAGCGCGACGATCTCTTCGGCGTCGGCCCTGCGGCCGAGAATCTTCGAGCCCCAGCGCGCGAGGCCCGAGCCCGAGAGCCAGGTCTCCAGGCAGCCCTTGCGGCCGCACCAATCGGCTTCAAACGGCAGTTCGTCCGGCGTGGGCCAGGGCAGCGGCGTGTGGCCCCATTCGCCGGCGATGGCGTTGACGCCTTCAATGACCTTGCCGTCCACCACCACGCCGCCGCCGCAGCCGGTGCCGAGGATGACGCCGAACACCACCGGCGCGCCTGCGCCTGCGCCGTCGGTCGCTTCCGAGAGCGCGAAGCAATTGGCGTCATTGGCCATGCGCACGGGGCGGGCGAGCACGCGCTCGAGGTCCTCTTTCAGCGGCTTGCCGTTCAGCCACACCGAATTGGCGTTGCGCATGAGGCCCGTCACCGGCGAGAGCGAGCCTGGCATGGCGACGCCCACAACCTGCCCGCGCGCCCCGCCCGCCTCCTTCTCCACTTCCTCCACAGCTTCGGCCATGGCGCTCAACAGGCGTTCGTAATCGGGCGGCGTGGCGATGCGCAGGCGCGCCCGAATGGCGCCCCGCGAATCCATTAAGGCCGCCTCAATCTTGGTTCCACCGAGGTCAATTCCGATGCGCATTCAAGGCCTTAGTCATTGATTGGCGAGGCGATCGCAGGCGTCGTAAAAGGGAGTGTTAATGCCTTGACGTTAAGAGTTGAACCGCCCGCGCGAGCCGCGCGCCCAGGCGTCGCGGCGCCGCAAACGACCGAAGAGCGCATGTCCAAGACCGTCCTCATCGTCGAAGACAACGAGCTGAATATGCGTCTCTTCAACGATTTGTTGGAGGCGTTCGGCTATCGCACGGTCAAGACGCGCACCGGCGCCCAGGCGGTGCCGCTCGCGCGCGAGCACCGGCCGGACCTCATCGTCATGGACATCCAGCTTCCCGAAATCTCCGGGCTCGAAGTCACGGAGCGGCTCAAAGCCGATCCCGAACTCAAGGCGATTCCGGTCTTGGCGGTGACCGCCTTCGCCATGCGCGGCGACGAGCAGCGGATTCGCGAGCGCGGCTGCGAGGCCTATCTCTCCAAGCCGATCTCGGTGACGACGTTCCTCGAAACTGTCCGACGCTTCATCGGCTGAGCGCGCAATGAGCGCCCGCGTCCTCGTCGTCGACGACAACGAAGCCAATGTGCGGCTCCTCCAGGCCAAGCTCACGGCCGAGTATTTCGACGTCATCACCGCGGCGCGCGGCGAGGAGGCGCTGGCGAAGGTGCGTCAGGAGCGGCCCGACATCGTGCTGCTCGATGTGATGATGCCGGGCATGGATGGGTTCGAGGTGTGCCAGCGCCTCAAGGACGGCCTCGATACGCGCCACATCCCGGTGATCCTGATCACCGCGCTCAACCAGCGCGAGGATAGGCTGCGCGGCCTCTCGGCCGGCGCCGATGATTTTCTCACCAAGCCGATCGACGACGTGCAGCTTCTGGCGCGGGTGAAAAGCCTGGCGCGGCTCAAGGTCGTGATCGACGAATTGCGCACGCGCGAAGCCAATGGCGCGCGGCTCGGCGTGATCGATGCGGAGCGGCGCAGCGACGTGATCGAAGCGAAGGCGCAGGCGCCGGCGCAGATTCTGATCGTCGACGACAATGAAGGCCAATCGCGGCGGATCGCCCAGGCCCTCCAGGCCGAGCATGCCTGCGCGCGCTATGACGAGCCGGCGTCGCACTTCTCCGGCGGGCCGGACCTGCTCATTGTTTCGCTTGCGGCGCGCACGTTCGACGGCTTCCGCGTGATCGCAAAAATGCGCTCGGGCCAGCCGACGCGGCATCTGCCGATTCTCGCGGTCACCGACGCGGGCGAGCCCGAACGCATGCTGCGCGCGCTCGATCTCGGCGCGCACGATTTCATCCAGCGGCCGGTCGATTCTGAAGAACTCGCGGCGCGCGTGCGCACGTTGGTGCGGCGCAAGCGCTACATGGATGCGCTGCGCGAGACGCTCGATCAGGGGCTCGAACTTGCCGTCACCGATCAGCTCACCGGGCTCTTCAACCGCCGCTTCCTGATGACGCAATTGGAGCCGCTGGTGCTGCGCGCGAGCTGCGGGGGCGACCAGGTCGCGGTGATGATCTGCGACATCGATCACTTCAAGCGCGTCAACGACACTTATGGCCACGACGTGGGCGATGAAGTGCTGCGCGAGTTTGCGGCGCGGATGGGCTCGAACGTGCGCCCGAACGACTTCGCCTGCCGCATGGGCGGGGAGGAGTTCGCGGTGGTGATGGCCAAGACGTCGGGCGATGTCGCGTGCCTGGCGGGCGAGCGGCTCAGGCGCCTCATCGCCGGCGCGCCGTTCATCGTCGCCGGCGGGCGCGAACGGCTCGATGTGACGGTGTCGATCGGCGTCGCCGCCACTGAGGGACGCGACGAAACGGCGGAGACGCTGCTGAAACGCGCTGACGAGGCGCTTTACCAAGCCAAACGCGGCGGGCGCAATCGCGTTGTGGGGCGCCGGCCGGTAAGGGCGGCTTAGGGCCGCGCGTTACGGGCTGGAAGACGGCGGCCCCGCCTATTTGATCTTGCCTTCGACGAATTCGACGTGTTTGCGCGCGATCGGATCATACTTTTTGAGCTTCAGCTTTTCCGTCTTCGTGCGCGGATTCTTCTTGGTCACGTAGAAATAGCCGGTGTCGGCCGAGGAATTGAGGCGGATCTTGATGACGGTCGGCTTGGCCATGGCGGCGGGTCCCGGTTGGGGCTGAAAACGAAGGCGCGGAAAATGATGGCAGGGGCCTGCAAAGTCAATCCGCCGCGCGACCGCACGGGGCGAACGCCAGAACGACAAGGTAGACGCCCGCCATGGCGGCCAGCGCCGCCATGAACCCGAGCGGTCCGCCGCCAGAGAACGCGATCCCCGCCACGGCCGGCCCCAGGACTCCGCCGAGGCCGTAGGCGAGGGCGTAGGCGGCGTTGGCGCTGGCGAGTTCCGCTCCCGAAAAACGCGCCGAAAGAGCTAATAAACCAATCGTGTAGAGCCCCGTGACGAGGCCGGAATAGAGAAAGATGAGGCCAAGGAGGCCTAAGGCTGCGCCGCCGGCGGAGGCGATCACGAGGGGCAGGACCGCGCCGGCCAAGGCGCAGAAGAGCAAAGTCGTCCGCGCGCCGAGCCGGTCGGCCGTCCAGCCGATGGCGGGCTGCAGCAGCAAATTGCCCAGGCCGCAGGCGGCGATGGTGTAGGCGGCGATCTGATCGTCGAAGCCCACCCGGCGGGCGTAGACGGGCAGGAGCGTGTAGGCCGCGGTCTCGATCGCGCCCATCGCGAACGGGGCGAGCATGATGATGGGCGCGGCGCCGATCCGGCGCAGGAGCGCGGAGGGGCGGGCGGCCTCGGCGTCGGGCGCGGTGAGCCCCCGCCCGGGAAGGCAAAGCGGCAAGAGCGCGCCCAAGGCCAGCGCAGCGCCCGCCCAGATCACCGGCGCCCCCGTATGGCCCAGCCAGGCCACGACAAAGCCGCCAAGCGCGATCGCGCCGGCGAGCGTGGAGGCATAGACGCCGAGCACGAAGCCGCCGCCCGTCTCCGGCTTGCGCTCCAGAATCCAGGCTTCGCCGGCGACGAAGATCACGGTCAGGGCGAGCCCCATGACGAGGCGCAGCGCAAACCAGGCCTCCAAGCCGCGCAGCGCATCGAACAGCACGAAGCTCGCCGCCATCGCCGCGCAGGCGCCGCCCATCGCCATGCGTACGCTCACGCGCGAGAGCATCAGCGGCACAAGCGGCGTCATCGCCAGGGTGGAGAGCGCCGCCGCAAGCGTGAAGACGCCGATCTCGGCGGCGGTCAGGCCCCAGTCGTCGAGCGTCAGCGACACCAGCGGCATCTGCACGCCGAACGCGGCGGCAGAGAAGGCTGTGGCGCCGATCGCGGCGACGAGGCTCAGTTCGCGCGGCTTGGCCGCGTCGCTCAAAGCCGATCCATGCGGTGGCCGCTGCGCGTCCAGCGCAGGAAAGGCGGCGCGAGCGCTTCGCCGGCGAGGCGCGCCCTGACTTCGCCGAGCACGAAGCGTGTGACGTTCGGCAGATCGAGCGCGAGCGCGTCATCGAGCGCGAACCATTCCGTATGCAGCAATTCTTCGCCGCCGCCGATGGGGCGATCATCGAGCAGCACATCGTCGGCGTTCGCCATGAAGAAGTGCGCATCGAAGCGGCGCGGGCGATAGGGCGGGGTGATCGCGCGCGCGATGAAGGCGAGCTTGGCCAGTTCGGGCGCCGCGCCGCACGCGCAATAGTGCGCCCAGGCTTGCGGCGCCTTCACTTGAGTCTTTGACTTCCGGCCCACGACAAGCCCCGCCTCCTCGAAGGTCTCACGCACCGCTGCGAGCGCGAAGGCGCGCGGGCTGCGCTTTGCGCCCTTGCGGATAAGGGCTTCGGTTTCGGCGGCAAGCTCGCTCAAGGCGGGCGCCATTCTGTCAGCAGGATCGACGCGGCCGCCGGGAAACACCCATTTGTCGGGCATGAACACGTGGCCCTTGGAGCGCTGGCCCATCAGGACTTTGCCGTTCCGCACGAGAATGAGCGTGGCCGCATGGCGCGGGCGCGGCGCGCGGCGCGGGAGGGAGGGATCCTTCGGGTCGAAGGGCGCGTCATCGCGGTCAATGGCCATGGGGCGAGTCTGCACGGGCGCCGTTGGGGGAGGCAAGCGGGGTGGGCGGCGTAGGGAATGGAGATTGGGGATGAGGGACTAGGGAAGGGGATTTCCTTCTCCCGCCATGGGCGGGAGAAGGCGGCGCGCAGCGCCGGATGAGGGTGGGGTGTTCAAGCTGAGACGCG
The DNA here is from genome assembly GCA_013389015.1 of Hydrogenophilaceae bacterium. GTDB lineage: Bacteria > Pseudomonadota > Alphaproteobacteria > Caulobacterales > Aquidulcibacteraceae > CADEEL01. Next base: position 34,540 of record JACAEE010000124.1, on the reverse strand, counting down.
CCCCCTCATCCGTCCCCGCTTGCGCGGGGACACCTTCTCCCCCTCGCGGGGGAGAAGGGATCTCCTTCCCCAATCCTTTTGACGCTACCGGCGCTTCTTCCGGAAGCTGCGCACGTCGCGCACGATCTGGCGGCTTGGCCGGGGGCGGCGCCAGCCGGGGGGCGGGGGGAGCGGGTCTGTCAGTACACGGAACAAGAGGCCGCCGGATACGGGCGTCGCCTCCTCCAGGCGCGCCTCCACGCTCATGCCGAGCTGGAAGCGAGCGCCGGATTGTTCGCCGACGAGGGCGTGAGCCTTCTCGTCATGGATCCAGCGTTCGGGGCCCAGCGTGGAGATGGGCGCGAGCCCGTCGGCCTGGGTGTCGTCGAGGCGAATGAAGAGCCCGAAGCGGGTGACGCCGGAGACTTTGCCTTCGAACACGGCGCCGACGCGATCGGCGAGGAAGCTTGCGATATAGCGGCTGGTCGCGTCGCGCTCGGCGGCCATGGAGCGGCGCTCGCACATGGTGATGTGTTCGCCGATCTCTTCCAGGCGTGCGGCCTCTTCCTCCGTCTGCCCATCGGGGCCGAGCTTCAGGGCCTTGATCAGCGCGCGGTGGACGATGAGATCGGCGTAGCGGCGGATGGGCGATGTGAAATGGGCGTAGTGAGTCAGGTTGAGGCCGAAATGGCCGATATTCTCGGGCGCGTACATCGCCTGCGCCTGCGTACGCAGGATCACCTCGTTGACGATTTCGGCGTGCTCGGTTTCGGCGGCGTGTGCAAGGATGCGGTTGAAGCGCGCGGCGGTGACGGCCTGGCCTTTGGCCCATGACAGGCCGATCGTGGGGAGGAAATCCTGCAGCGCCGCGAGCTTCATCTCGCTCGGCTGATCGTGCACGCGATAGAGCAGCGGCGTGCGCTTCTGCTCCAACGTCTCGGCGGCGCAGACATTGGCCTGGATCATGAACTCTTCGATGAGCTTGTGCGCATCGAAGCGCTCGCGGCGCTTGACGCCGGCGACGCGGCCCTTGTCGTCGAAGACGATCTTGTGCTCTGGCGCGTCGATCTCAAGCGGCGCACGCGCATCGCGGCCCTGCTTCACGCAGGCATAGGCGCCCCAGAGCGGTTTCAGCACGGCATCGAGCAACGGCGCAGTCGCTTCGTCCGGCTTGCCGTCGATGGCGTCCTGCGCCTGCTGGTAGGAGAGCGTCGCGGCCGAGCGCATCAGGCCGCGCGCGAAGCGGTGGCTGATCTTTGCGCCTTGCGCGTTGAACACCATTTCGACGGCCATGCAGGCGCGATCGACATTGTCCATCAGCGAGCACAAATCCGCCGACAGCCGTTCCGGCAGCATCGGCGCGACGCGATCGGGGAAATAGGTGGAGTTGCCGCGCTTCAGCGCGCCGTGATCGAGCGGCGAGCCCGGCGTCACATAGGCGGCGACGTCGGCGATGGCGACCCAGACGCGCCAGCCGCCCTTGTTCTTGGGATCATCGTCGGCTTGCGCGAACACCGCGTCGTCGTGATCGCGCGCGTCCTCCGGATCGATGGTGACGAGGGGGAGGTGGCGCAGATCCGTACGCTTGCCGAGCGTGGGCTCTTTGGAGAAGCGCGCCTGCTTTTCTTCGTCCTCGGTGAAGCCGATCGGCACGCCGTGGGTGTGGATGGCGAGGATCGAAGCGGCGCGGGGATCATCCTCCTGGCCGACGATCTCCTTGATGACGCCGCGCTTGGGGCCATGGGCGCGGGCGCCGTGGGCGAGTTCGGCGAAGACGAGATCGCCGTCGCGGGCGCCGTTCTGATGTTCGGAGAGCACGATAAGATCGTGGCGGGCTTTGCGATCAGCCGGCTCGATGCGGCCGCCGCCGCGCTTGTCGGCGTGGAACACGCCGAGGATGCGGTGCGCGCTCTGGCCGAGGCGCTTGATGACGCGGGCGACGTAGCCGCCGTCGTCCTCCTTCTCGATGCGGGCGAGCACTTTATCGCCGACGCCGATGGCGGGCTCGCCCTGCTTGCCGCGCGCTTCGCCGGGCGCGAGGCGGATCATGGGTCCGAAAAGCCCCGTCTCGCCGCGCATGCGGCCGAGCAATTCGCCGTCGGCGTCGCGGTCGATGATCTCCATCACGCCGGTGGGCGGCAGCGCCGAAGCGGACGCGACTTTGCGGCGCCCGCTCTTGCCGAGCACGCCGTCGTGCTCAAGCGCGCGCAAAATCCGCCGCAGCTCGGCCTTCTCGTCGACATGGATGTTGAGCATCCGCGCCAAATCCCGCGGATGCACGGCGCCGCCCGCCTTCTCCAACGCCGCCAACACACGCTCGCGCGTCGGCGCCTCGTGCGGGGGGCGGGGCTTCTTAGGCATCGTGCGACGTCTTTCCTTCTCCCGCCATAGGCGGGAGAAGGCGGCGCGCAGCGCCGGATGAAGGTGGGGTTTGCATGCTGAGGCGCGCCCCCTCATCCGCCGGCTTCGCCGACACCTTCTCCCCCTCGCGGGGGAGAAGGGAGGCAAGCGTCATCACTCCGCCTTCGCCTTCTTGGCCGCCTTCTTCGCAGGCGCTTTCTTGGCCTTCGGCGCGGCTTCCTTCTTTGCAGCGGCCTTCTTTGCCGGCCGTTTCTTCTTGCCGCCGCCTTGTTCTGCGCGTTTCGCCAGCAGCGGCAGCGCGATGTCGAGGGTCACGTCTTCGGGCTTGATCTCTTTCGGGATCGTGGCGTTGACTTCGCCGTCGCTGATATAGGGGCCGTAGCGGCCTGGCATCACTTTGATCGGCTTGCCGGTGACGGGGCTTTCGCCCAGCTCCTTGATCGGCTCAACCGGCGCGCGCGCGCGGCCGAAGCGGCCGGCGCCCTTGGTCTTCTCTTCCAGAAGCGCGACGGCGCGGTTCATCTGAATCTCGAACACCTCATCGACGCTCTGCAGATTCACGTAGGTCTTGCCCTTCTGGATGTAGGGGCCGTAGCGGCCGATATTGGCCGTGATGATCTCGGCGTCGACCGGATGGGGGCCGATCACGCGCGGCAGCCCCAGCAATTGGAGCGCCCGATCGAGCGTCAGCGTCTCGTGATCCCAGGCCTTGGGCAGGCTCGCGCGCTTGGGCTTATCGCCGTTGCCGAGCTGGACGTAGAGGCCGAAGCGGCCGCTGCGCAGCGTCACATCCTCGCCGGTCTGCGGATCGACGCCGAGTTCGATCCCTTCGGATGGAATTCCGCCATTGCCGTTGGCTTCGGCCGGCGCGAGCTGGCGGGTGAATTTGCACTCGGGATAGTTTGAGCAGCCGATGAAGGCGCCGTATTTGCCCAGGCGCAGCGAGAGCGTGCCGGTCTTGCATGTGGGGCAGGAGCGAGGATCGGCGCCATCCTCGCGCGGGGGGAAGATGTGGGGTCCGAGCGCCTCATTGAGCGCATCGAGCACATTGGTGATCCGCAGTTCGCCGATCTCGTCGACCGCGAGGCGGAAATCCTTCCAGAAGTCGCGCAAGAAATCCTTCCACGCCAGTTCGCCGGCCGAAACCTGATCGAGCTTCTCTTCGAGATCGGCGGTGAAATCATATTCGACGTAACGGCGGAAGAAATTCTCCAGGAACGCGGTGACGATGCGGCCGCGGTCATCCGGGATGAAGCGGTTCTTGTCCATCGTCACGTAATTGCGTTCGCGCAACTTCTCCAGGATCGCGGCGTAGGTGGAGGGGCGCCCGATGCCGAGCTCCTCGAGTTTCTTGACGAGGCTGGCTTCAGTGTAGCGCGGCGGCGGCTCGGTGAAGTGCTGATCGGCCTTGGCGTCGCGCACGCTCATGCGCTCGCCCTCCTTCATCGCCGGCAGGCGACGGTTCTCGTCGTTCTCCTCTTCATCGTCGCGGCCTTCGGAATAGAGCTTCAAGAAGCCGTCGAAGAGAATGACCTGGCCGGTCGCGCGCAGCTCGGCCTTGCCGCGCGGCTCGACGAAGTCGACCGTCGTGCGTTCGATCGAGGCCGCCTCCATCTGGCTTGCGACCGCGCGCTGCCAGATCAGCGCATAGAGAACGGACTGATCGCCTTCGAGGTGCAGATCAGCGCGCATCTTCGAGGGATCGGTCGGGCGAATGGCTTCGTGCGCCTCCTGTGCGTTCTTGATCTTGGTGGCGTAGCGGCGCGGCTGTTCGGGCGCGTATTGCTTGCCGAACTTGGCGTTGATCGCAGCGCGCAGGTCGCGGAGCGCGCCTTCATCGATGGTGACGCCGTCGGTCCGCATATAGGTGATGTGGCCGGCCTCGTAGAGGCGCTGGGCGGCCTGCATCGTGCGCGTGGCGGAGAAGCCTAGCTTGCGGGCGGCCTCCTGCTGCATGGTCGACGTCGTGAAGGGCGGCGGCGGGTTGCGCTTCAGCGGCTTGGCCTCGACCGCCTGCACCTTGAACTGGCCCGTCTTCACAGCTTCGAGCGCGGCCATGGCGGTCGTGCGGTCGGCGATGTCGAGGCGCTTCAGTTTCCTGCCCTCGAACGCAGAGAGGCGGGCGAGCACCGGCTGGCCGCGTTCCGTCTCCAGCTGCGCTTCAACCGACCAGTATTCCTGGGGCGTGAAGCGCTCGATCTCCATCTCGCGCTCGGTGATGAGGCGCAGCGCAACCGACTGGACGCGCCCGGCCGAGCGCGCGCCGGGCAGTTTGCGCCAGAGCACCGGCGAGAGCGTGAAGCCGACGAGATAATCGAGCGCGCGGCGCGCGAGATAGGCGTCGACCAGCTCCATGTCGATTTGCCGGGGCGCGGCCATCGCGGCCTGCACGGCGTCCTTGGTGATGGCGTTGAAGGTGACGCGTTCGACCTGTTTGTCCTTCAGCGCCTTCCGGTTCTTCAGCGCTTCCAGAACGTGCCAGGAAATGGCCTCGCCTTCGCGGTCAGGGTCGGTGGCGAGGACCAGGCGGTCCTCGGTCTTGAGCGCATCGGCGATGTCTTTGATGCGCTTGGCGCTGGCCGGATCGATCTCCCAATCGAGGGCGAAGTCCTCGTCCGGGCGCACCGAGCCGTCCTTGGAGGGCAGGTCCCGCACATGGCCGTAGCTCGCCAGCACCTTGAAGCCCGGGCCAAGGTACTTGTTGATTGTCTTGGCTTTTGCGGGCGATTCAACGACGACGACAGCCATCTTGCGTCTGCGACTCCGGATGCGGCCTGCCTCAAGGCGGCGGTACGTGGGGGCGCGGCAGGGGGCTTGTCAACGGGGCGGGCGCTGGGGAACTTGCGGTCAGGGTCTTCCCTTTAAGCGCGATTTTGCCTAGCTATTCGCCTTATGGTTGCATCCCGTCCTGAGTCGCATGCAGAGGCTGAGGAGCTGTCCGTCAACGCCGCGGATTCGCTCTCGTACATCTATCTGATGGCGCGCGAACTCGCGCCGATGGCGCGCGACGCGGGCGCGGAGGCGCTCGCCGCACGCCTGGAGGAAGCCGCGCAGATGGCCGCCGACGCGCTGGCTGCGCGCAGCCGCTTCTAGGATCAGTTTTCGAACGCAGCGCGCGGCAGCGCCGCGAAGCCGCCGGGCAGGGAGGCGGCGCGGCCGGCGAGCTCCAGTTCGACGAGCGCGGCGGCGACGTCGCCGAGGTTCATGCCGGCGCTGCGCGCCAGAGCGTTGAGGTGGATCGGCGTGGGCGACAGCAGGCGCGCGAGGCGCGAGAGCTTGGCGTCGTCGATCGGTTCGGAGGCTTCATCGATATGGGCGAGGCGGGGTGCAGCGGCGGCGCGCAGCGCGCGCGGGGCCGCGCCAAGGTGGCTCGCGATGTCGGCGGCGTCCTCCACCAAGGCTGCGCCCGCCTTGATCAGCGCGTTGGCGCCGCGCGCGCGCGGATCGAGCGGAGAGCCCGGCGCGGCCATCACGTCGCGGTTCTGTTCTGCGGCGGCGCGCGCGGTGATCAGCGATCCCGAGCGCAAGGCGGCTTCGATGACCACGACGCCCAGCGAGAGCCCCGAGATGATGTGGTTGCGGCGCGGGAAGTCGCGCGCGCGCGCGATCGCGCCCAGCGGCGCTTCGCTCAGCACCAGGCCTTGGGCTGCGATCTCTTCGTGCAGCGCCAGGTTTTGCGGCGGGTACGGATTATCCAGGCCGCCCGCCAGCACCGCGATGGTGCCGGTATCCAGACTCGCGCGATGCGCGGCCGCGTCGACGCCGCGGGCGAGACCAGAGACGATGACGAAGTCCATCGCGCCCAGTTCGCGGGCGATGTCGCGGGCCAGCGTGAGACCCGCGGCGGAGGCCTCGCGCGCGCCGACAAGCGCCACGGTGCGTCTCTGCGCCAGATCGAGCCGCCCGCGGGCGGCGATGACTGGAGGCGGGGGATCGATCTGCTTCAGGAGCGGCGGATAATCTGGCTCACAGGATGCGACGAGACGGGCCCCCATCGCTTCGAGGCGATCAAGTTCGCGCTCGACATCGCTCGCGCGCGCCGGGGCGAGCGGTTCGCCGCGGGCGAGGCGCGGCAATGCTTCAAGCGCGGCGGCCGGCGTGCGAAAGCGGGCGATCAGCCGATGGAAGCTGATCGGGCCGATGCGCGGCGTGCGCGCGAGCCGCGCCCAGGCGACGAGCTCGGCGCGCGCCAGCGGCCGGCTCATGCGGCTTCATCCGTATGCAGATGGATTGTCCCTCCGCTCCTGGTGGCGGCGGCGTCGACGCTCCGCCCTGCACGCCCCCCATCCCAACCCATCCCCCCCGGGGGAAGGGGGCGCGGAGGCGCCGCGCAAATCCTCACGACGGCGACGGCGTTTCATCGGCCGCCTGCTTCTTCGCGCCGATCTTGGGTTCGGTTCCGTTCATGAGGCGCGCGATGTTGGCGCGGTGGCGCCAGTAGATGAGCGCGGCCAGCAGCGCGCAGAAGCCGATGGCCCAGACGCCGGCGTTGAACGCCGCCGCAGCGATTGGCGCGGCGACGGCGGCCACGAGCGCGCCGAGCGAGGAATAGCGGAACACGAACGCGGTGATGAGCCAGGCCGCGCCGGCGATGAGACCGACAGGCCAAAGGCCCGCGAACAAGACGCCGAAGAACGTGGCCACGCCCTTGCCGCCCTTGAACGAGAGCCACACCGGATAGCAGTGGCCGAAGAAAGCCGCCGCGCCGGCGATGAAGCCGGCCTCGGGCCCGGCGACAGCGCGCGCGGCAAGAAGCGCTGCGGCGGCCTTGCCGGCGTCGAGCAAGAGGGTGGCGAGGGCGATGTCCTTGCGGCCCGTGCGCAGCACATTGGTTGCGCCGATATTGCCGGACCCGATCGTGCGGATATCGCCGAGGCCCGCCGCGCGGGTGAGCAGCAACCCGAACGGGATCGAGCCCAGAAGGTAGCCGCCGAGGGCCGCGAGGGTGAGGGTGAGAATTGGATCGGGCATGGATTGGGGCTTTCATGGCCCCGCCGTTGACGGCGATCAAGGCGCCGACGCCGGCCGCAGGTTTTGGTGAATGATGCGCAGCGGACTTTGGCCCAAGGCGTCCGGGGATGTCGTCGCGGTCGTCGGCGCGGCGATCGCGGCGTGGACCATTCTCGCCGCGCTTGCGATGGGCCGAACCGGAATGCTCGACCGCTTCCTCGGCGGGTCGCCGTTGTGGACGGCGGGATTCGCATGCGTGGCGGGCGTCGGCGCGGTCGCGTGGCTGCGCTCGCGCGGGGTCTATCGGATCGTGCGGGCGCCGGCGCCGCTCTGGGCGATGCTGGCGGCGGCTGCGTGCGCCGCCATCGCCATCGTGATCGACATCGCCGCGCCGCTGCCCGCCGGCATCACTATCGCTTGGCCTATGTCGCTGGCGTTCTATCCGGCGATCGCGCTCGTCGCCGAGTTCGCGCTGCATGCGGCGCCGCTCGCGATCCTGTGGGCGGGCGCGGGGCTCGCAGGGCCGCAGCGGCGCGTCGCGCTGCGCAACGCCGCGATCGTGGCGGTCGTGCTGATCGAGCCGCTCTATCAGCTGCGCGGCGCGGCGCTCGACGCGGCGGGCTTGGCGTTCGCCGTCAACATCCTGGCGTTCAACGTGCTTCAGCTCCACGTCTATCGCCGCAACGGCTTTGCATGGATGGTCGTCCTCAGGCTCATCTATTACGCGATCTGGCACATCGCCTGGGGCGCGGCGCGCGCCGCGTTCTGAGGCTCAGCCCTCGGCTGCGGCGTAGAGGCGCCATTCGCCGGGAACGCCCTTGAGCTGATGTTCGCCGCGATCGTAGAAGGCCAGGCCGGAGCCGACGGCGAGATCGCGCACCGTGCGCGAGGCCAGCACTTCGCCGCCTTGCGCCAGACTGGCCACGCGCGCGCCGATATGCACCGCGATGCCGGAGGGCACGCCGCCGCGGATCTCGCACTCGCCGGTGTGGACGCCCGCGCGCACGGGAAGATCGAGCGGAGCTAGCGCCTGCTGGATCGCGAGGCCGGCGCGAATGGAGCGCGCGGGACTGTCGAACGCTGCGAGCACGCCGTCGCCGGTCGTGTTGATTTTGCGGCCCATGAAGCGGCGCAGTTCGCTCGCGACGATGTCGTCGTGGCGCTCAAGGAGCGCGCGCCAGCGGCGATCGCCCAGTTCGGCGGCGCGCTCGGTGGAGCCGACGATATCGGTGCAAAGGATGGTCAAAAGCGCGGAATCGACCGGCTGCTCGGCGGGGGCGCCGGTGACGAACTCCTGGACGGCGGCGAGCAGATCATCGGGCTCGCCGGTCCAAAACAGATGGTCGCTGCCGTCGAGGAGGGCGAGCTGGGCGTTGGGAATGGTGCGCGCGATGTAAGCAGTCTCGTCGGCGTGCACCTCCCGATCGCCGCGGCGCGCGAGAACGAGCGTGGGCGTCCTGATCGTGGGGAGCACGTCGCGGATGTCGACCTGGGTGTTCAGCCTGGCCAAGGCCACCGCAGCGCCGGGGCTTGCGGCCACGCGTTCAAGCCTGCCCGACCACTCGCGGAACGCGGCGTCGCCGGCGCGGCTGGGCGCCATGGCGCAGAAGTCGAGGCCCTCGCCCCAGTGCGCCTCAAGCCGCCGAAAATAGAATTCCCGCTCCTCCATCGTCGGCGCCCAGGGATAGTCCGGCGAACGCAGCCGCTTGGCGAAGGTGTTGAACAGAATGAGATGGGTGACGCGCTCGGGATGCGCGGCGGCGAACAGCGAGGCCATGGCGCCGCCGTCGCAGCAGCCGAGCAAGGCGGCGCGCTCCGTCTGGGTGGCGTCCATCACGGCGCGGATGTCGTCCATCCGGTTTTCCAGACAGGGCGTGCCGACATGACGGTCAGAGGCGCCGGTGCCGCGCTTGTCGAACAGGATCACCCGCGCAAAGCGGCTCAGATGGTCCAGAAAGCGGGCCTGAGCGGGCTCCTCCCAAGCAAGATCGACATGCGTGACCCAGGCCGGCGCCAGAACGATCGTACGCTGGCCTTCGCCGAAGACCTGATAGGCGATCGAGACGTCGTCGCTCTTGGCGTAGCGGGTTTTGGGCGTGCGCATGCGTCCCTCGCGGTGCTCCGGCAGGAATGTGGGCCCTCGCATTGCGCTGCGCCAGCCCTCGCTGCGCGCGCAATGACCGGCGTCACACGATGCGTTCATGCCCCTTCTCCGGCGCGAACAAGCGCGCGGCGCCCAGGGCCAGGAGCGCGCCCACGATCTGCATCGCCGCGAACAAGGGCGCGTCGGCGGGGCGCACGCCCGCGAAGGTCGCGGTCAAAGTCCGCGCCAGCGTGACGGCGGGGTTGGCGAACGAGGTGGAGGCCGTCCACCAATAGCCCGCGGCGATGACGAGGCCCACAGTCCAGGCGACCGCCTCCGGGCGCGCGCGGCGCACCATCAGGATCGCGAGCACGAGGGCGAAGGTCGCGGCGCACTCAGACAGCGCCATCGCGACGCCGGATCGTTCGATATCGCCCGTCTGCAGGAGGGGGAGTTCGAACATCGCGTGGGCGAGCATGGCGCCGCAGACGGCGCCGACGCACTGCGACAGCGTGTAGAGCGCGGCGTCGCGCACGCTCATCTCCCTCGCCAAAAGCATCACCAGCGACACCGCGGGATTGAAGTGGGCCCCGGACACTCCCGCAAACATCAGCACCAGCACGACGAGCATCGCGGCTGTCGCCAAGGTGTTGCCGAGGAGCGCGACGGCGTCATCGGGCGTGAGGGAATCGGCGAGGATTCCCGAGCCGATCACCGTGGCGGCAAGCAGGAGCGCGCCAAGCGCCTCCGCAGCAAGACGCCGCGCCAGGTTCATGTCCAAGCGGCGCCGATCTCTTGCAGGCGCGCCTTCAGCGTTTCCGGCGCGAGCGAGGCGAGCGGCAACGCGACGAACGCGGCGATGCGCGCATCGATGATGCGGTAGGCGTCGGCGAAGGCGGCGCGTTTAGCCGCCTCATCGCCTTCGACGGCGGCGGGATCGGGCTGGCTCCAATGCGCGCTCACCGGGCGACCCGGCCAGATCGGACACACTTCGCTCGCCGCGCTGTCGCAAACCGTGAAGATGAAATCGAGACGCGGCGCATCCGGCGCTGCAAACTCGTCCCAGGACTTGGAGCGGAAGGGCGCGGCGTCGAAGCCGTGCGCGCGCAGAAGCTCGAGCGCGTAGGGGTTCACCGCGCCCTTCGGATGCGCGCCCGCGCTGAAGGCGCGAAAGCGCCCTGCGCCGCGCCGCGAGAGCGCCGCTTCCGCAAGAATGCTGCGCGCGGAATTGCCCGTGCAGAGGAAAAGCACGTTCAGCATGGGGCGGCGCCGCAGCAGGCGGCGCTCTCCGAAGGCCTGGCTTGCGGCTGCGCCAAGCTTTCGAGCGCTGGAGCGCCGCCATAGACAGTGGATTCGCCAGTGGTGTGGAACGTCTCCCACACCACGCCTTGCGGGTCGGCGATCCAGCTCTTTTCCGACTTGGCGTAGCAGCAGGTGGTCTTGCCCTCGTCGAGGATCGGCGCGTCAGCGGCGTTGAGGCGGGCATAGACGTCCTGCAATTCCTCGCGGCTGTCGACTTGGATGCCGAGGTGGCGCACGCCGGCGCCGTCGGCGCGCGTCGAGATCGCGAAGTTCACGCGCGGATCCTCGAGCATCCACTTGGCGTAGTCCCGCTTGCGCACGGTGGGCTCGGCCGCGAACAGCGTGGAATAGAAAACGATCGAGCGCTCGAGGTCCTCGACGCCGACATGGACATGCAGACGCTTCATGCGGATTTCCTCCGTTGGGGCTTGACGAGCGGGGCGCAGACGCCGCCGCTGCAGCAGTTTTCAGTCAGAAAGGCCACGAGCGCATTCATGCGCGCGAAATCGGCTGAATAGATGAGCGAACGGCTCTCGCGGCGCTGAGCGATGAGACCGGCGCGATTGAGATGGGCGAGGTGGAACGACAACGACGACGCCGGCATCGCCAGCGCATCGGCGATCTCGCCGGCGGAACGCCCTTCGTGGCCCGCCTCGACAAGCAGACGGAAGACCTTCAGCCGGTGCTCGTTGGCCAACGCGGACAAGGCGGATAGGGCGTCTTTGACGTTCATTTGATATTTCAAGTAATATCGAAATATTAGAATGTCAACCCGACGCTGGCCGAAGCGTGTGCGGCCCAGCAGGGCGCGGCGACGCCGGCTCGTGGAGGATCCGTTTAGCGTCCGTGGCAGGCGGTGGCGGCGGCGCCAGGCGTGCGCCAGGTGGCGGATTCGCCGCGCCCGGTGAGCGCGTAGCGGCCGTTGGTGTAGACGGGCGCGTCCGCGCTTGCGGTGTTGGGCAGGGACATGGAAAGGCCCCCGACAATGGCGATGCGGGCCTCGTTTCCCACGAAGCTCACCTGCAATTGGGCCCCGTTGTCGCAATTATAGATGATCGGTCCGGCGGTCGGCAGCGGCGGCGGCGGCGAAGGCAAGATCGCGGCGCAGGACCCAAGCGCTGCAAGCGCCGCCAAAACCAGAAGCTTCCCGCGCATCGCCGCCTCCTCTTCGCGGCCGGCACAATAGCAGCGCCAGGGAGGGGAGCCAGAGGCTCAGGCGGCGCGGGCGCGGCAGGTGACCGGCGTCTGGCCGCGGATCTCCCATTGCACCTGATAGTCCTGGCCGCGCAGTCGGTAGCGGCCGTCGGAATAGGTGAAGGTGCGGCCGCCATCGTATTCGCGCAGCACGCGCAGCGGTTCGCCCGGCCAGGAGACGGAGGCGGTTTTGTCATTGGGATTATAGGCCACCATCATGCGCGCGCCCTGGCAATCGTAAACGATGGTGCGCACTTGGTTCATCGAAGGCATCAGCATGCAGGATGAAAGCGCAAGGACGGCTCCGGTCGCTGCCAAGAGATGAACAAATCTCAACATCACCGGCCTCCCGCGCGCCGCGCTTCCCCTCAAGACCTTGGCGCGGAGACTAGACGAGGCAGGCGGGCGTTACAATCCGGCAGGCGGGTTCACCCGGATTGATCCGTATACGTCTCATTGCGAAAGATGCAAGCGCCGGAGACGAAGGTGCGCAGCACGCGGCCCTGCATCAATTTTTCGTCAAACGGCGAATTTTTCGATTTCGAGAGCAGGAGGTCGGAATCGAGCCGGTACGGCGCGTCGAGGTCGACGAGGATGAGATCGGCGGGGGCGCCTTTGGCGAGGCGCCCCTGTTTTAGGCCGAGCAGTTCGGCCGGGCGCAGCGTCATGGCGCGGACGACGTCGATCAGCCGGGCGGCGCCATTGTGGTGGAGCTGCAGCGCCGCGGGCAGCAGCGTTTCGAGCGCGGCTGCGCCGGAGGCGGCTTCATCGAAGGGCAGGCGCTTGTTCTCCGCCGGCCAGGGGTCGTGGCCGGAAACAATGACGTCGATCAGGCCGCGGCTCACCGCGTCGCAGAGCGCGGCGCGGTCGGCCTCGTTGCGCAGCGGCGGGGAGAGCTTGGCGAAGGTGCGGTAGCCGTCGACGTCCTGTTCGTTCAGCGTCAGATGGTGCACCGACACGGAGGCGACGGCGTTGACGCCGCGCTTCTTGGCGCGATCGAGATATTCGAGGGTGGCGGCGCTCGAGAGCATGTCGAGCATCAGCCGCGCGCCGGTCAATTCGGCGAGCGTGAGATCGCGCACGGCCATGATCGTCTCGGCCGCGGCGGGCACGCCCGGCAGGCCCAGGCGCGCGGCGAGTTCGCCTTCGTGCATCACGCCGCCGGCGGCGAGGAATGGATCCTCCGGGCGATGCGCAACCAGCGCGCCGAAGACGGTGGAATAGGCCAGCGCGCGGCGCAGCACGCGGCTGTCCACCACGGGGCGGTCCCCATTTGAGAACATCACTGCGCCGGCTTCCTGGAGCAGGCCGAACTCGGTCATGAGTTCGCCCTTCAAGCCTTTTGTGAGTGCGGCGGCGGGCAGGATGTGCACCGGCGCGCGCGCAGGCGCGCGGCGGAGCACGAAATCGACGAGGCTCGGCACGTCGATCACGGGATCGGCGCCGGGCGTCATCACCAGGGTGGTGACCCCGCCTGCGGCGGCGGCGCGGCCGGCGGATTTGAACGTCTCACGATGCTCCGCGCCCGGTTCGCCGATGCCGACGCGCATATCGATCAGGCCCGGCATGACGCACAGGCCCGCGCCGTCGATGCGCGCGGCGTTCGGCGCCTCGATCGCGTCGGCGAGGTCGAGGATTTCGTCCGTGAACAGAATATCTCCGCGCGCGTCGCGCCCGGAAGCGGGGTCGACGATGCGCGCGCCGGCGATGAGGGTGGGTTTTTGCGTCATGGCGGCAACGGCCTCGCCGTATGGCGCGTCATCGCGCTCATGCGTTGGCCCCATGCTCGGCCAGGGCTTCGAGCACGGCCATGCGGATGGCGACGCCCATCTTCACCTGGCGCTCGATCAGCGAGCGATCGGCGAGATCGGCGATTTCGCTGTCGATCTCGACGCCGCGATTCATCGGGCCCGGATGCATCACCAGCGCGCCGGGCTTGGCCAGCTTCAGCTTGTCTTCGTCGAGGCCGTAGAACCAGAAGAATTCGCGCGCGGAGGGGATGAAGCCGCCCTGCATGCGTTCGGTCTGCAGGCGCAGCATCATGATCACGTCGGCGCCGGCGACGCCTGACTTCATGTCGTGATGCACGCGCGCGCCCCAGCGATCGGCGTCCGCAGGCATCAAGGTCGGCGGGCCGACGAGGCGCACGCTCGCGCCGAGCATCGTCAGTAATTGCGCGTTCGAGCGGGCGACGCGCGAATGCAGGACATCGCCGCAGATGGCGATTTCCACGCCCTCAAGCGCGCCCAGGCGCTGGCGGATGGTGAGCGCGTCGAGCAGCGCTTGCGTGGGATGCTCGTGCTGGCCGTCGCCGGCGTTGATCACGCTGCAGCTGACCTTGCGCGCGAGCAGCGCCGCGGCGCCGGATGAGGGATGGCGCACGACCAGGAGATCGGGGCTCATCGCGTTCAAGGTGGCGGCGGTGTCGATCAGCGTCTCGCCCTTGGTCACGGATGAAGTGCGCACCGACATGTTGACGACGTCGGCGCCCATGCGCTTGCCGGCGAGTTCGAACGAGGCCTGCGTGCGGGTGGATGATTCGAAGAACAGGTTGATCAGCGTGCGCCCGCGCAGCACGTCCATCTTCTTCGACTTCTGTTCCAGAAACGAAACGTAAGGTTCGGCGCGGGCCAGAAGGAACTCAGCGTCTTCGCGTTTCAGATCCGAAATCGCCAAGAGATGGTGCAGGCGAAAGCGCTCTGCGCGCGCGGGCGCATCGGCTTTTCCGGGTCGAGTCGGCATAAGCCACGGTGTTAAGGCCTAAGGCGAAACCGCCGCAAGCGTGGCGAAGAATCTTTTTCGGCGCCTTCTTGCGGCCCCGGACTCTGTGCTGTACTTGGTTTGTTCCAAGGTAAACGAAACTCGTTAACAAAGGGTGTGGGAACGATGAAGCGCACGCAGGAGCCCTTGACGTTCAAGCCGATTGGCCTTGCCTTGGCGGCGGTGGTCGCTGGCGCTGCGCCCGCGGTCGCGGCGGAAGCGCCGGCCCAGGTGCGGTTGCATACGGCGAACGCCGCCGCGACGGCCGAGCGGGAGGACGAGACGCTGATCCTGGGGCCCTCGGCGCCGGTGGAGCCGTTCTCAGCGCCGGCTTCGGCCGTCCGCAGCCCGGTGCAGGGTTCGCTGTTCGATTTGTGACGGGTCGCGGAGGGATGACGGAACCTTAGATGCGCCAGATGACGAAATGGTGAGTGCGCATCCGCCGCGCCCCTTCTGCCATCGGGGGCGCGGCGTTTTCTTTTTTTGGCGCGCGGGCTTTGTTTTGGCGCGCCCGCGCGGCGACGGAGACCCCATCCAAGAGGCGCGCCGATTGGATCACCGGAGATCGAGGGCGCGTCTTCCGGGAAGAGCGGGTTGGACGCCCGCGGTCCGCTATGGCGGCGCGCTTAGACTGATGACCAACGGCATGGTCAGGAACGAGAGGAGCGTCGTCGCCGAGACGATGCCGGCCATGACGCGCGCGTCGCCGCCCATCTCGCGCGCCAGCGTGTAGCTCGCCGCCGCCGTCGAGGTCGAGCCGATGCCGATGCAGATCGCGGTGGTGAGAGGATCGAGGCCGTAGAGCCGTGCAGCGCCGAACATCATGAGGGGCGCCGCGAGCAGCTTCACGGCGGACGAGGCCGCCACACAAGCCCAGCCGCGCCGGAGCGGGCCGAAATCCAAACCGGCGCCGACGCAGATGAGCGCAAGCGGCATCGCCGATTGGCCGATGAGGCGCAGCCCGTCGCTGACCACGGGGATCGAATGGATCCGAGCTGCGTTGAACACGAGGCCGATGGCGCAGGCGATGATCAGCGGATTGGCGAACACTTGCGCGGCGATCGCGCGCTTCGACGCCAGCGGCGTCGCGCCCCAGCGCGCCAGCACCGCGACGCAGATGATGTTGACCATCAGCACCAGCGGTCCGAACGCCAGCGCGACGAGCTCGTCGCCGCGGGGACCGTAGAGCGGTTCGGCGGCGGCGAGCACGACGAAGCCGTTCCAGCGCAGCGCGCCCTGGAAGACGCTGGTGAAAGTCGGGCCGTTCTTGAACACCAGACGCAGCGTGAGCGCGAGCGCGGCGACGGCGAGAAAGCCGGTGACGCACGCCGCCAGGAAGAGCCCCGCGCCCGTTTCGTAGAGATCGGCGCCCGCGACCGTGGTGAAAAGAAAGGCCGGGTACGGAACGAAATAGCCGAAGCGGTTGACGCCGGCGAAGGTCTCGTCGCTCAAGAGCCGCGAAGCGCGCGCGGCCCAGCCGATCACGATCAGCAGGAACACGGGCGCGAGCGCGCTCAGGACGTACGTCATGGCATGCGCGCGCGCAGCGCATCGAGCGCGCTCTGCAGCGTGATCGCGGCGGCGACCTTATCGACGACTTCGGCGCGGCGCGCGCGCGAGGCGTCGGCCTCGATCAAGGCGCGCGCGGCCTCGGAAGTTGAGAGGCGCTCGTCCCACAATAGCAGCGGCACGTCGCGCAGCGCCAGGAGATTGCGTGCGAACGCGCGGGCCGATTGCGCCGCGGGGCCGCTCGTGCCGTCCATGTTGAGGGGCAGGCCGACGACGAGGCCGACACAGCCGCGCTCGTCATAGGCGGCGAAGACGCGTGCGGCGTCGTCAGCGAATCTCTTGCGCGCGATCACGATGAGCGGGGTCGCGATGAGACGCGTCGCGTCGCTCACGGCAAGGCCGATCCGCTTCGATCCTGGGTCAAGGCCGATGAGCGGCCCCGCCGGCAGCGCAGCGGCGAAATCAGGAAGAGCAAGGATCGGCAAAGCGGCTGCTTGTCGCCGCTTGCCGGGGCGCCCGTCAACGGCGATGGTTGATGTTCAAGCGGCGGAGGGTGAGATGAGAAGAGCATTCGCGGCGCTGGCCGCGCTCGCGATCGGCGCAAGCGCGCTGGCGCAGGAGGAAGAGGCGGCGCGGACGAATCTCTCCTGCCGGGCGACGCATCACGTCGAGTGCCGCGGGGGAACCTGTCGCAGCGAGGCGGACGACAACATCCATGTCACCGTCGATGTCGTGCTGGAATCCGGCGTCGGGAACATCTGCACCTACACTTATTGCCGCGACTTCATGCTGACCCCGGCGCCCGGCGAGACGGTGGACGAGGCGGTGGCGCGCTGGACCGGGTTCACCCTCTCCGCCAGCCGCGGCTCGACCGAGGAGCATATCGGGCGCCCGGCGATCGACTATCAGCTCTCGCTCTCGGAGGACCGCACCCGGTTCTTCCTCGGCGGCGCGGATAATGGCGGGTTCGGCGGCTGGGCGGGCGCCTGCGCGGCGGCAGGGTGACGCCTGCGGGCGCTTCATTCTGATCGCCCCCTCCCCCTGCCCCCGCCCCCAGGGGCGGGGACGCGCTCGGCTTTTTCGCAGAACCCCTCCTTTTGGTGGAGAGGAAAGGCCGCGGAGTTGCGCGCAAGCGGCGGCGCTGGTAGCCCACCGGCCTCATGTCCATCGATGAAAAGACCGTGCGCAAAATGGCGCGCCTGGCGCGCATCGCGCTGCCGGAGGCGCGCGTCCAACCCATGGTGTCCGAGCTCAACGGCATCCTCGCCTGGATCGAGCAGCTCAACGAGGTCGATATCGAGGGCGTCGAGCCGATGACCAGCGCGGTGGAGGGCGTCACGCTGCCGATGCGCGAGGACAAGGTGACCGACGGGGATGCGCCCGAGCGCGTGCTCGCCAATGCGCCGAAGGCCGAGGACGGCTTCTTCGTCGTGCCGAAGGTGGTCGAGTGAGCGCAGCGCGTTATTCGATCGCCGTGGAGACGCCGCTATCGGACGATGTGCGCGCGCTGGTGGCGGCGCTCAACGAATGGGCGCTCGAGCAAACGCCGCGCGAGTTCACGCATCACATGACCGTTGAGCAGATGGCGGAAGCGGACACCACCGTGTTCATCGCGCGCGATCGAGACGGCCAGGCGGTCGCGATGGGCGCGCTGAAGCGCCATGGCGAGGGGCTCGGCGAAGTGAAGCGGATGTTCACGCGGCCCGGCGCGCGCGGCGGCGGGCTTGCGGGCCTGATCGTGGCGAAGATCGAGGCGCTGGCGCGACAGGAAGGAGTGCTGCGCCTCGCGCTCGAGACCGGCGCGGTGGCGAGTTTTGCTCCGGCCTGGCGCGTCTATGAGCGCGCCGGCTTCACCCGCTGCGGCGCGTTCCTCGATTATCCCGCCGACAGCCCGTACAACATCTATTACCAGAAGATTCTCTCCTCATGAGCGGCATTCTCAACTTTCGTCTTCCATCCCCCTCATTCCGGGCGCAGCGAAGCGGAGACTCGGAACCCAGAGGTCGACGAAGGGCCCTACGTTCTCCCGGGTTCCGGATCGCGCTGCGCGCGTCCGGAATGAAGGAGGTCGTGGCGCTTCGCTTCGCCCGGCATCGCGGCGATGTTTGGTTTTGCGTTTCGCCATGACCGATCTCACTTCACTCACGCTCAAGGACGCGCTTGAGGGCATGGCGCGCAAGGAGTTCACGGCGCTTGAACTCACCGACGCGTTCCTCGACGCGATCGACCTAGCCAATCCGCATCTCAACGCCTTCGTCGTGGTCACCCACGACAAGGCGCGGGCGATGGCGAAGGAGAGCGACAAGCGCCGCGCCAAAGGCAAGGCGAAGCCGCTCGACGGCGCCCCGCTCGGGATCAAGGATCTGTTCTGCACCGAAGGCGTGCGCACGACGGCGTGCTCGAACATCCTGGGCGAATTCACGCCCACCTACGAAAGCACCGTGACCGCCAATCTCTGGCGCGACGGCGCGGTGATGCTCGGCAAGCTCAATATGGACGAGTTCGCGATGGGCTCCTCCAACGAGACGAGCCGGTTCGGCGCGGTGGTCAATCCCTGGCGGCGCGGCAACGAGGATGCGAAGCTCACGCCGGGGGGCTCCTCCGGCGGCAGCGCCGCGGCGACGGCGGCCGATCTCTGCCTCGGCGCCACCGCCACCGACACCGGCGGCTCGATCCGGCAGCCGGCGGCGTTCACCGGCACGGTGGGGATCAAGCCGACCTATGGGCGCTGCTCGCGCTGGGGGATCGTGGCGTTTGCCTCGTCGCTCGATCAGGCCGGCCCGATCGCCAAGACGGTGGAGGACGCCGCGATCCTGCTGCAGAGCATGGTCTCGCACGATCCGAAGGATTCCACCTCGCTGCCGCTGAAGAAGAAGCCGGACTACGCCAAGGCGTGCGGGCGATCGATCCGCGGGCTGACGATCGGGGTGCCGGAGGAATACCGCATACCCGGCATGCCCGCCGAGATCGAGGCGCTGTGGGCCAAGGGCGTCGAATGGGCGAAGGAGGCTGGCGCGAAGATCAAGCCGATCTCGCTCAAGCACACGAAATACGCGCTGCCGTGCTACTACATCGTCGCGCCGGCGGAGGCCTCCTCCAATCTCGCGCGGTATGACGGCATGCGCTACGGCGCGCGCGTGGAGGGGCAAAGCCTCGTCGACGCCTATGAGAAGACGCGCGCGGCCGGATTTGGGGCGGAGGTGCAACGCCGCATCCTTATCGGCGCCTTCGTATTGAGCGCAGGCTATCAGGAAGCCTATTATCTGCGCGCCCAAAAGGTGCGGGCGCGGATCGCGGAGGACTTCCGCGCCGCGTTCGCCGACGTCGACGCGATCCTCACCCCGGCGACGCCGTCCGCGGCGTTCGCGCTCGGGGAGAAATCCGGAGACCCTGTGGAGATGTATCTCAATGACATCTTCACGGTGACGGCCAATCTGGCGGGCCTGCCGGCGCTGGCGCTGCCGGCGGCGCTCGATCAGCAAGGCCTGCCTTTGGGGCTGCAGGTGATCGGAAAGGCGCTGGACGAAGAGACGGTGTTTGCTGTTTCTTCCGCGCTGGAGAAAGCGGCCGGCTTCCGGGGGAAGCCCGCGAAATGGTGGAGTTGAACGGTGCACGCATTGCTTGAGCGGCTGGGGCGGGGCGATACGCGGCTCCTGGAGATGTTCGCCAAGGCGAACCAGGAATGGCGCGACTTCTTGACCGAACTCGACACAGCCGACACCGGCACGATCGGCGCGCGCCTCGGCTTTTTCCAGCCTCGGTTCGAAAAGCTCTTTGAGGGCAAGGAGCTGGGGCAGTCGATGATGCCGTGGACAGGCTTCGCAAGCCTCTATGACACGCAGACCGGCTGGGGCCGCAACCAGCCCAAGGCGCTGCAGCTCATCCAGGCCTTCGCGCGCTCCAATTGCAGCCCGGAGGTCAAAGAGGAGGCGCGCGCGGCCGCGATCTCCTACAGCCTCGACAAACATCCGGATTTCCCCAAGGTGGCCTGAGGCGACGGCCTTGAGGGACGTCGGGGCTGGCGGCGCCAGGGGCGACTCGGCCTAAGCTTGCGCATGGCTGCTTCCAAGATTGAGCGGCGCTCGCGCGCCGAGATCGACCGCAATTATTTCTTCGGCGACATCTTCATCCGCGCCGGCGCGGCCGCCCTGGTCGCCGTGGCGCTGATTGCGGCGGCCACGCCCTTCTCTTTGAGCGATGCGGTGGCGGAGGGGATGGTCGGCTACATCGCCGTGATGGCCGGGTTCGGGCTCTTCGGAATCGTCGTCCTGCTCTATGGCCGGCATCTGCGCCGCAGCGCCACGCATTGGGACAAGGACGACTGATTTCGCGCGCGCATCCGGCCTTTACCGGTTGACGGGACGGGTCCCGGCGGGCCAAGCCCGCGCGAGCCGAAACGGGCGCGGCCCTCCCCGTCCGCCCAGAGTTCCGCCCAGAATGGAGCCATCCCCGTGAGCCCTGAAGAACGCGGCCGTGTCGAAGCCTATCTGAGGAAGCGGCTGGGCGCGGCGAGCCTCTCGATCCGCGCGCGCCCGCGCAAGACTGATAGCGCCGAGGTCTATATCGGCGAGGAATTCGTCGGCGTGCTTTCCCGCGACGACGAGGAGGGCGAGCTCTCCTGGCATTTCACCATGTCGATCCTGGAAATGGACCTCGACGAGGCTGAAGACTGACGGTCAGACCACCGCGCGCGCGGGGGCCTCGTCTTCGGAGCTGAGCGCGGCGGCGACGATGCGCAGCGCGCGCTCGAGGGTTTCGAGATCGGGCGGGGCGCCGATGCACAGACGCAAGCCGGATTCCAGATTGGCGTCGACGATGGCGGCGGACGGCGGCGTCACCTCCACCCCGGCGCGCAACGCGCGGCCGGCGACGCGCTCGGCCTCCAATTCCGGCATCGGCAGCCACATGTGCACGCACGCCGGCGAGGGCGGCGCGTCCGGCGCCAGGATCGCGCGCGCCAGGGCTGTGCGCGCCCGGACCTCGTCAAGGACTTCGTCGGCGATCTCATGCGCTGCGCCGTCCTCGATCCATTGGGCGACAAGCAGCGCAGGCAGGGAGGGCGCGGCGTAGCAATGGGCGCGCACCGCGCGCAGCACGGCGTTGCGGCGCGCAGCGTCCGGCGGCGCAAGGAAGCCCACGCGAAGCCCGGGCGTCAGCGTCTTGGAGACGCTGGAGATATGAAAGGTGATGTCGGGCGCGAGATCGCGCAGCGCGACGAGGTCGTCGCTGCGTCCGTACGCGGCGTAGACGTCGTCCTCGACGATCACGAGACGGCGCTTGCGCGCCACCTCTACGATATCGCGCCGACGGGCCGCGCTCATTGTGCGCGTCGTGGGATTCTGCAGCGTCGGGATGGTGTAGAGCACACGTGCGCCGGTCGCCGCCGCGGCGCGATCGAGCGCGTCGGGCAAGAGGCCGTCGGCGTCCATCGCCACGCCGCGCAGATTGAAGCCGGAATGCTTCGCCTGCGCCTTCATGCCATGGAAAGTCGCCGCCTCGCACAGAATGACGTCCCCCGGCCGGCAGGTGGTCCCGAGCGCGAGCGCGATCGCCTGCTGGGCGCCGAGCGTGATCACCAGATCTTCGGCGGCGACGCTCTCAACCCCATGGCGCTCGCGCAGCCAGAGGGCGGCGGCGCGGCGGCAGCGCTCGAGACCATCGGGCAAGGCGTAGGTCAACACATCGACGAGTTCAGGCTGGCGGCGCAGGCGCGCCACGGCGTCGGCGAAACGCCGCCGCGCGGGGCCGACGGGGGGAATGTTGCGCGCCAGATCGAGCGCGCCGTGCTCGGGGGCGGTGCTCAGCGCAAAAGCGCCGCGGGTCTCGGCGCCGGCCACGAATGAGCCGCGACCGACATGGGCGGTTATGAGCCCGCGACGTTCGGCCTCGGCATAGGCTTTTGTCACCGTGCCGACGCCCAGGCCCAGCGCATAGGCGAGATCCCGGTGCGGCGGCAGGCGCACGCCTTCGGCGAGCACGCCGGCGGCGATGTCCTGCTCCAGCGCAGAGACGAGCCGCTCGTAGAGCGGCGTCTCCCCCGGGGGCAGATCAGGCTTCCATGTGAGGCGCGGGGCGCTCATTGCATCGGTACAATATATCAATTGATCCAGGGTGCAATATGCCGGATTGTCCGCCCGCTTCGCGGAGAACAAGCGTGACGGCTTCGCTCGTATCGTCTCTGGCGCTCTACGCCTTCATCACCTCGATCACGCCGGGGCCGAACAACCTTATGCTCGCGTCTTCCGGGCTGACGTTCGGCTTTCAGCGGACCGTCCCGCATATGCTGGGGATTGCGTTCGGGTGCGTCACGCTGATTGCGGCGTGCGGGCTGGGGCTTGGAGCGCTGTTCGAAGCGCTCCCTTGGCTGCAGGCGGGCCTTAGAATCGCGGGCGCCGGTTATCTGCTCTTTCTCGCCTGGAAGCTTTGGCGGGCGGGGGAGATGAAGGAGATCGAAGGCGCCGATCCCGTCGGCTTTTGGGGCGCGGCGGCGTTCCAGTATGTGAATCCGAAGGCGCTCGTCATGGCGATCACCGCAGTGTCGGCGTTCGCGCCGCAGGGCGAGGACTACGCGCGCAATCTCGCCATCGTCGGAATCGTCTTCGCGGCGGTGAACCTGCCTTGCATTGCGATCTGGGCGCTCTTCGGCGCGGGCATGCGCACGGTGCTGCGCAATCAGAATGCGCTCACGTGGTTCAACCGCGTGATGGCGATCCTCACCGCGCTGACCGCGATCCTGATCGTGCGCTAAAGCACCGTCAGCATGCTCGCCACCAGCGGATGGCGGACGATGTCGGCGTCGCCCAGGCGCACGACCGCGACATTGCGCAGCTCGTCCAGCCGGTCGGCGACGGCGGACAGCCCCGAAAGTTCCGGCAGCAAGTCCGTCTGCGCAGGATCGCCCGTCACCACCATCGTGGAATGCCAGCCCAGGCGCGTGAGCAGCATCTTGATCTGGCCGTAGGTGCAGTTCTGCGCCTCGTCGATGACGACGAAGGCGTTGTTCAGAGTGCGCCCGCGCATGAAGCCCACCGGCGCAATCTCGATCAGGCCCTCCGCCATCAGCGCTTTCAGGCGCTTGGCGGAAAGGCGATCGGTGAGCGCGTCGTAGAGCGGGCGCAGATAAGGCGCGAGCTTGTCCTCCATGGCGCCGGGGAGGAAGCCCAGACTTTCGCCAGCCTCGACCGCCGGACGAGAGAGGACGATGCGACCGACCTTGCCGGCCTCGAGGGCCTCGACCGCCTTGGCGATGGCGAGATAGGTCTTGCCGGTGCCGGCAGGGCCGAGCGCGAGCACCAGAGCGTGATCGTCGATCGCGCTCATCAGCGCTTCCTGGCCTCTGCTCTTGGGGCGCACGCTCTTCACAAAGCGCTGGTCGCGATCGTTGGCCGGAGACCAGCCGCCCTCGACGACATGGAGATTGCGGGCGCGCTGTTCTTCGCGCTGGAAGTCCTGCACGTTGAGCACGCCTTCGCGACTTTCTGCGCGGGCGCGGCGGGTGGAGCGTTTTGCCATGGTCGACTCCTTTTTGGATCGGCAGGACGAAAAAGCCGCCGGCGTGCGGCCGGCGGCTGGCGGATCGAAGAAATCGGAGGGGGCGAAAGCGGTCGGAAGGGACGATTCGACGGACGCGGCTTGCTCTGGCCTTGGAGCGCGGCTTGCGCTCTTTCTGCGTCGTGCGGTCACCCCGCCCCCCGCGCTGCGGTCCTTCAGGACCGGACGAAACTCAGCGACCTAGATCGCTGGTTCATGTTATGCGGCCGTTCGAGTTAATGAGTGATTTCGCAACCGCGAAGGATTGGTGAAATGATCTACGCCCTGGCCGACGCCGACCTCGAAGTGGAGGACGAAAACGCGTTCTGGGTGGCCCCGACTGCGGTGGTGATCGGGCGCGTCATCCTGAAGAAGAACGCCTCGGTCTGGTGGGGCGCGGTCGTGCGCGGCGATAACGATCCGATCACGATCGGGGAGAACTCCAATGTTCAGGATTGCTCGGTCTTGCACACCGATCACGGCGCGCCGCTGACGATCGGGCGGAACGTCACGGTCGGCCACCACGCCATGCTGCACGGCTGCACGATCGGCGATTCAGCGCTCGTCGGGATCAAGGCGACGGTGCTCAATCACGCGAAGATCCCATCCTATTCGCTGATCGGCGCGCATGCGCTCGTCACCGAAAACAAGACATTCGAGGAAGGCCAGCTGATCACGGGGGCGCCAGCGCGAGTTTCGCGGCCGCTCAGCGATCAGCAGCGCGCGATCTTCGAGATGAGCGCGCAGCACTATGTCGAGAACTGGAAGCGCTATGCGCGCGATTTGAGGCGTAGTCGGTTCGAACGCTGAGCGCGCCTGCGCGGTGCGCGCATGGCGGGAAAAGGGGCGACACCGCGCAAAAACCTCCTACAGTGACGGCATGGCCCGGCGCGTCGCTCAAGCCCGGCTCTGGCTGTTCGCCTTCATGGCGGCTCTTGCGCTCGCTCATCCAGCATTTGCGCAACGCGCGCCTGCGCGCGGGCCCGTCCTGCTGGTGGAGCTTACAGGCGTCATCGGGCCGCCGGCCGCCCACCATGTCGAGGCGGCGCTGCGCACGGCTGAAGCCCGCGCCGCCGAAGCCGTGGTGCTGCGGATCAACACGCCGGGCGGGCTCGAAACGAGCATGCGCGAGATCATCGAGGCGATTCTGGAATCGCGCACGCCGGTGATCGGCTACGTGGCGCCGCCCGGGGGCCGCGCGGCGAGCGCGGGAACCTACATTCTCTATGCGACGCACCTCGCCGCGATGGCGCCGGGCACCAATGTAGGCGCAGCGACACCGGTGCAGCTTGGTTCGCCCGCGCCGGAGAACGGCGAGGAAGAGGGCGGGAAGGACGCAGAAAAGGTCCAGCCGCGCACGCCGTCGGAGCGCAAGGCGATCAACGATGCGGCGGCCTTCCTGCGCAGCCTGGCGCAGATGCGCGGGCGCAACAGCGAATGGGGCGAGCAAGCGGTGCGTTTAGGCGCTGCGGTTTCCGCCCGTGAAGCGTTTGAACTCGACATCATCGAGATCGTGGCGGGCGACGTCGATGATCTGCTCGTTCAAAGCGATGGGCGCAGCGTGACGACGCAAGCGGGCGAGCGGAGGCTTGCGACGCGCGGGCGCAGCGTGGAGCGCGTCGAGCCGGGGTTCATCGTGCAGGCGCTGGGCGTGCTCGCCAATCCAAACGTCGCGTTCCTGCTGATGCTGATCGGCGTCTATGGGCTCATCTTCGAGTTCGCCAATCCCGGCGCGATCGGGCCGGGCGTCGTCGGCGCGGTGTGCCTGGTGCTCGGGCTCTACGCGCTCAACCAATTGCCGCTCAATTACGCCGGACTGGCGCTCATTGTTCTCGGGATCGCGTTCATGGTCGCGGAGGCGCTTACGCCGACATTCGGCGTCTTGGGCCTCGGCGGCGCGATCGCGTTCATCGTCGGCGCGTCAATGCTGATCAACACCGATGTTCCGGCCTTCCGCTTGTCGTGGGGCGTGATCTTGGGCGCGGCCGCGATCACCGGGGGGTTCGTCGTGCTGGCGCTCGGCGTTTCGTTCCGTTCGTTGCGCCGGCGCATCGTCACCGGGCGCGAAGGGCTCATCGGCGAGACGGCCGAGGTGCTCGATTGGGAGAACGGCGCCGGGCATGTCTGGACGCAGGGGGAGCGCTGGCGGGCGGAGGGGCCCGAGGATCTCGCTCGCGGCGCAAAGGTGCGGATCGTGGGCGTGGATTCGCTCAGGCTGCGCATCGCGGCCGCGCCAAAGGAAGGAATGAAGTCATGAACCTCATCGTCACCCTCGCCATCGTCGTGCTGGCGGCGGCGCTGCTGGCGAGCGCGGTGCGCATCTTCCGCGAGTACGAGCGCGGCGTGCTGTTCACGCTGGGGCGCTACACCAAGGTGGTGGGGCCGGGGCTCGTCATCGTGATTCCGATCGTGCAGCAGACCGTGACGGTGCAGCTGCGCACGATGGTCGTCGACGTGCCGAGCCAGGACGTGATCAGCCGCGACAATGTCTCGGTGAAAGTGAACGCCGTGCTCTATTACCGCATCGTCGACGCCGACAAGGCGATCCTCAATGTCGAGAACTATTCGATCGCCACCAGCCAATTGGCGCAGACGACGCTGCGCTCGGTTCTGGGCAAGCACGAACTCGACGAGATGCTGGCCGAGCGCGACAAGCTCAACGCCGACATCCAGGAAATCATCGACCGGCAGACGGACGTCTGGGGAATCAAGGTCTCCAATGTCGAGATCAAGCATGTCGACATCGACGAGAGCATGGTGCGCGCGATCGCGCAGCAGGCGGAGGCTGAACGCTACCGGCGCGCGAAGATCATCAACGCCGAGGGCGAAGAGCAGGCGGCGCGCAAGCTGGTGGAAGCCGGCGAGATCCTCGCCTCGTCGCCGAACGCCATGCAGCTCCGGTATTTCGCGGCCCTGCACGATGTGGCGAGCGACGGCACCAACACGATCGTGTTCCCGATTCCGATCGATCTCTTGAGCCGGCTGCAGGGCGAACCGGCGGAAGGCTGATCTCAGCCGCGCTGGTCGAGGTCGCCGTTCCAGACTTCGCGGATGGCGACTTCGGGGCCGGGGCCCATGTTGAACCAGGCGAGACGGTCGCGGGTCGCGTCGACGACGACGAAGCGGTC
The DNA here is from genome assembly GCA_013389015.1 of Hydrogenophilaceae bacterium. Classification (GTDB taxonomy): domain Bacteria; phylum Pseudomonadota; class Alphaproteobacteria; order Caulobacterales; family Aquidulcibacteraceae; genus CADEEL01. The sequence goes on along the minus strand of JACAEE010000124.1, from coordinate 7,744 downwards.
GCCCGAGGCGAGCGTCTGGGAGAGCGCATTGCGCACGGCGCCCGAGCTCAGCCTCGTGCGCAGGATCCAGAAGCCTGGCGCGAGTTCCGCGATGCGGCCCATGGCTTCGAGCGCTGCCATGAATTGCATCCAGGCGCCGTAATGGATTTCGGTGAAGACGAAAAGATTGGCGGGCTCGCCGACCTTCCCCGGCGCAAAGCCCGCTGCGGGCGCCGGCGCAGGCGCGGCGAACAGGCCGGCGAGTTCGGGAGCCCCCCGCGCTTCGCGCCAGCCGCCGTCGCGGCGCGTGGAGATGAGCGTCGCGGCGCGGACGCGGCCTTCGCCGACGAACCGCTCCAGCTGGGCGCGCGTGTAGGGGCCGTAGGCGGCGCCCTTGGCCTGCACCCACCAGGTTTCCGTTGCGTCGCGCTCCGCGGGGGCAGGCTGCACCGGCTTCTCCTTCACGCGCGCAGCCTTCGAATCGCCGTTGCGCGCCGCGTCCCTCCTGCTATGCGCAATCGAAGCAAACGAACCGTTAGCCATATTGGCGAAGGGCGCGGGCGGCGTGGGCACGGGAGAAACCATGATGGCGACTGAAACCGAATCCGAGTTCTGCAAGATCGAGACCGAAGGGCCGTTGTTCATCGTCACCATCAACCGGCCTGACGTGATGAACGCGCTGCACCCGCCGGCGAACCGCGCGCTCGCCGAGGCGTTCGATCGTTTCGCCGCCGACAATGCGCTCTGGGTCGCGATCATCACGGGCGCCGGCGACAAGGCGTTTTCGGCCGGCAACGATCTCAAGTATCAGGCGATGGGCGGCGACATGAGCGGCCAGCCCAAATCCGGCTTCGGCGGGCTCACCAGCCGGTTCGATCTGATGAAGCCGATCATCGCGGCGGTTAACGGCGTCGCCATGGGGGGCGGATTCGAGATCGCGCTCGCGTGCGACATCATCGTGGCGTCCGAAAACGCGACATTCGCGCTGCCGGAGCCGCGGGTGGGCTTGGCCGCGTATGCGGGCGGCATGCACCGACTGCCGCGCGAAATCGGACTGAAGCAGGCGATGGGCATGATGCTCACCGGCCGGCGCGTCTCGGCGGAAGAAGGCATGCGGCTGGGCTTTGTGAATGACGTGGCGCCCGCAGGCCAGGCGCTCGCGCGCGCCAAGGAATGGGCCGCCCAGATTCTCGAATGCGGGCCGTTGTCCGTGCGCGGAACCAAAGAGGCGGCGCTGCGCGGGCTGACCGAGCCTTCCGTGGAGGCGGCGATGAAGAACCAGCATACCTATGAAGGCATGCGGACGCTGTTCGGCAGCAAGGACTTCGTGGAGGGGCCGCTCGCCTTCGCGCAGAAGCGTAAGCCGAACTGGAAGGCGGAATAGGCGGAGCGCGCGCGCCGCCGCCGATCAGATCGGCATGCGCAGGATTTCCTGGTAGGCCTGGATCACCTGGTCGCGCACCGCCATCACGGTTTCGAGCTGCGCCTCGGCCGCGGCGATCGCGGTGACGACGTCGACGATGTCGCCGCGCCCGGCCGCGACCTGCGCGGCCTGTTGTTCGGCGATGGCGGTGGTTTGCGTCGCCTGGCGCACGGCGTCCTGCACCAGCGCGCCGAAATCGACGCTGTCGCCGGCTTCGGTTCCGGCGGCGCGCTGGGCGGCGCGCGCGGCGTCGAGATAAGCGCGCGAGGCGGAAAGCGGATCGACGGCCATTTCTATCTCCGCAGCAGATCGAGCGCCCGCGTCGTCATCGCGCGCGCGGCTTCGATCATGTTGAGGTTGGCTTCATAGGCGCGCGTGGCGTCGCGCATGTCCATCATCTCGACGAGCGTGTCGACGTTCGGCAGCCGCACGTAGCCTTGCGCGTCCGCGGCCGGGTGGGAGGGATTGTATTCGCGCCGGAACTCCGTCGGATCCGACACCGCGCCGAGCACGCGCACGCCGGTCACATCGCCGGCGAGCGTCGTCGATTGCAGCAGCGGAATGCGTCTCCGGAACGGCTCCTGGTTCGGATCGGCGCCGGTGGAATTGGCGTTGGCGACGTTCTCCGCGGCGATCCGCATACGGATGGTCTGCGCCCGCATGCCGGACGCCGCCGCCGCCATAGCTGAATCGATATCGCTCATCTATAGCTCACCTCCCCGGGGGGCGCGAGGCCATGCGCAAGAGCTGCAGGCCCTTCTGATAGAGCGCGAGCGCGGTCTCGTATTGCATGCGCGTTTCGGCCGCGCGCACGGTCTGTTCTTCGAGCACGACGGCATTGCCGTCGAGCGTGGTTTCGGAATCCGCGCGCGTGACGATCACGGCTTGCGGCGCGCCGCCGGCGGCCATGTGTCCCGCATTGGTGCGCGCCAGCGCGACGCCGGATTGCGCATCGAGCGCGCGCTGGAACGCCGACGCATCGAGGTCGCGCGGCGTATAGCCGGGCGTGGAGGCGTTGGCGATGTTCTCCGCGATCAGCCGCTGGCGCTGCGACAACTGATCGAGGCGGATGCGCAACAGCTCGAAATAGGGCGCTTGCCCGATATCCATTGAGGCTCCGGAATCAGCTGCGAACCGGCAGATTTTTCCCGCCCCATGCTTAAGCGGGCCTTAAGCGCGACGGCCTGCGTTAACTTCTTGTTTACCGAGTCCGCACGACCCAACGCCCCTCGCGTGCGCGACCCTCCAGAACGGAGCAGGGGCATGGACTGGGTGGAATGGGTCCGGGCGCTGTTTGCGCTCTTGGCGACCCTGGCGCTGATCGGGCTGGCGTTCCTGGCCGCCCGTCGCTTCGGCATGATCGGCGGCGTGCGCCAGGGCCAGGAGCGGCGCCTGCGCGTGGTCGAGACGCTGATGCTCGATCCGCGCCGCAAACTGCTGCTCGTGCGCTGCGATGATCGCGAACATCTCCTGCTCGTCGGCCCTGGCGGCGATCGCAAGCTCGACACCGCGCCGGCGAAACAGCTCGTGGCCGGCGAGGCCGCGCCATGAGCGATGCGCTGCTGAGCCTGCCGCAGACCGGCGTTCAATCCGCCCCTGTCGCGCGCGCGGATATCCTTCCGCCAGCATCAACTTCCGGAGCGCGGAGCAATAATCAACGCCACGCTGAATCCCTTCTCCCACGGGGGAAGGGTAGGGATGGAGGGCGTGAAGGATGCGGCGCAAACGACGGCGCGTCATTCCGCACGCCCCCTCCCCCTGCCCCCGCCCCGAGGGGCGGGGGCTTCAGCAAGCGTTCGCCGCTGATGCCTAAGCCTTGGCGTCAGGCTTTCCTGTTGTCGCTCCTGCTGCCGCTCATCGCCGGCGTGACGATCGGGATCGCGCATGCGGCCGCGCCGGTGCAGCCCGCGATCAATATCGATCTGGGCACGGGCGCCGGCCTCACTGCGCGCGTGCTGCAGATGGCGGGGCTCATCACCGTCCTCTCGCTCGCGCCCGCGATCCTGATCATGACGACGAGCTTCGTACGCATCGTCGTGGTGCTCTCGCTGCTGCGCACGGCGATCGGCCTGCAGCAGGCGCCGCCGAACATGGTGATCGTGTCGCTCGCCATGTTCCTCACCTTCTTCGTCATGCAGCCGACGTGGGATGAAGCCTATCGCGCCGGCATCGGCCCGGTGATGCAGGAGGAGATGGAGCTTTCCGAGGCCTTCCCGCGGATCGCCGCGCCGGTGAAGGCGTTCATGCTGGAGCACACGCGCGAGGCCGATCTCGCGCTCTTCATTCAGATGGCGCGCCTGGAAGAGCCGCCCGCGCGCGCGGAAGATACGCCCATCCGCATCGTCATCCCCGCCTTCATGATCTCGGAGCTGAGACGCGCGTTCGAGATCGGCTTCATGCTGTTCATCCCGTTCCTGATCATCGATCTCGTCGTCTCATCCTTGCTGATGAGCATGGGCATGATGATGCTGCCGCCGGTGACGATCTCCTTGCCGTTCAAGATCATCTTCTTCGTGCTCGTCGACGGCTGGCGCCTCATCTCCGGCAGCCTCGTGGAAAGCTTCACCGCCGGGCCCCCGGGGGGGTAGTTCCGACTTCGGGTTCGTCTCGGCTGAGTGCAGATGCTCGGACCGCCGGCTTCCAGCCGCCAGCCTTCATCTTCGCTCATCGTCGTGGGGCGCGCGCAAGCTGAAGCGGGGTATGCCGGCTGGAAGCCGGCGGTCCATCAAAGCGCTTGACGCAAGGCGCACCGCGCATCCGCGCTGGTCGGGAGCGAAGTACGCCGCGTTCGCATAAACGCCCCAACCCCAGATCCCACAGCAGCGCTTGGGTGAAGTCGTCGTGACGACGGCGGCTGAAGCTTCTCCAGATCACGCGGAACCAAGACATGACGTCCTCCTTCGCCGCGCATCAAAGCCGAGCGCTCACGCGGGCGCTGTGTCCTTGGTCACGGGCGAGGGACTTGAAACCGCTTCGCCGGCCGCCCGTTGCGCGCCCGGCCCCGGCAGCGAGCGGATGTCGGCGAGGCCGAGAATCCGGTCGTCCCAGGCGCGCACGCTCATCGGGCGCACCGGCTTGCCGTCGCGCGCATCGACTACGAGGAGCGGCTCGCAGCCCGGCCCGCGCACCCATTTGTCGCCCCATTGCATCAGCGCGATCATCACCGGCAGCAGGTCGCGGCCTTTTTCCGTCAGCCGGTAGGCGAAGCGCTCGTCGGCGCTGCGCGCCGGCGCCTTTTCGATCACGCCGTGTTCGGTGAGCCGCTTCAGCCGGTCGGTGAGGATGTTGCGCGCCACGCCCAGATTGTCCGCCAGCGCGGTGAAGCTGCGCGCGCCGGCGAAGAGGTCGCGCACGATGAGCAGCGACCACCAATCGCCGATCTGGTCGAGCGTCTGGGCGGTGGAGCAGCAGAAATTCTCGAAACGCTTCCGGGCCATGTGAAAAAACCTAGCGGGCTGGGTTGCGAGTTGCAACCTGCTACTTACATAGGTCATGCGGTTGCGTTTTGCAACTTTCATGGAGGCGAAGATGTCATCGAGCGTGTTTGTGAGCGGCCTGGCGGCGGGCGTGGCGTTTCTGACGGTGGTGATGGCGCCGCTTCTGGAGGTGGCCGCGCGGGTCGTCGCCTAGGGACGCCCGCGCAGGGCGGACGCGGACGAGATCTGTTCGCCGAACTCGCCGTCCACGCAGACGAACCGCAGGCGCACGGGGCGCCGCTCCGCCGCCTGCGCGTTCATGTCGATCAGGTGCGCCAAGAGATCGAAACTGATCCCGAAGCATCTGACGCTGTAACGCCCCTTACAGGCTCGCGCCGCGTTCGGGTTTCTCCTGGCGCATGCGCCCCTTGTTAAGCTGATGGCGCGCGTGCCACAGTGAATTTGCTTCCGCACGCCCGCCCTTAGGCGCTGTGAGGGGAGGAAGCGTGGGCGAGCGCGTTTTCATCTCATACTCCTCGTCGGACGTTGACCGCGCGAATGCGTTTCGAGAGGGGTTGGCAGCCTCCGGACACGACGTTTGGATGGCGCCCTATTCGATTCCGGAAGGAAGCGACTTTCCAAGCGCCATCATCGAGGGGCTCGAGACGTGCACGGTCGTGCTGCTTGTCCTGTCGCGCGCGTCGAACTCGTCGAAATATGTCCGCCGCGAGATTGAGCGCGCAGTGTCGCGCAACAAGCCGATCATTCCCGCGCGGGTCGAGGATGTGGCGCTGAGCGGGGGGCTCGAATTCCTGATCTCGAGCCTGCAATGGGTTGAAGCCAGGGAAAGCGACTCAGGCCCCGCCGTCGCGCGGATCGTGGCCGCTCTCGAGCGTCCCGATGAGCTTGCCGCACATACCAGCCAGAAGCCAATCAGAGGCTACATCCACCTCAATGCGCCGACGATCGCGTGGATCGTGGCGTCCATCCTCGGCGTCTGCGCGCTGGCGGCGCGGCTTGCCGAAGGCTCCTTCGACGGCATCGGGCTCCTCGCGCTGACGGCTGCGGCCGGCGTGGCCGCGCTCGCCGGGTTTCTGCTGCAGTTTCGGGGCTGGAGGCCCGGACAGCAATTGGTTGTGCGCTGGGGCGATCTTGCTGCAGGCGCGGTCGTGGTCGTCGCGACCGCGCTCTCGATGTTGCAGCTTCTGCTCACTCCCGCGCTTGTCGCGATCGCCGTGTTTGCGATCTACATCGCGGTCCGACGCCTCCTGTCGCTGCGCGGCTGGGTCGTCGCCGCGATCGGCGCCGCCGGCATTCTCGGCGCGGTCATCTATGGCGAGGGTTGGCTCTACCGGACGCTTGACTCGCGCACGCAAGCGCTCGTGGTTCTGCCGGCGCGATGCAACGGCTGCACCGAGCTTGCACGCGACGTCTATGAAGGCGTGCTCCAGGCGTTGGATCGCGCCGTGGAGCCAGGCGGACTGCGCCTCTATCCGCAAGCCGACGCTTCGTTCTCCGAGGGCCAGTTCGCGCGCCTCTCCCGCGTCGTCGGCGAAGAACGGCTCAGGCCGCGCATGCTCATCGACGCCATCGTCGCCAACTGGGACGTCTATGACGATGTCGTGCGCGTCAACGCCTCGGCGACGGCGTGCGGCGACGACAGGGCGATCATCCGCTTCAATGTCGGGCGCTGGATTCAAGGCGAGATGCCGCGCTGGCCGGTGTGGGGCTGGGACGCGGAAGATCGTGTCCAAGGCGGCGCCATGCACGCCATGATCCGCATGCCGAACGGTCAGGCGGACCAGCAGGACATCGAGCTTGCCGCCAACATGCTCGCCGCGCAACTGCTCCGGCGTCTGACGGCGACGGACGACAGCGATAGAGCATGGCGCGCCGCGCGAATTTTTCTTGCCGAGTATGAAGGCCGTGAGGGGCGAGATTCCGTTGTCCAGAAGGGCGCGCGGCCCGATGCGGCGCACGCGGACACCGCTGCCGCACTCGAAGCGTTCGCCGAGCAGATATTCTCCCGCATCCGCCCGCCCGACGAGGCCGTCTGCGAGGCGGCGCGCGAACGTGAACTTCTTCTTGTCTCGGCTCGTCTCAATCCCTCCCTACGGAACGCTGAGCGGGAGAGCGCCGCCGGACCGGCTGAACCGGCGCACACGCTTCCCGAGGAAGCGACGCCCTGATGCCCAATCTTCAGCGCTACCCATTCCGCATCGTCATCGCCGTCTCCCTGGCGCTTGCGGCCGTGGTGTCGGCGCTGACGTTCGTGCGAACATCCATGCTGCCGGCGGAGCTTCGCTACGCCCCATCGGACGCCGCCACGATCGTCTACACGCCGTCTTTGGCGCGGGTGTGGGAGAAGGGGCGCAGCCACTTCTGCGTGATCAGCGAAGATCTCCCCGGCTGCCGGCCGGCCAGACCTGGCGCTCAGGAATGGTGGCGCGAATGGCTGCGGGTGGATCGGCTCGAGAGCGCGGGAATCGCCATTGAGAGGCCTGCGATGGCCGCCTTCCGCGGCGCGCTGCAAGGCGGCGATCTCATCGTCGTCTTCTCGTTGGCCAATGCGCAGACCTTCATCGATCAAATGGCGGCGAACAGCCGCGGCGCGCGCATGGTGCGCTTCGCGGAGCTTGAACAAGGCGACGTCCGGGTCGGGGCGATGGAAGGCCACGATAGTGGCGAGCGGTGGGTCACGCAGCGCGTGTTTCCAGCAAATCGACTATGCAGCGACGCTCTTGCCTATGCTCGGCTCACGCCCGCGGCGGCGGCTGGCGGGTTGATCGCTGTCCGCAACGACGGCGAGCCGATCGCGCCCGCGGCGACGGCGCTCAGCGACGATCCCGCAGTGCGGGGCGGCGCCGAGATTCGACGCATGGCGGACGAGCTGCTGGAGCGCGCGCCGCCGCCGGCTCCTCCGCCG
>JACAEE010000114.1 GCA_013389015.1 Hydrogenophilaceae bacterium | reverse complement strand
GCCCTGGGGGGGCCGCCGGCGCGGGGGGCGAGCGGCGCCGGCGGCGGGAGACCTGGGCGGCAGACTTGGGCGGAAGCCCGCGGGAGGCGCGTGTGGCCAAGGCTTCGTTGGGCGAGAAGCAGGTTTGTCCCAATTGCGGCGCCAAGTTCTATGATCTGGGGCGGCGCCCGGCGACTTGCCCCAAGTGTCAGACCGCGTTCGACCCCTCCGACGAATCGATCCGCGCGCGGCGCACCCGGTCGCGCGTGGCGACTTACGAGGCGGCCGAAGACGAAGAGGAATTGGAGGCCGAGGACGCCGACGCCGAAGCGGGCGCGGACATCGAAGAGGACGAAGAGCAAACCGAAGCCAGCGAACTCGACGCGGAGAATGTCGAAGAGCCGCCCGTCCTGTCCGACGAGGAGGATGAGGAAGACGACACGCCGGACGGCGAGATTCCCCCCGGCTTCAATGAAGACGACGGCGAGGTCGAGGACGAGGGCGACGACGACGGTGTGCCGCTGCTGGAGGATGAGGAGGACTTCCCCGAAGAGGATCTCGAGCTTCCTGACGACGACGACGCGGAAAGCGACCGTTAGGGGCCGTCCCGCCGCCGGAGGCCGCTTGCGGCGGCGCAGCCGCAAGCGTACATGAGCGATCCTTCCAGGCGGCGCGCCCAACGCCGCCGGTCAAGCGCCGCTCTCGGCGCGGCGCCGGAGGAACAGGATGGGGCCATAGCTCAGTTGGGAGAGCGCTTGAATGGCATTCAAGAGGTCAGGGGTTCGACTCCCCTTGGCTCCACCAGTTCGCCTTCTTATGTGTTTGATTATTGTAATAAAAACAGGCCACGGGTGAACTTGGCCGCCGCTCAACCCACATTTCTACCCACAGAAATTTTGATCTGCAGCAACCAGCGCAGACCACAAAAATAGTTTCGCGGTCCGCTCGCGTACATGTCTGTCCCCACGCGTCCGCACGACGCTCGGGCTGCCGCGCTGGGCGCGTGTCGCGACAACGGCTTGGTAACCTGCGTGGCGTCGGCTGGCTGGGTATGAGCCTTTTCGACTGCACGCTTCCGAGCGCGCTCGCCGCGACAGCGGCGCTGCCATGACTGATTCCCACATCCCGTGGAAATGGACGCGGCGCTCGGCTGTGGGGCTCACCATTTCCGTGGCGGCGTTTTGTGCTGATGGCGGCACTCTATGGGAATTCCCAGGGCCTCGCCAATTGCATGGCGGCGAACGCGCGGCGCGCATGGGAACGCGGGAACGGGTATCGGCTTCCCGCCTTCTTCTTCGTGGCGTGCTTCGTGGGCTTCGCGCTGCTGTCCATGTCGGGACTCCATAGCGCGTGGGAGTTCGTGAAGCAGAACGCCGACAGTGTTCGTGGCGTTCTCCGAGCCGGCGATGAATTACGGCGTGGAGGCGCTCAAGACGCTCTACGCGGCCGATATGCGCGCGGAGGAGCGCGAGACCCTCGAAGGCCGGCCGAAGCCGGAATAGAGCACGGCGAACTCTCCCTCCAGCGCCGCCAGCGCCTCGTTCGCCAGCGTTCGGATCGCGCGCAGCGGATGATCGCCGCGCACCCGCTGTTCCAAACTCACATACGAAAACAGCGACCCCGCCCGTTCGTCCCGACCGCGCATCCCGCCCTCCTGCGAACCAGAAGGAATCAGTATTCGCCCCGCGCCGCCGCCGACTTTTTTCAACAGCCTGCTTAGCGCGCCAATCGTCGATGACGAATCCGTCTTCGCTGACATAGCCATATCCGCCGCGCTGCTTCCCGCGCGAGCGGGCGCGCCGTCACGTTCATGATGATCTCTCCTAGGCTCGTGAGCGGCGTCTATTTGAGCGCCGCCTGCACCAAAGCGCGGATCGCCCAGCGCTTGACGCGCCGCGCCTCCTCGTCGTCGATTTCGAGCACGTCCTTGAACACGATCATCGCCTCCGTGCCCATCACCAGCGCGAGCGCCTTGCGCAGCATGTCGAGCGACGCCGGCTTGAACGATTTGCGCGCCGGCGCGAGCGCCGCGTCGATCAGCGGCGTGCGCCGGTTCTGCCGCGACGGCGTCTCCGCGCCTCCGTTGAGCTTCTGCTGCAGCGCATGCACCAGCATCGTCCGCAGCGCCGTTTCGTTGGCGAGCACTTGGTCGTGCATCGCCTCGTCGACGCGCTCGAGCCGCGCGACCGGATCAGCGCTCGCATCCTCACGAAAGAACGCTTGCGGATCCGGCATCGCGATGTCGAGCGACGCTTCCACGAGCAGCGCCTCCACGTTCGGAAAATAGCGGTACGCCGTCGCCCGAGAGACGAGCGCCTCTTCGGCGACCTCCTCCAAGCTGGGTTGGCGCCCCTGCGCCATCAGCCGCGACGCCGCCGCCAGCAAATCCTTCCGTGTTCGGTTCTTTTGGTTCGCCCGTCCGTTCGTCGCCGCGCTCATGTAGTCTCCTGCGGCAATTGCTGGATGATGGCGGCCAGATCCAGCCACACGTTTTCGCGCTTGATCTGCCCGCTTGCGCTGAACTCGACGACATGGAGCAGCCGGAACGCAAGCGGCCGCCCGCGGCCCTCCAGCCCGAACGGGCGCCCCGGCGCGCGCCCGCGCCACAGCGATTCATCGACCATGAAGCCTTCGCCATAGAGGCGGCGAATGGTCTCCACCTGCCCGTCCGCAAGATCGGCGAACAGCGCTTCATAGAACGGGCGGGCGGCCTCGCGCCCGTGAGTCGGCCCGCTGGGCCAGCCCACGATGTCATGCTCCGCGGCGGCGTCGAGCGTCCGCAGCACCCCCTCGACATCGTCGCGCGCCTCGAAGCCGAAATGCTCATCCATCCGGCGGTCCATCTCTTCCCGGGTCAGCGCCATCTTGGCCTCCATGATTAGACGATCATCACTTAGTGAGACTACCGTCTCATGTCAAGCAGATAGTCTCTCGACGGAGTCGGCCTCTGGCCTCGCCGTGCAATTCCTGGCAATCCGCTCTCCGTTCACGGAGCAGCTTATGTCGGTCTTCAAGGAATTCAGGGACTTCGCCCTCAAGGGCAACGTCGTTGATCTCGCCGTCGGCGTCATCATCGGCGCCGCGTTCGGCACGATCGTCACCTCCCTCGTGAACGACGTGATCATGCCGCCCATCGGCCTGTTGATCGGCGGGATCGATTTCTCCGACCTCGCGATCACGCTGCGCGAAGAGGTGAAGGCCGCCGATGGAACGATCGCCACGCCGGGCGTCGTCATCGGCTACGGCAAGTTCATCAACGCGGTGATCAGCTTCGCCATCGTCGCCTGGGTGATTTTCCTGCTGGTCAAGGGCATGAACACGCTGCGCCGCAAGGAAGAGGAAAAGCCCGCCGCCCCGCCTCCGCCCACGCCGAGCGAAACCCTCCTCGCCGAGATCCGCGACCTCCTCAAGAATCGCTGAGGCGCGCTGGATTGCCGCCCTTCGCGCCGGCCTCTAAGGGTGCGCGATGCTGGACGCGAAGATCTGCGGTGTAAGCGATAGGCCGGCGCTGGACGCCGCGCTCGCCGGGAACGCGCGCTTCATCGGCCTCGTATTCTTCGCGCCGAGCCCGCGCCACCTGGCCGATCGGGCCAAGGCCGCCGCGCTCGCGGCGCATGCCCGCAGCCGCGCTGAAATCGTCGCCGTCACCGTCAACGCGACGGATGGCGAGCTTTCCGCCATCGCCGCGGCCGTCGCCCCGGATTGGGTCCAGCTCCACGGCGCCGAGCCGCCCGCCCGCGTCGCCGCCGCCCGCCGCTTCGCCCGCAAGGGCGTGATCAAGGCGCTGCCGGTGGCGACGGCCGCCGATCTCGCCGCCGCAGCCGCCTACGAGCCGGTCGCAGACATGCTGCTCTTTGACGCCAAGGCCCCCGCGACCGCCGACCGCCCCGGCGGCCTCGGCGCCGCCTTCGACTGGAAGCTCTTGGCTGGACGAAGTTTTTCGCGCCCCTGGTTCCTTTCCGGCGGCCTTACCCCGGAGAACGTCGCTGCAGCCGCGGCGATCAGCGGCGCTCGCCTGGTGGACGCCTCCTCTGGCCTTGAAAGCGCGCCCGGCCTAAAGGACCCCACCCGTATCGCAGCCTTCCTCGCCGCCTGCGCCCAGAGCGAACCGCCCCGCTGACCATGCCCGACGACCTGCGCACCTGGCGCAACCTCCCCGACGAGAACGGCCGCTTCGGCGAATTCGGCGGCCGCTATGTCGCCGAAACGCTGATGCCGCTCGTCCACGATCTCGAGCGCGCCTACCGCGAAGCCAAAGCCTCGAACGAATTCCGCGCTGAGCTGGACGCGTTCCTGCGCGACTATGTCGGCCGCCCGAGCCCGCTCTATTTCGCCGAACGCCTCACCGCGCATTACGGCGGCGCGAAAATCTACTTCAAGCGCGAAGAGCTCAATCACACCGGCGCGCACAAGATCAACAATTGCCTCGGCCAGATCCTGCTGGCGATGCGCATGGGCAAGACGCGCATCATCGCCGAGACCGGCGCCGGCCAGCACGGCGTCGCCACCGCCACCGTCTGCGCCCGCTTCGGTCTTCCGTGTACGGTGTTCATGGGAGCGGTGGACATCGAACGCCAGAAGCCGAACGTCTTCCGCATGCGCCTGCTCGGCGCCGAAGTGCGCCCCGTCACCAGCGGCGCAGCGACCCTGAAGGATGCGATGAACGAAGCGCTCCGCGATTGGGTCACTAATGTCGAGAACACGTTCTACATCATTGGCACCGTCGCCGGCCCGCATCCGTACCCGGAGCTTGTGCGCGATTTCCAATCCGTGATCGGTCACGAAGCCCGCGCCCAGCACATCGAGAAGGAAGGCAAGCTGCCCGACGCGGTGATCGCCTGCGTCGGCGGCGGCTCCAACGCCATCGGCCTCTTCCACCCGTTCCTGCAGGACGAAAGCGTCGCGATCTACGGCGTCGAAGCCGCCGGCCGCGGCATCGACGACCGCTTCGAACACTCCGCCGCCATCGGCGGCGGCCGCCCCGGCGTGCTGCACGGCAACCGCACCTATCTCTTGCAGAACGAAGACGGCCAGATCCTCGAGGGCCACTCGATCAGCGCCGGCCTCGATTATCCCGGCGTCGGCCCCGAGCATGCGTATCTGCACAGCATCGGCCGCGCGACCTACCTCTCCGCCACCGACGACGAGGCCCTCGCCGCCTTCCAGCTCTGCGGCCAGCTTGAAGGCATTCTGCCCGCGCTTGAAAGCGCCCACGCCCTCGCCCGCGTCGGCGACGTCGCGAAACAACTCGGCGCCGGCAAGTCCATCATCCTCAACCTCTCCGGCCGCGGCGACAAAGACATCTTCACGGTGGCGGATGCTCTGGGGACGACGCTCGCATGAGCCTTCGCGCCAACCTCGCCATCCCTTCTCCCCCGAGAGGGGGAGAAGGTGGTCCGCAGGACCGGATGAGGGGGCGCTGCTCACGCACGAGCGCCGCGCAATGCGAACGCACCGCTCATGATCCGTATGCAGATGAAAACGCCCCCTCCCACCTTGGGGGGAGGATAGGGAGGGGGGGCGCTCAGCATAGAGCGCTGCGCCGCCGGTTTAGCCGCATCCTGCATGCCCCCCACCCCCTGCCCCCTCCCCCAAGGGGGAGGGCATTTGCGGATCGACGCCGATGAGCGAGAGACTCGCCGCCCGCTTCGCCGCCCTGCGCGCGCAGAACCGCGCCGCGCTCATCGCCTACGTCATGGCCGATGATCCGAACCCGGACGTTTCCCTCGACATCCTCCGCGCCCTCCCGCAAGCCGGCGCCGACATCATCGAACTCGGCTTCCCCTTCACCGACCCGATGGCCGACGGCCCCTCGATCCAGCGCGCCGGCCTGCGCAGCCTCAAAGCCGGCGGCTCGCTCAAGCGCACGCTCGCCCTCCTCGCGAAATTCCGCGAAGAGGACCAAGCCACCCCCGTCATCCTCATGGGCTACGCCAATCCGATCGAGCAGATGGGCTATGCCGACTTCGCCGCCGCCGCGAAATTCGCCGGCGCCGACGGCCTCATCGCTGTGGATATTCCCCCGGAGGAGGACTCCCCCCTGCGCGCGGCGCTCCAAAACGAGAACATCGCGCTCATTCGCATGGCGACCCCCACGACGGACGCCGCCCGGCTCCCTAAAATCCTCGAAGGCGCCTCCGGCTTCGTCTATTATGTCTCGGTGACGGGCGTGACCGGAGCCAAGGCCATCGGCCCCGCGGCTGCACGTGAAGCCGTGCAGCGCATCAAGCGCGCGACCGACCTTCCGGTCGCCGTCGGCTTCGGCGTGCGCGACGCCGAGAGCGCCCGCGCCATCGCCGAGGTCGCGGACGCCGTGGTCGTCGGCTCCGCCTTCGTCGATGAGATCGCCAAAGCCGTAGACGCCGACCGCATCCAGGACGCGCCGCAGAACGTAGCGCACAAAGTCAAACTGCTCGCCGACGCCGTCCACGGCGCCGCGCGAACCGCACAACAGGAAAGCGCACGCGCATGAACTGGCTCTCGAATCTCCGACGCCCCGGCGTGAAGGGCAAGCCCGGCGAAGAGAAGCGCGAAACGCCGGACAATCTCTGGATCAAATGCCCGCTCTCGGGCGACATTCTCTACCGCAGCGATCTGGAGCCCGCCCACTGGGTGACGCCGGCGGGCTTTCATCTGCGCATCGGGCCCGAGCCGCGCTTCAGATCCCTCTTCGACGATCAGAAATGGCGCGTCATTCCCTTGCCCCGGGTCGCCGACGATCCGTTGAAATTCCGCGGCGGCGATATGCGGTATGCGGAGCGTCTGCGCAAGGACCGTCAGAAGACGGACCGTGACGATTGCATGGAGGCGGCCTACGGCAAGATCGGCGGCGCGCCTTCGATCGTCCTGGTGCAGAATTTTGAGTTCATGGGCGGCTCGCTCGGCATGGCGGCGGGCGAGGCGTTCATCACCGCCGCGCACGAAGCCGTCCGCCGCCGCGCCGCCCTCATTTGCGTCACCGCCTCTGGCGGCGCGCGCATGCAGGAAGGCATCCTTTCGCTCATGCAGATGCCGCGCACGACGTTGGCGATTCAGGAGCTCAAGGAGGCCGGCCTTCCCTACATCGTCATCCTCGCGGACCCCACCACCGGCGGCGTCGCCGCGAGCTACGCAATGTTGGGCGACGTCCACATCGCCGAACCCGGCGCGTTGATCGGCTTCACCGGCCCGCGCGTCATCGAACAGACCATCCGTCAGAAGCTGCCCGAAGGCTTCCAGCGCGCCGAGTTCCAGCTCGACAAGGGCCAAGTCGACATGGTTGTCGACCGTCGCCAGATCAAGGACATCCTGGGCGACATGCTCCAGGTCCTGATGTGGCGGCGCGAGCCGCACGCCGAGGACGACGATGTCGAAGAGCGCGTAGCGCTCGAGCCGCCGGCGCCCTCCAAGGCGCTGCCCCAGCCGACGCCGGCGGCGCAGCGCAAGCCGGCGCTGAAGCCGCGCGCCAAAGCCGCGGAATGAATCCAGCCGATCCGGTCAAAGCCTTCCTTGACGAGACGTTCGGCGACGAGTTCGCCCCTGCATCGTCTTTCGATCTCGCCCCGCTGCGCGAGGCGCTGTCACGTCTAGGCGCCCCGCACGAGCGTTTGCCGCCGACGATCCATGTCGCCGGCACAAACGGCAAGGGCTCGACCTGCGCTTTCCTCGCAGCGTTAGCGGCGCAAAGCGGCCTCAAGGCCCACGCCTTCACCAAGCCGCATCTCTTCAAGACCAACGAACGTATCCGCCTGGCCGGCGAGACCGTCGGCGACGATGTGTTTCTCTCCGCGCTTGCGCGCGCCGCCGACGCCGCGCCGGGCTTGCGCCACTTCGAAGCGCAGGTGGCGGCCGCCTTCATCCTCTTCAGCGAAGCCCCTGCCGACCTGCTGATCCTGGAGACCGGCATGGGCGGCCGCGACGACGCCACCAATGTCATCGCGCAGCCCGCCGCGACGATCATCACGCCCATCGGCATCGATCATGCGGCTGTGCTCGGCGGCGCCATTCCCGAGATCACCGCCCATAAAGCCGGCGTTCTGAAACCCAACACGCCCGCCGTGATCGGCCGCCAGCCGCGCGAGGCCGCCGCGATCATCGAAGCGCGGGCGCACGCGTGCGCCGCCCCGCTCCGCCGCTTCGGCCAGGAATGGGACGCGTACGGAAGAAACGGCCGGCTCGTCGTGCAGACTGAAACGCGTCTCTTCGATCTCGATCCCCCTGCCCTCATCGGTCCGCACCAGATCGAGAACGCCGGCGCCGCGATCGTGGCGTATGATCTCGTCGCGCCCCTCACCGATGACGCCGCCAGCGCCGCGATGCGCAGCGCCTTCATCCCCGCGCGCCTGCAGCGCATCCGCGCGACCCGCGAGATCTGGCTCGACGGCGCGCACAACGCCCACGCCGCCCGCGCGCTCGCGTACGCGCTGCGCGTGCTGCCGCGGCGCAAGACGACGGTCATTGTCGGCATGCTGGCGCGCAAGGACGCCGACGCCTTCATCGCCGAGCTCGTCGCCGCCGCCGATCACATCATCGCAACGCCCATCGCCGGCCAGGCCTCGATCGCGCCGGACGAACTGGTTCAGGCGGCAAGACGCCGCGGCCTCTCAGCCGCGGCGTCGAATTCGCTCGCCGATGCGCTTGCTCAGGCCGACCCTGACTCGCGCACCCTGATCACCGGCTCCCTCGCCCTCGCCGCCGAAGCATCGCGCGCACTGGAAGCCGCACATTAGGACACGAGCTCCGGCGCTGATCCGACGAAGGTCGGCGCCGGCCATCCTCGCGCCTCAGCAGCGCCGCTCGACATCGCGGCGCGGGCGCGAGACTTACACCGTCTCGTTCAGCCACTCGACGATCTTGGACTTCGGCATCGCGCCGACCTTGGTCGCCGCGACCTTGCCGTCCTTGAACACCATGAGCGTCGGGATGCCGCGCACGCCATAGCGCGAGGGCGTGCCCGGGTTTTCGTCGATATTGAGCTTGGCGACGGCGATGCGGCCGCTCATTTCGCCCGCGATTTCTTCGAGCGCCGGCCCGATCTGCTTGCATGGCCCGCACCATTCCGCCCAGAAATCGACGAGCACAGGCCCTTGCGCCTTGAGCACATCGGTGTCGAAACTGTCGTCGGTGACTTTCACTGTCGCCATCATCCGCTCCTGCCCGTTCCAGCAGATCCTTAATTTCGAGAGCCTTAATCTGGGGTGACGAAGGGGCCGCTTCAACTCTTTTCCAGCTTCGCGAGCGCGGCGTCCATCATGGCCGCAGGCAGTTCCGCGAGGACCGGTTTCTCCGTCCAGATCAGCGCGCAACGGATCGCCCGCCCGGGGAAGATTTGCGACAGGACGGCGCGATAGAGCGCCATCTGCAGCACATAGCCTTCGGGCGTCTTCGCAGGGTCGGCGGGCGACGGGCGGTCCGACTTGAAATCGAGGATATCGACGGCCGCCGCGCCGATCACCAGCCGATCGACGACGCCGCGTACTTGCACCGCGCCGACGCGCCCGATGATCGGCTGCTCGCTGCGGCTTCCCGGTCCGAACGCATGCGCAAAGCGCGCGTCATCAATGACGGCCAGCGCTTCCCCCGCCAGCGCGTCAGCCTCGGCGGCGCCGACGCCCTGGGACGCGAGCCATGTGCGCGCCGCATCGCGCCGCAGCGCAGCCTCGATATCCGGCAGCCGCTGCAGCAGCCCGTGGATCAGGAGACCGCGTCGGAAGCGCGCGCCGCCGTCCGCGCGCGGCGAAAGCGGTGCGCCTTCCTTGAGCAGCGCCGACGGCGCGGCGCTGCGATCGCGCGGCGCGGCGG
>JACAEE010000083.1 GCA_013389015.1 Hydrogenophilaceae bacterium | reverse complement strand
CTTCGCCAGAACCATCGTGATCGCGGCCGTCAGCGTCGTCTTGCCGTGATCGACGTGACCGATCGTGCCGATGTTGCAGTGCGGCTTCGTCCGCGAAAACTTTTCCTTGGCCATCGTCGATCCTTGTTGGGTGCGCGCCCGCCGCCGCAGCGGGGACCGGAAGCGCGGAACGGATTGAAAGCGCGCTCTTTATCCCTGCCGCCGCGCCAGTCAAGCGCTTGTCGCAAGCCGGAGGGCTGGAGCGGGTAACGGGAATCGAACCCGTGTCGCTAGTTTGGAAGACTAGAGCTCTACCATTGAGCTATACCCGCGCCGGGCCGGCCTCTTTAAAACGTCGCGCGCCCAAATGCACGTCCTTCATCCGCCGGCCGTAGCCCGCCTGGCCGCTTCATAGAGCGCGATCGCCGCAGCGTTGGAGACATTGAGGCTTTCCATAGCTGGCGCGATCGGGATGCGGGCGGCGCGGGCGCAGGCGCCGAGCACGCCCGGACGCAAGCCCTTGCCTTCCGCGCCCACCGCCAGGGCGATCGGGCGCGGATCGGCCAGCGCCTCGGCGAGGCCGAGTTCGGCTTCCCCCGTCAGGCCGACGGTCAGATATCCCAGCGCCTCAAGCCGTTCGAGCGCGCGGGCGATGTTGACGACGCGCACCTCCGGCACGAGTTCGACCGCGCCCGCTGCGCTCTTGGCGAGGGTTCCCGTCAGCGGCGGCGCCTTGCGATCCTGCAGCACTATGGCGCGGGCGCTGAACGCGGCGGCGGAGCGGAAGATCGCGCCGACATTGTGCGGATCGGTGATCGCGTCGAGCACGACGACGGGGCGGGCGTCGGCAGGCGCGCAGGCTTCGTCAAGGGCGAGCGGCTCAAGCGGCCAGGCGCGCACGGCGAGCCCCTGGTGCACCGCGCCGGGCGGCAGCATCCGATCGATGGCGTCCGGCTCGTGCAGCTGCGCCTCGACGCCGGCCGGCAGCCGGCTCGCCGCGTTCCTTGTCGCCACGATTCGTTCGATCCGTCGGCGCGGATTGGCGAGCGCGGCCAGCGCCGCATGCACGCCCCAAATCCAGATGGGGCCGTGATCATCGTCTCTATTGAGCGGGGGTGGGGTCCTGGCTATATGACGCGCTCCTTTTCGGCCGGGGGTTCATATAGACCCTGATCCGCGCCGGAAAGGCTGGTCGCCGAAATGGACAGGTGGCCGAGTGGTTAATGGCAGCAGACTGTAAATCTGCCGGCGAGAGCCTACGCTGGTTCGAATCCAGCCCTGTCCACCAGCCTTCCGGCGGCGGCCGGCGCGGCGCGGCCTAAATCCGGAACCGGAAGATCGGGCCCGTCCAGCGCTCGCCGTCGCCTTCAACGACTTCGATGTCGCGCGCGCCGGCGCGTTCGATCGTCGTGCGCCAGAACTGCTGCGCGCCGACATTCTTCGCCGCGACCGCCGCCTCCCACAGCCCCGGCCGCGACGCGAACAGCGCCCGCGCGGCCCTCAGCCCCACACCCGC
Source organism: Hydrogenophilaceae bacterium (assembly GCA_013389015.1). GTDB lineage: Bacteria > Pseudomonadota > Alphaproteobacteria > Caulobacterales > Aquidulcibacteraceae > CADEEL01. The sequence goes on along the minus strand of JACAEE010000083.1, from coordinate 4,564 downwards.
GCGTCGATGCTTCCGCACGACGAAGAACTCCGCCACGCTATGATCGAGCGCCAGCCCCGAATGCGCGCGCCGGTCCACCAGCGCAAAGCCGGCCACGCGCCCGTCGGCCCGGATCAGCAGCGCCTCTGCGCCCGCCTCGCTCCAGTACGATGCAAGACCGCCGTCGAGCTCGAAGAGCCCGTCCTCGCTGAGCTCCGCCCGCGCGCTCCCGGCCCACAATTCCGAGAAATCGTGGACATAGAGTTGGAAGAGATTGTCGAGCGTCGCGCGCCGCTCCCACGGGATCGGCTCCAACATAACCTGCATCAAAGGCTGCCCGCATCTCGCACGAGCGCCCTGCTAACATGCCGATGCGCCTCGCGCATCGGTCAGTTGCGTCGGCCCGATGCATAGAGAGATCCGAGCGCCAATCCCAACGCCGCGCCGAACAGCGTATTGATCAGCGCCTTCGCCCAGTCGAGCAGCGAAACAATATAGGCGCCGCACTCGCGCGCGCCAGGCAATCCCCAAAAACTGTCCCACACGCCGAGCGCTACAATTCCGCCAAGCCCGAGCAAAAAGAAGCTCAGTACACAGATCGCAAAGCAAAATTGCATGCGTCTAATGCGGCGCGTGAATTCACCGTCCGCTTGCAGCTCGAACGCGAACACACGATTGGCGCCGTCGCGTTGATTGACCTCCTCAAACAACGCCACGCCCGTCAACGGGACATCTGTCATCGTTCCCCCCAATCCCCCGCGCCGCTTTTTTGTTTGCGCTCTACCGGAACGCTATTTTTCGGCGTCGGCAGCCTTGTCCTTCCCGTTGGTCTTGATGACCTTGAAGTCGCCGTTCTGGACGCCGTCCATGAGCTTCACGGAACTCGCCAACACATCTTCGTCGGAAACGCGTAGCCTGCGCGCGAGGCTATGAATGGTGTCCAGAAGTCCCTCGGACAATTGCACCTCAGCGACGACTTTCTTACTGGCCATAGGACGCCTCCCGCATTCTCCCAGCATGCGAGTTCGATGCAGGGATTCGGAGAATTTTCAACTACTGGTTGAATTGCCCCGTGCATCTAGGCTGGCCAGTGACCAGAGTCAATGCGCTGGCGCCGATCCGAGGGGCAGCCTCGAGCCCCGCTTTCAGCCCTTCTTCTTCGCTGGCGCGCCAGCCGCTGGCGCGGGCCGGTTGAGCATGCCGGAGAGGACGCTTTTCACCGCGTAGAACATCGCGATGATCACCAGGAGCCCGACGAACACGGCCCCGAACCGCTGCCAGAAGAACGCCTCCAGCACCGGCGGCATGCCGAACGGCAAGCTCTTGTCGACAAACACTTTCCAGAAATGTTCGACGAACACATAGACAATCGAGGAAACGAACGTGGCGATCAGCAGATGGCCCCATTTGCGCATCAGGATCACCGCGACCAGCGCTACGACCAGCCCCTGGGCCGCGTTCACGGTGGCGAAGCCGTTGCGGAAATATTCGAGGATCGGGTTGAAATACCCGCCCAGCGTGTCGAGCCCTGCGTCCATAGTTGTTCCCCGAGATGTGCCTCGGGGGAAAGCTACCAGCCGAGTCCGGATTGTCCACGGTCCAAAGGCGGGGCCTCAGAGCCGCTTGGCCATTTCGAGCGCGCCATAACCCACCCCGCCCACCACCGTGGCGTCGGGCTCGACGCCGTAGGCCTCGAACCCTCGCCGGCGATAGAAGGCGCAGGCGCGTGAATTGTTCTCCCGCGCATAGAGCTTGAGCAGCGTCACGCCGCGCGCCCGCGCTTCCGCCTCGATGGCGTCCATGATCGCGTCGCCCGCGCCTGAGCCTTGCGCCTCCGCGGCGACATACATCGCGTTGATCCAGCCATTGTGGCGCAGCTTCACCCGCTCCGGGATGCGCAAGCTCGCGCAAGCGATGAGCGCGCCGCCCCGTTCGACGCCGAACCACAGCGTCCCCATCATTCGCCGCGCCCATTCCGTGACGGACCACGCGGCCTCTTCGTCATGGTCCGCGCCGAAATCGAGCGGATGCTCCAGCAAGCCCCGCAGCCGCAGCCCCCCGAGCGCTGCGGCGTCCGAGTGAGTGAGAAGGCGCGCGTTCAAACCACTCTCCCTGCGATCGACCCCCTCCCTGCCTCCCCCTTGCAGGGGGAGGAGTCTCCGGCGCTCGCGCATTCCTCCCCCTGCAAGGGGGAGGCAGGGAGGGGGGCCAACGCCATCCTCTCACCCGCCCCCGAACCGCACGCTCCACTCGGCGACCTGCTCGTCCTCGACCTTCTTGAACAGCACGTCGGGCGGCGTGAACGCGTGCCCGCGCGGGATCGCGTCCAGGAGCCCGCGATCGTCCGCCTTCGGCCAATTGCGGTTTCCCTTCGGAATCCCCAGCGCATCGAGCACGGCGCCCGCCGCATCGGGAATGAAGGGCGTCGCGAGAATGGCGAACGCCGCGCACAGATTGAGCCCCGTGCGCACGCCGACGGCGGCCGCTTGCGCGTCCGTCTTGATCGCCGTCCAGGGCGCGGCGACCTGGAGGTACTCGTTGCCCATCGCCCAGAGCGCGCGCGTCTCGGCCGCGGCCTTGCGGAACTCCATCGCCTCGTGATGCGCCGTGAGCGCCGCGATCCGTTCGCGCAGCTCGATGCCGAGCTTTTCCTCTAGTTCGCCCGGCTCGCCGCCTTCCGGCGCTTTCGACTCGAACCGCGCCGCCGCAAACCGCGTGATCCGGTTGACGAAATTCCCGAACACATTGGCGAGATCGGCGTTCACCGTCTGCTGGAAGTGCTCGAGCGTGAACGGCGCATCCGCCGTCTCCGGCGCATTCGCCATCAAATACCAGCGCCACAGATCGCTCGGGAGCAATTCGAGCGCCTGATCCATGAAGATGCCGCGCTTCTCGCTGGTTGAGAACTTGCCGCCGTACCACGTCACCCAATTAAACGCCTTCAAGCGATCAACGAGCTTCCACGGCTCGCCCGATCCCATGATCGTCACCGGGAAGCTCACCGTGTGGAACGCGACATTGTCCTTGCCCATGAACTCGACATAGGTGACGTCCTCGGCGCCTTTGTCGGTGCGCCACCACCGCTCCCAGTCCCCGCCGGTCGCCTCCGCCCATTCCACGGTCGCGCCGATATATTCGATCGGCGCATCGAACCAGACATAATAGACCTTGTTCTCGAAGCCTTTGCGCGGCTTGCCGTCCTTGGTGACTTTCACGCCCCAGGACAGATCGCGCGTGATCGAACGGTCGATCAGCCCCTCGTCCAGCCACTTGTAAGCGATCGAGCGCGCCAGATGCGGCCAGTCCGTAGCCCGATCGATCCACGCGCGCACGCGCTCCTGCATTTTCGGCTGCAACAGGAAGAGATGCGCCGTGTCGCGCGGCTCTACATTCGTCGAGCCGGAGATTTTCGAGCGCGGATTCTTCAGATCGATCGGATCGAGCAGCGAGCCGCAATTGTCGCATTGGTCTCCCCGCGCGCGCTCGAACGCGCACACCGGGCACGTGCCTTCGACATAGCGGTCCGGCAGGAAGCGCTTGTCGTCGATCGAATAGATCTGCTTCGACACCCGCTCTTCGATGAGGCCGTTTTTCTCCAGCACTTCGCCGAAATGCTGCGTCAGGCGATGGTTCGGCGGATTCGAAGATCGCCCGAACCAGTCGAACGAAAGCCTGAAGCCCTCGCCCGCGCGCTTCTGGATCAGATGCTGCTCGTCGCAATAGGTCTTCACGTCCTGGCCGGCTTCGGCCGCCGCCAGTTCCGCCGGCGTGCCGTGCTCGTCGGTGGCGCAGATGAACAGCACCTCATGCCCCTGCATCCGCCGGAACCGCGCGTGCACGTCCGCCGGCAGCATCGAGCCGGCCAGATTGCCCAGATGCTTGATCCCGTTGATGTAGGGAAGCGCCGACGTGATGAGGTAGCGTGCCATGGGGGGCGCATGTAGGGGCTGACCGCGCCCCCGCGCAAGCGGCGCCTCTAGGCCCCCGTCGCTTTCAACCTGTTGTAGGCTTCCTCCATTTTGATGTGGTAGCGCGTCTGCTCGTAGGCGGGGCCGTTATAGCCGCGCGCGAACGCGCGCCAGTCGAGCGCCCGCAGCGCCGCATCGAGCCGGTTGCCGCGCACGAAGCCCTCGAACGCCCGGAGCTGCCCCGCCTCGGACTCCGCCATGGCCGAGACGAACGCGCGTGGGCTTGCGAACCCGCACACCGCGAAGTTCTGCCCAAGGATCTGGAACTTCCCATAGCTGGCGGACTTCAGCGCCGCGTCCTCGTCGAGCGCGAACGCTTCGCGCAACTGCGCCCAGCGTTCGGCTTGCGTGCGCGGATAAGGCCGCGCGCCGAAGTTCGGATAAGAGAGATGCGGGTGCGAGGCGTCGAAGCGGCGGCTGGTGTTGCGTGAGAAGATGTGCGGCTCGAAGAGAATGATCGGGCGCCCGTCCGGTCCGAACGCGCCGAGCGATCCCGACTCCACTTCGGCCACCGCCGCCACCGCCTGCCATTCGCAATTGAGCCGTTGCGCCGCGGCTTCGAAGTCCGCGCGCGCGAGCGAAGCGCGCGATTGCGCGACCAGCGTGTCGATGAAGTT
>JACAEE010000138.1 GCA_013389015.1 Hydrogenophilaceae bacterium | reverse complement strand
CGAGCTCGAGCGTGTCGCCGTCGATGACGCGCAGCGCCCCCTGCGCGGCGGCGCCGCCGGGCGTTTGTGCGGCTGGGCCGGCGGCGCGCGGGACCGGCGCCTGAACGACGGCCGCATCGAACGCAGCCGCTGCGGAGACCGCAAGCAGCAGAACGACAAACAGGATCGCGCCGCGGAACGGCGGTCCAGGGCGTGATCGGGCGTGCATCGGGATCTCCTGTTTAGGTAGAGTGAATACGTTATACAATTATAGATTGTTCTGCAGGCTGGCAAAATCCGCCGGGAAAGCTTGCGGTTATGCGGTTAGGCTTGGGTTAAGCGGGCGCGCGTGGTCGAAGCTGCTGCGCAACCGAGCGCCCGAGGGCCGGCGGCGCTCGGGCGCGGCGGGCGGCCATTGACGGAGCGTGCGACGCGCCTCATTTCGCCTCATGGCCCCTTCCGCAGCTACCGCCGCCTCCGCGCCCGCGCCCGGCGCCCGCCACGACCGTGTGCTGATCATCGATTTCGGGTCGCAGGTGACCCAGCTCATCGCGCGGCGCGTGCGCGAGAGCGGCGTCTATTGCGAAATCCATCCCTACAATCGCGCCGACGCCGTCCTGGCTGCGGGATTTGCGCCGAAAGCGATCATCTTCTCCGGCGGCCCCGCCAGCGTCATCGACGGAGAAAGTCCGCGCGCGCCGGAACGCGCCTTCGCGCTCAATGTCCCGATCCTGGCGATCTGCTACGGGCAGCAGACGATGGCGGTGCAGCTGGGCGGGACCGTGGAAGCCGGCCATGCGCGCGAGTTCGGCCGCGCCGACGTCGAGATCGTGAAGCCCAGCCCGCTGTTTGAAGGCGTCTGGCAGGTCGGCGGCAAATATCCCGTCTGGATGAGCCACGGGGACCGGGTGATCGAGCTGCCCGCAGGATTCTCCGTGGTCGGAACATCGCCGAACGCGCCGTTCGCGATCGCGGTGGACGAGGCGCGCCGCTTCTATTCGGTCATGTTCCACCCCGAAGTCGTCCACACGCCGGACGGCGCGAAGCTCTTGCGCAACTTCACCCATCGGATCGCCGGCTGCAAAGGCGATTGGACGATGGCCGCGTTCAAGGACGAGGCGATCGCGCGCATACGCGCCCAGATCGGCCAGGGGCGCGTCATCTGCGGCCTCTCGGGCGGCGTCGATTCAAGCGTCGCGGCCGTGCTCATCCATGAGGCGATCGGCGAGCGGCTGCAATGCGTGTTCGTCGATCATGGGTTGATGCGGCGCAACGAGGCGGAAGAGGTCGTGCGGCTCTTCCGCGACCACTACAATATCCCGCTTATCCACGCCGACGAAAGCAAGAGATTCCTCGCCGCGCTCGATGGCGTCGACGATCCCGAAGTGAAGCGCAAGATCATCGGCAAGCTTTTCATCGACGTATTCGAGGAGAAGGCGAAGGAGATCGGCGGGGCCGACTTCCTGGCGCAGGGCACGCTCTATCCGGACGTGATTGAAAGCGTCTCGGCGATCGGCGGGCCGAGCGTGACGATCAAGTCGCATCACAATGTGGGCGGACTCCCAGAGCGCATGAACATGAAGCTCGTGGAGCCGCTGCGCGACTTGTTCAAGGACGAGGTGCGCGCGCTGGGACGCGAGCTCGGGCTGCCGGAGGCGTTCGTCGGGCGCCATCCTTTCCCCGGTCCGGGCCTCGCCATCCGCGTGCCCGGCGCCGTGACGCGGGAAAAGCTCGACATCCTGCGCCAGGCGGACGCCATCTATCTCGACGAGATCCGCAAGGCGGGGCTCTATGATGAGATCTGGCAGGCGTTCGCGGTGTTGCTCCCGGTGCGGACGGTCGGCGTGATGGGCGACGGGCGCACCTATGAATTTGTCTGCGCGCTCCGCGCGGTGACTTCGACGGACGGCATGACCGCGGACTTCTTTCCCTTCCCGATGGAATTCCTCGCCCGCGCCGCGACGCGCATCATCAATGATGTGAAAGGCGTCAACCGCGTCGTTTACGACATCACCTCAAAGCCTCCCGGCACGATTGAGTGGGAATGAAGCGAGGAGGCGCGCGCGGTGCGGGCGAGCGTCCGCGCCGGGCGCGCGACGGCGTTGCAGACTGCGCCGATCGTGATGAGCACGGGCGCATCGGGCGCGATGGACGCGAGCGCTGTGGGCAGATGCTCTAAGCGCGTTGCGATCTGACGCGCGCCCTCGCGCTCGACATTGACCGCGGCCAGCGCCGGGGTCGAGGGCGCCCGGCCGGCTTCAATCAGACGCTGCGCGATCTCGCGAATGTCGGCGCATCCCATATAGAGGCAAAGCGTGGTTTCCGCGTCGACTGCGGCGCGCCAATCGGTCTGCGCGCCCTGGAATGTACGCCCGGTCGCAAACAGGACGCGGCGTGCGTCTCCGCGTGCGGTGAGCGTGAAGCCGAACTGAGCAGCCGCGGCGCACGCGGTGGTGACGCCCGGAATCACCTCGACCGCGACGCCCCGGCTTTCGAGATAGGCGCGCTCCTCCCCAGCCCGGCCGAAGATCGAGGGATCGCCGCCCTTGAGGCGCACGACGCACAAGCCCTGCAGCGCCAGGCGCGCCATGAGGCGATTGATGAAATCCTGCGACGTGGACGCACGGCGCCCGCGCTTGCCCACCGCGATGCTCTTCGCGTGGGCCGGGATCAGCGCGCGTACGTCCGCATCGACGAGAGCGTCATACAGCACGACGTTCGCGGAGGCGATTGCGCGCACGGCGCGAACGGTCAGCAGATCGGCCGCGCCCGGTCCGGCGCCGACGAGCAGGACCTTACCTTCAGGCGGCGGCATCGGAGCGCTCCTTCGCCGCGGCGATGATCCGGGCGATCTCGGGCCGGCACGAGCCGCAATTGCTTCCGGCCCGCAGGACGGCGGCGACGCGCGTCGCCGT
>JACAEE010000137.1 GCA_013389015.1 Hydrogenophilaceae bacterium | reverse complement strand
GGCGGCGAGGCGCGGCTCATCCTGCGCCTCGGCGCGGGCCTCGGCGATCAGCGCGCGCATCGCGGCGCCGCCATCGGCCTGCACTTTGCGGCCGACGAGATCGACGGCCTGGATGCCGTTCGTGCCTTCGTAAATCGGGGCGATGCGGGCGTCGCGGTAGAATTGGGCGGCGCCGCCCTCCTCCACGAAGCCCATGCCGCCATGGATCTGCACGCCGAGGCTGGCGGCCTCGACGCCCCAATCGGTGGACCAGGCCTTGGCGATGGGCGTGAGCAAATCTTCGCGCGCCTTGGCGGCGGCGCGGGCTTCGTCATCCTCGATGCGCTTGGCGCAATCGGCGGCGAGGCCGGTCGCATAGCAGATCGCGCGCGCGGCCTGGGTCTTGGACTTCATCGCGATCAGCATGCGGCGAACGTCCGGGTGCTGAATGATCGGCCCCCCGCCCTGGACGCGCTCCTTGGCGTAGGCGAGCGCCTTCTGGTAGGCGGCTTCCGCGATGGCGACGCCTTCGAGGCCGACATTGAGGCGCGCGGAATTCATCATCGTGAACATCGCGGCGAGGCCGCGATTCTCTGCGCCGACGAGCCAGGCGGTCGCGCCCTCGAACGCCATCGTGCAGGTGGGCGAAGCGTGGATGCCCATCTTCTCCTCCACGCCGATGCAGCGCAGCGCGTTGCGCGAACCGTTGGGAAGAATCTTCGGCGCGAGGAAGAGCGAGACGCCTTTGGAGCCGGCCGGCGCATCGGGCGTCCGCGCGAGCACGAGATGGATGATGTTCTCGGCGAGATCATGCTCGCCCCAGGTGATGAAGATCTTCTGCCCGGTGAGGCGGAACGATCCGTCTGCGGAGGGTTCGGCCTTGGTTCTGAGCACGCCGAGATCGGAGCCGGCCTGCGGCTCGGTCAGGTTCATTGTCCCGGCCCATGCGCCGCTGACCAGCTTCTCAAGATAAAGCCGCTTCTGCTCGTGCGAGCCATGCTGCGTGAGCGCCTCGATCGCGCCCATGGTGAGCATCGGGCAAAGGCCGAAGCTCATATTGGCCGCGTGCATCGGCTCGAACGCGGCGAGCGCCACCGCGCACGGGAGGCCCTGGCCGCCATAGGCGGGATCGGCGGCGAGCGAGAGCCAGCCGCCGGCGGCGAATTCGGCGTAGGCCGCCTTGAAGCCGGGCGCGGCGATGACGGCGTCGCCGTCGAGGCGCACGCCGGCGCGGTCGGCCGGACGATTGAGGGGCGCGAGCGTCTCGGCTGCGAAAGCGCCGGCGTTCTCCAGGATCGCGGCGAGCGTATCGGGATCGAGTTCGGCGGAGAGATCGAGCGCCGACCACAGGCCCGCGCAATGTTCGAGCGCGAAGCGGATGTCCTTTACCGGCGCGGCGTACGTCATGCGACTCCTCCCTCACGTGCGACAGCATAGCCGGCGCACACAAATGCGCGAGGGCGGTTGCATGCGGGGCGGACGTGCTAGGGAGGCGCCCATGCGCTCCATCCTCGCCGCCGCCCTCCTCTTCGCCCTCCTCCCGGCTCCTGCAGCCGGGCAGGTTCCGCCCGCGCTGCCGCCGGGCGAAAACGCCTCGCTCGATCCCGCGCAGGCGCCCGCCGGCGCCTATGCGCTCGATCCGCGGCATGCGTCGGTGATCTGGCGGATCCGGCATCAGAGTCTCGGGCTGTTCGTCGGGCGCTTCGACCGGATGGCGGGGACGCTCACGTTCGACCCTAACGCGCCGGAGAACTCCAGGCTCGATGTGCAGGTGGAGGCCGCGTCGGTCTCGACCAATGTCTATGACGATCCCGCCGAGCGGCGGTTCGACCGGGAAATCGCCGCCAGTCTGGGCGCGGCGGATGCGCCGCTTATCCGGTTCGTCGCGCAGCGAGTGACGCGGACGGGGCCGGCCACGGGACTGATCGAAGGCGCGCTGACGATGAACGGGCGGACGCACCCGGCGACGTTCGAGGCGACGTTCCAAGGCGGGCGCAGCGTGCTCATTCCGCGCGGAGGGAAGTATGTGCTTGCGTTTTCGGCGCGCGCCATCATCAATCGCCGCGATTGGGACGTGGGTTCGAGCGTGTTCAACGCCTTCACCGGCGATCTCGTGGAGATCATCGTCGACGCGGAATTCGTGCAGCAATGAGCGCTGCGCCCGCGTCATCGCGCTATTCGGCCGTCGCCATCCTGCTGCACTGGGCGATTGCGGCGGCGATTGTGCTCAACGCGGCGATCGGCTGGACGATGAAGGGCTCGTTCGGCGCGTTCCAGCTGCACAAATCGATCGGGCTCACGGTGCTGCTGCTGAGCGTGGCGCGGCTCGGATGGCGGCTCATGAATCCGCCCCCGCCGCTGCCCGCGGCGATGCCGGCGTGGGAGAAGGCGATCGCGCAGACGACGCATTGGGCGTTCTACGCGCTGATGCTCGCGATCCCGCTGGCGGGCTGGGTGTTCGTCTCGACGCAATGGAATGACGGGCGCCCGCTGATCGTCCAAACCGTCTATTTCGGCCTCTTCCCGGTTCCGAACCTTTTCGGCCTCGACGTTGCGCCGGAGACGGCGCGCGCGAGCATCTCCGACGCGAGCGCGTTGGCGCATAAGCTCCTCGTCTGGAGCATGCTGGCGCTGTTGGCGCTGCACGCGGCCGCGGCGCTGAAGCATCACTTCGCGGATCGCGACGATGTGCTCACGCGCATGGTTCCGGGCCTGGCGAAGAGCGCGGCGCAGCCGCGGCGGCGCGCGGCGCTGGCGATCGGGTTTGCGGCGATCGCAGTTGCGCTGGTGTGGGCGATCGCAGCGCGGGTGACGATGCCGACGGCCGCGCCTGTCGCGCCGGCCGCGCAGAGCGCCATCGTCGTGGAAGAAGAACCCGCGGCGGCCGCGTCCTCGCCCGTTGTTGCGGACGCTGCGCCTGCGGCGGCGGAAGCGAAGCAGGCGCCGCCGCAGCCGCCGCCGCAACCGCCGCCGCTTTGGGCGATCGACATGGAGGCGAGCGCGATCAATTTCACCGCCTCGCTCACCGGCGCGCCGGCGCGCGGGCGGTTCGCGCGCTGGTCAGGCGAAATCCGCGCCGATCCGGCCGATTTCTCAACGGCGCAGGCGCGGTTCGTGGTGGAGACGGGCTCGGCGAGCATCGGCGTGCCGGAACTGCAGCAATCGCTCGTCGCCGCGGAGGGGTTCGATCCGGGCAATCATCCGCAGGCGACGTTCGTGCTCTCGCGCTTCGCGCGCTCGGGCGACGGATACACCGCGCAAGGCGCGCTCACCGTGAAAGGACGCACCGCGCGCGTGGCGATCCCGGTGACGCTGACGATCGAGGGCGGGCGCGCGCGGGCGAGCGCGCGGTTCACGCTGCAGCGCGACGTGTTCGATCTCGGCATGGAATCCGATCCCGCGTTCGAGTTCATCGGGCGCGACGTGACCGTCGATGTGACGATCGCGGCGGCGCGATGAGGATTGCGGAAGCGGAGAGCGGCGCGATCGCGGAAGCGGCGGCGATCCTGAAGCGCGGCGGGCTCGTGGCGATGCCGACGGAGACCGTCTATGGGCTCGCGGCCGACGCCGCCAATGCGCGCGCCGTCGCCCATCTTTTCGCGGTGAAGGGGCGGCCGCGCTTCAATCCGCTCATCGCGCATGTGCGCGATCTCGATGCGGCGCGGATGGAGGCTGTGCTTCATCCGCGTGCGGAAGAGCTGGCGGGCGCGTTCTGGCCCGGGCCGCTGACGCTGGTCGCGCCGCGCGCGGCGGGCGGGCGGGCGTGCGATCTCGCCTGCGCGGGGCTTTCTACGATCGCCGTCAGGGCGCCGGCGCATGACGCGGCGCAGGCGCTGATCGCCGCGTTCGGCGGGCCGATCGTTGCGCCGAGCGCCAACCGCTCGGGGCGGGTGAGCCCGACGACGGCGCGGCATGTCGCGGCCGATCTCGGCGCGGACGTCGATCTCATCCTGGATGGGGGGCCGTGCCGGTTCGGGCTTGAATCGACGATCGTGGCGATCGGCGCGGACGGGCGCGGGACGCTGCTCAGGCCCGGCGCGATCGCGCGCGGCGCGATCGAGGCGATCACGGGGCCGCTTGCCGCGCCCAGCGGCGCGATCGAAGCGCCGGGGATGCTGAGCGCGCATTATGCGCCGCGCGCGCGGCTGCGGCTCAACGCGGAAGCGCCGGATTCGGATGAAGTCTATCTCGGCTTCGGCGCGTATGCGCACGGGCCGCACACGCTGTCTCAGACGGGCGATCTCGAAGAAGCGGCGGCGCGTCTCTACGCGATGCTGCGCGCGCTCGATGCGACCGGGGCGGCGGCGATCGCCGTGGCGCCGGTTCCCGCCCATGGGCTGGGCGAAGCGATCAATGATCGGCTGCGGCGCGCGGCGGCGCAGTGACCGAACGTCGGAAGGAGGGCGTCCTAAAGCGCGTGGCGATCAAACGGAATCATTCTCTCCTCCCTCATTCCGGGCGAACCCTCGCGAAAGCGAGGGGAGACCCGGAACCCAACGGCGAACGCGCGGCGCTCGACGATCTTCTGGATTCCGGCTCTCCGCGTTGCTCCGCAACGCTACGGCCGGAATGAGGGAAGGTGATCCTGGCTGATCGCAACAAGCGCTAAAGCCCTGCTACCGCCGCTGACGGAAGAAGGCGCGCAGAAGCGCCGCGGAGTCTTCGGCGGCGATTCCGGCGGTGATCGAGGGGCGCCAATGGCAGGTGGGCTGGTCGAAGAAGCGCGGGCCGTGGGCGACGGCGCCGCCCTTCTCGTCCGGCGCGCCATAGACAAGGCGGGCGATGCGGGCGTTGGCGATGGCGCCGGCGCACATCGCGCACGGCTCAAGCGTGACATAGAGAGTCAAGCCCGGGCGCAAGCGATAATTGGCGAGCTTCTCCGCGGCGGCGCGGATGGCGAGGATCTCGGCGTGCGCGGTCGGATCGTGCTGCGCGATGGGGGCGTTGTGCGCTTCGGCGATGACCTCGCCCGTCGCTTCATCGACGATGACGGCGCCGACCGGGGTTTCGCCGGCCTCGGCCGCGCGACGCGCGCAAGCGAGCGCGCGCGCCATGTGCGCAGCGTCGCTCATGGGCGGATCAACAGATCGTCGAGCACCTCGCCGACGACGAGCATCTCGGCCGTGCTCTGTTCCAGCGCCTCGGTGTAGAGCTTGCGCGCCTCGGGATCGTCATAGGGCATGCGGCGCGCGCGGTTCTGCTCGAAGCTCTCACGGTCGGGCCATTGGGCGTAGGCGAAATATTCGCCGGGCGCGATCTTGTGCAGGCGCGAGCCCAAGCCGCCGAGATCGCGGCGGATGGCGAGGGTGCCCTTGCGCCAGCCCTCCTCGAACTTGGCCTCCAGGCCCGGCTTGATCTTCCAGCGATAGACGACGGCGAACATGGCGCGTTCCGTGCGGCGCAGCTAAGACAGCGCGCGTGAGCGACGACTCTAAGAGCGGCGAGCGGATCGCGAAAGCGCTGGCGCGCGCGGGCGTCTGCTCCCGGCGGGACGCGGAGAAGCTGATCGCCGCGGGGCGGGTCAGCGTCAACGGCCAAACGCTGGCCTCGCCGGCGCGCAACGTCACCGCGAAGGATGTGATCGCCGTCGACGGGCGGCGAATCCGCGCCGCGGCGCCGACGCGGCTCTGGCGCTACCATAAGCCGCCGGGCCTGGTGACCACGCACCGCGACCCGCAGGGGCGCAGGACGGTGTTCGAGACGCTGCCGGCTGCGCTGCCGCGGGTGATCTCGGTGGGCCGGCTCGACCTCAACAGCGAGGGCCTCTTGCTGCTCACGAACGACGGGGCGCTGGCGCGGCGGCTCGAACTGCCCTCGAGCGGACTCGTGCGGCGCTACCGGGCGCGCGCGTTCGGCGCGGTGACGCAGGCCGAACTCGACGCCCTGGCCCACGGCGTAGAGATCGCCGGCGTGCGCTACGGGGCGATCGCTGCGGAGCTCGAACGCAAGCAGGGCGGCAATTGCTGGATCAGCGTCAGCCTCAGCGAAGGCAAGAACCGGGAAGTGCGCCGCGTGCTCGAAGCGCTCGGGCTCAAGGTGAACCGCCTGATCCGCACCGCCTACGGACCATTCGTTCTCGGCACGCTGAAGCCCGGCGCGGTCGAGGAAGCGCCGAAGAAGCTGCTTGAGCGCGCTCTGAAGCCGCCCGAGAAGCCAGGCGCCACGTAGCGCTAGTCCGCCGTCCCGCCCGCCCATGCAGGCCCGGTGAACTCGGCCTCGATGATGATCTCGACCGCGTCGCTCACGCCCATGGTCGAGCCCGGCGCGGGAATTCCGATGTCCATGCCGTATTCGGAGCGGTTCAGCGTTGCGTGAGCGGAAAATCCGATCCGCGCATTGCGTTCGAGCGGATGGCCGGCGTAGCCGCCATTGAAGCGCGCTTCGAGCGTCAGCGGGCGCGTCACCCCGCGCATCGTGAATTCGCCGTGGACGAGCGCGCGCGCCGGCCCCGTCATCTCGATGCGCCGCGAGACGAAGCGCATCAGCGGATGCGCTTCGGCGGCGAGCCATTGAGGGCCCGTCAGCAGGCCGTTGAAATCGAGCGAAGCGGGATCGGGATAATCGGTCTCGAGCGAGGCGGTCTCGACGGTCGCTGTCAACTGCGCTGCGCTCGGATCCGCGGGATCGAGTTGAAGCGTCGCGTCATAGCGGCGGAAGCGCGCCGTGTAGCGCGAGAGCCCAAGATGATCGACGCGGAAGAGGATGCTCGTGTGGGATCTGTCGATCCGATACTCGCCCGCCGGCGCCTCGGTCGCTGCCGGCGTGATCGGCGTGATCGGCGCAATGGCCGGCGGCGTCGCCGCGCACGCGGCGAGCGCGAGGGCCGCGACCAGCGCGGGCCATCGGAGTGCGGCCATAGGGTGCTCCTCTTCCTTCCCCCACACGGTTTCAGCCGCAACGCGGGGCGCGGTCAATTACGCAGCAATTCTTGCTTGAACATTCAATCAAGGCCCGCCATGCTCCCTTCGCACGGGAGGCCCTCGATGAGCGCACCGCGAAAGGCGCTGGAAACCCAGCTCGCCAATATCGAAAAGAAGACCGGCAAGACCTTGGCTGAACTCAAGGCCGCGATCGCCAAGAGCGGCAAGATCAAGCATGGCGAGATCCGCGACTGGCTGAAGGCGACATTCGCCCTCGGCCACGGCGACGCCAACACGCTGACCCATCTGGCGCTGCAGTCGGACGGCGAAAGCGCCGCCAAGGCCAAAAGCGCGACGACCGAGGATGTGCTCGACGAGATTTACGCCGGCAAGAAGGCCCACCTGCGCCCCATCCACGACAAGCTGATGGCCGCGATCCAAAAGTTCGGCGACTTCGAGATCGCGCCGAAGAAGGGCTACGTGTCGCTGCGCCGGAAGAAGCAGTTCGCGATGCTCGGCCCCAAGACCAACGAGCGCTTCGAGCTCGGCCTCAATCTGAAGGACGACGTGAAGAGCACGCGCTTCAAGCCTGTGCCGCCCGGCGGCATGTGCCAGTACATCGCGCCGATGACGTCGGTTGAGGATGTCGACGCCGACGTGATCGCGACGCTGAAGCGGGCTTACGAAGCCGCCGGCTGACCTGCCGGCGCCGCCGGCTTTTGCTCATCGAGCGCCGCTTCGGGCGCCGCCGCCGGTTCGGCGATCACACGCGAGGCGCGCAGCACGCCGGCCGCCCTGGCGC
>JACAEE010000082.1 GCA_013389015.1 Hydrogenophilaceae bacterium | reverse complement strand
GGCGTCACCGCGCCCTCCTCCTCCCGGCCCTCGATCACGTCATAGAGCGCGTTCGCCGGCGCCGCCTCAGCCGGCGGGCGGATTTTGTAATCGCTATCCGGCGCGCGGACGCGCGGCGTCTCGGCGCCGCCATACATGCCCCAGACGACGCCGGAGAACGCAGCGACCACGACGCACATGACGCCGAACACGAACGCCTGGCGGCGCGGCGGCGCATGCGCATCGTCATAATGGCCGCGCATGCGAACCGGCGGCGCATAGACGCGACGATCATGTCTTCCCATCGGCGTTAACCTTTGGAATCGAAGGCGTTGAGCGACCCTAGCGCGCATCCGCGCGCCATGGGTTACCGGCGCATGCAAGCATGAAGATCGCGTTGACGACGGCCGATCGCCCTCAGCGATCGAGCGAGAACAGCCGCTTGTGCTCCTCGATCGCATAGTCGTCGGTCATGCCGGCGATGTAGTCGCAGATGCGCCGCGCCGTGCGGTGGGCGTCGTCGTCGTTGGATCGCCAGCCCGGGGGCAGCGTCTCGGGTTCAGCGAGGAAAAGCGCAAACAGCTCCTTCAGGATGCGCTTGGCTTGACTGCGGCTGCGATTGACCCGCCAGTGCCGGTACATCCGCTGCATCAGGAAACGGCGCAGGCTCGCCTGCAGCTCGATCATTTCGGCCGAGAATGAAACCAGCGGACGCCCGCTTGCACGCACATCCTCGACGCTTCTGGGGGCGGCTTCGCCGATGCGCCGCTTCGACTCCTCCACGAGATCGCGGATCCAGTCGCCGATCAGCCGGCGCACCATCTCGGCCACGAGCCTGTCCTCTTCAAGCCCGGGATAGTCCCGCTCCACGCCCGCTGCGGCGCCCGCGATCAGCGGCACGCTTTCGCGCAGCTCGTCGAGCGTGAAGAGGCCCGCCCTCAGGCCGTCGTCGATGTCGTGGTTGTTGTAGGCGATGTCGTCGGCGTGAGCGGCCGCCTGCGCTTCGAGCCCAGGCCACGATTGCAGGTCCAGATCGTGCGTGGCGACATATTCCTGGATCGCCACCGGCAGATCGCCGAGGCCGACGCCGTCGCGGATGAGCGGGCCGTTGTGCTTGACCACGCCCTCGAGGGTCTCCCAGGAAAGATTGAGCCCGTCGAACGTCGGATAGCGCCGTTCGAGTTTCGTCAGCACACGGAGGGTCTGGGCGTTGTGATCGAAGCCCCCGAAATTGACCATGCAGGCGTCGAGCACGTCCTCGCCGGTGTGCCCGAAGGGCGGGTGCCCGATATCGTGGGCGAGCGCGCAGGCCTCGGCGAGATCGCCGTCGAGCCCGAGCCGGCGCGCCCCGGCGCGCGTGATCTGCGCCACCTCGAGCGAATGGGTGAGCCGGGTGCGGTAGTGGTCGCCCTCATGCGCGACGAAGACCTGCGTCTTGCCCTTCAGCCGCCGGAATGCGCTCGCATGCACGATCCGGTCACGGTCGCGCTCGAACGGGGTGCGGTGGGCGCTCTCCGCCTCCTTGTGCAGCCGCCCGCGCGAGCGCGTGGGGTCGCTGGCGTAGGCCGCGCGGGGCGCCTCCCAAGGGTTCATCGGCCGGCCTCGCCCTTGAAGCCGCCTGGCGGATTCTCAAATGGTCCCATGCGCCCTTATATGGAGGGCGACATGGTTTCGGAATCATCGCCCGCATGACGGAAGTCACTCTTACAGCGGCCGCCGCCGCCAGGATCAAGGCCATCGTCGCCGGCGAGCCGCCGGGCGCAGGCCTGCGGGTGGCCGTCGAGGGCGGCGGCTGCTCAGGCTTTCAGTATGAGATCGCCGTCGCCCCGGGCCCGGGCGCGGAGGATGTGACCATCGAGCGCGATGGGGCGCGCCTCTATGTCGATCCGATTTCGCTGCCCTTCCTGGAAGGAAGCGAGGTCGATTGGGTGGAGGAGCTGATCGGCGCGGCGTTCAAGGTGAAGAACCCGAACGCCAAGACCAGCTGCGGGTGCGGCGTCAGCTTCTCCGTCTAGCCTTCGCCACGGTTTTCCCGTCCAGTTTGACTGCGTCTTGATTCGCGCACGGAACGAGCAATTGTTCGAGACCCTCCCGCCCAGTTTGGAACTCGGCCGCGAAGCCGCGCGAAACGGGCGCTTCGAGTCCGCGCGCCGCGCGTTCGAGGCCGCCGCCGATCGCGGCGAGCGGGAAGGCTTTTTCGAACTCGGCCTGCTCTATTGGTACGGCCACGGCGTGCCGCGCTCCTTGGAGAAGGCCGCCGCCCTGATCCGCATGGCCGCCGAGCAAGGCCTGCCGGACGCCCAGCACCAGCTCGGGCTCATTCTCTGGCCGACGGACAAGACCGAGGCCGAAACCTGGACGCTGCGCGCCGCCGAAGCAGGCTACGCCCCGGCCATGACGCGCCTGGCCGAAATCTTCGGCGATCGCGACCCCAAGGCCGCCCGCCTGCTGCTTCAGCGCGCCGCCGCCAAAGGCCATCCGCCCGCGATGATCGGCTTCGGCCATGTCCTGGCCGGTGGGCTGGGCGGTCCCGCAGACCCAGTGGAGGGGCTCGCCTGGCTCTACGCCGCTGTCGCGCTTACGGGCGACAAGCAGGTCGAGCGCGACATCCATGCGCTCGCCCGCGCCCTCAATGCGCGCCAGATCTCCGCCGCGCACAAGTGCGGACGCGACATCGCCCGCAAGTTCAAGGCCTGAGCCCTTCCCAAGCGGCGCCTTTTCAAGCGCCTGTCGCGATGGGTATGTGGCGCATGCCGTCCGTCTCCGAAGCGATCCGTCGCCGCATTTCTGTTCGCGCGTTCAAGCCTGATCCGGTTCCTGAATCGCTTCTCCGCGAGATCCTCGAGGTCGCCCGCTTCGCGCCTTCGGGCGGCAATGTGCAGCCGTGGAAAGTGATCGCCGTCGCCGGCGCAGCGCGCGAGGCCGTCTCGGCGCTCGCCAAGCAGGCGATCATGGCCAATCCCGCCGGCGAAGAAGGCGATCGGCCGATCTATCCCGCCAATCTCTGGGAGCCGCACCGGTCTTGGCGCTTCAAGGTCGGCGAGGACATGTACGCCCTCCTCGGCATTCCGCGCGAGGACAAGCCGGCGCGGCTGCGCCACGTGGCGCGCAACTTCGATTTCTTCGACGCCCCCGTCGGACTCTTCTTCGTCATCGACGAACGCATGGGTCATGGCCAGTGGGCGCACCTTGGCATGTTCATGCAGTCGATCGCGCTTGTCGCGCTTGAGCGCGGCGTCTCAAGCTGCATGCAGGAAGCCTGGGGCCGGGTGCGCGCGACGCTCAAGCGCCATTTCGGCCTCGGCGAAACGGAACTGGTCTATTGCGGCATGGCGCTCGGCTACGCGGATGAAGCGGCGCCGGTGAACAAGTTGCGTTCGGATCGCGCCGAGGTCGATGAATTCGCCCGCTTTGAAGGCTTCTAGCTAATGCGAGAGGCCGGACGCGAGTTGCGCGACGCCGAACAGGATCGCCGTGATCGCCGCGGCGACCAGCGGATAGGTGAGGAGACGGCGCACGGCCAACTCGCGCGGCCCCGTCGCGTAGGTGAACCAGCCCCGCAGGATCGACACGGCGCACACGATCGGCAAGAGCGCGCTCGACAGCAGGAATAGCCACCCGAACAACGCCGAGAATGAATGCAGCTCGATGCTCAGCACCGTCTGGGGATCGCTGAGCGAGCGCCATCCCCATATGCCGCCGGCGACCAACAGCGCCGTGCCGATGATCATCAGGGCGAGGCGCGCCCTCATGGCGCATCACGCCGCGGCCCGCGCCCGAAATCGAAAACGCCGTCCTCCGCGAAATCGATGATGGCGAAAATGACGCCGAGCAGCACCAGCCATCCGATCGGCGCGAGCACGATCGCCACCGCATCCAACGCGCCCGAAAGGTAGTGCGACCACGCGATGAACACGCCGGCCGCAGCGGCCGGCGGAAACGTCAAGCAGAGCAGCGCCGCCACAAACAAGAGCCGCCGCGACGCCCACGCCGCGCGCGCCTCACGCCGGAAGAGCCGGACGCCCAAACCGACGCACGCCGCGCCGGCGCAGAGGTTGAACAGGCTGAAGGCGACCAGCAGCGTCAGCATGGATCACCTCCTTCCGCGGCGCCGCCCGACGCCGCACTGAACGCCTTGTCCAAGGCGCGCATCGCGGCCTCCGACGCCGTAGGGTCAAACACAAACATGACCGTTTGAGAGCTTCAAGCGGCTGGAAACTGGGCCCGCGGCCTAGATTTCCCGACATCGGCGAGTTTGCGTCACACGCTCGCGGAACCCGCGCCATGGGCGCGAAATCGGCCCGGCTGCGGCAGCTTGCCGCACCCGTCTCGACGCTTCGAGCCGCGTCGTCGCCCCGTCGCACGACTCCTTGACGCGCCCGGCCGCTTCGGCGCCCTGTGCGCGCCATGACGCTGAAGATCGCCTCGTGGAACGTGAACTCGATCCTCGCCCGGCTGCCGACCGTTCTCGCCGTGCTGAAGGAGATCGACGTCGACGTGCTCTGCCTGCAGGAGATCAAGTGCGAGGACGATCGCTTCCCGCGCCTCGAGATCGAGGCGATGGGCTACAATGTCGAAACGCACGGCCAGAAGACCTATAACGGCGTCGCGATACTCTCCAAGCATCGCATCGAGGAGAGCGAGGCCGGCCTGCCGGGCGGCGACGGCGACAGCCATTCCCGCTACATCGAAGCGGTCATCTCAGCCCCGAAGGGCCCGGTGCGCGTGGTCTCGCTCTATGCGCCCAACGGCAATCCGGTGGGGACCGAGAAATTCGCCTACAAGCTCGCCTGGCACGACCGCCTGATTGCGCGCGCCAAGGCGCTGCTCGCCTATGAGGAGCCGCTCGTGCTCGCGGGCGACTACAACATCATACCCCGGCCCGAGGACGCCGATCAGCCCGAGGGCTGGAAGGACGATGCGCTCTTCCAGCCCGAAAGCATCGCCAAGTATCGCGCGCTTGTGCATCTCGGCATGAGCGACGCGTTCATGCTGGCCGATGGGCGCGCGCGCCAGTTCACCTTCTGGGACTATCAGGCCGGCGCCTGGCGCCGCGACCACGGCATCCGCATCGACCATCTCTTGCTGTCCCCCCAAGCCGCCGATCGCCTCCAAAGCGTGCGCATCCACAAGGACGCGCGCGCCATGGACAAGCCCAGCGACCACGTCCCGATCATCGGCGTGTTCGATCTGTGAGAAGCGCCATGATCAAGCTCACTTTCTGCCTCGTACGTGCGCCGCATCTCACGCGCCAAGCCTTCCAGGCCTATTGGTTCGATGCCCACGCGCCCCTGGTCGCCAGCGTAAAGGACGCGCTGCGCATCAAGCGCTATGTGCAGCTGCATTCGTCGCCGGACGAAATCTCCGCCGACATCCGGGCGTCGCGCAACGCGCCCGAACCATACGACGGCGTCGCCATGCTTTGGTGGGAGAGCTTCGGCGACCTTG
Organism: Hydrogenophilaceae bacterium; assembly: GCA_013389015.1. Classification (GTDB taxonomy): domain Bacteria; phylum Pseudomonadota; class Alphaproteobacteria; order Caulobacterales; family Aquidulcibacteraceae; genus CADEEL01. The sequence goes on along the minus strand of JACAEE010000082.1, from coordinate 23,117 downwards.
CCGCGATCGCCGACGATCCCGCCGCGCGGGAGGCCGGGCGCCTGCTGCTCGAGGACGAGCGCAAATTCATCGATCTCCCCCGTTCGCCGTTGTGGTGGGGTGAGGAGCGCGCGATCTTCTAGCGCCGCGCTTGCGCTGTCAGCACCGCGTCCATCACCCGATGGATCATGCTGATGTCATCCACGAGCTTGCGTGCGCGAAGCGGATCGGCGAGCGGTTTGAACATGTCGCCCGGCTCGAAGAGGTTGCCGCCCTCGATGGCGATCAGCATTTCGCCCTGCTCGAACGCGCAGCGGATCTTCTTGCCCTTGAACGCCGTCTCGAGCGCCAGCAGCCGCTCCATCAGAATCGGATGCAGGAGATAGCGCGCCTCGACCTGATCGCTGCCCCAGACTTCGAACGCCTTCTCGAACCGCGGATCCTCCAGCCCGACGCGCTGCAAGCCCTTGCCGCCGCCCAACGCGTTGAAGAAGCCCATATCGCGCCGCACGATCGTGACGCCAAGGAACCGCCGCGGGAACTGCATCCGGATCGCTTGTCCGCGAAACGCGGTGGAATAGCGCGTGCGGCCCTTGCCGTCGGTATGGCGCGTCTCGAGGTGCGCTTCGTAGAGGTCGAACGCGGCGCCCTGATAATCGCCGCTGAACAGATCCTCGAATGAGGAACGATCATAGCGCGGCAGGAGATCGAGCGAACGGAACCGCGCGTGCGCAGGCGGATCGAAGCCATGCATCGTGAAGCTGACGCCGATCGCCTCGGCGACTGCGGCGCACGAGGCCTGCTTCACCTTGCGCTGCGCCGCAGCGACCTTGAGCCACGCGACCCAGAACGCGGCCGCGCCCCCGCCGATGGCCGTGAACGCCGCGGCCTGCGGCGAGTCGACCGCGGCGCTTACAAAAAGCGTTGCGATGAGCACGATCGGCGCGCCGATGAGGATGCGCCGCCAGAAGCTCGCCGTCGCCGCCTGCCGCTCCGGCTCATGGGCCTCGAAACAGGGTTTGATCTTCTCGGCGTAGAGCGCCGCAAAGCCCGCCTCGTCGAGCTTCGACAAGTCGAGCGGCGACGCCATCGTTCAGAGCCGCTTGTTCAATTGATCGAGCGCCGCCTGCAGCTTGGCGCGCGCGGCCATCGCCTCCTCGCGCCGCTCGCGGATCTCCTCCACGACGTCCTCCGGCGCCTTCTTGAGGAAGTCGGGATTGTCGAGCTTGGCGTCGTTCTTCCTGATCTCGCCGTCGAGCTTGGCGATGTCCTTCTTCAAACGCTCGGCTTCGGCGGCGAAATCGATGACGCCTTCGAGCGGCAGCGCCACGGTGGCGCCGTCGAGCACGAAGGTCACCGATCCCGCCGGCGCGGAGTCCGCCGTCGTCGAGTATTCGAGGCGCGCGAGGCGGTCGATCAGCTCCTGATAGCGTTCGAGGCGGGCGCCTGTCTCCGCTTCGGCGCCGATCAGCAAAAGCGGAATGCGCGCCGCCGGCGCGACGCCCAATTCCTGGCGCGTGGAGCGCACCTCCGTGATCAGCCGGATCATCCAATCGATCTCGGCGTCGGCCTGTTCGTCGATGAGCGCGGCGGGCAGGTCCGGCCAGCGGTCCACAATCAGCATGCCGTCGCGCTTGGCGCCGAATTCGCCGAGCCGCGCCCACAATTCCTCGGTGATGAACGGCATGAACGGATGCGAGAGCCGCAGCACATGATCGAGCGCCCAGGCGGCGGTCCGGCGCGTCTCTTCCTTGGCTGCTTCATCCTCGCCGCTGAGCAGGGGCTTGATGAGTTCGAGATACCAATCGCAGAAGACGTTCCAGACGAAGCGGTAGAGCGCGCCGGCCGCCTCGTTGAAGCGGAACGCCTCCAGCTCCCTGGTGACGACCGCGGCCGCCTTCGCGGTCTCGCCCACGATCCAGCGGTTCACCGTCTCCTTCGGGCTCGCGGGATCGAAATCCGCCCACAACGCGCACTCGTTCATCTGGCAGAAGCGCGCGGCGTTCCAGATCTTGGTGCCGAAATTCCGGTAGCCGGCGATGCGGTTCTCGTCGAGCTTGATGTCGCGTCCCTGTGCGGCGAGCGCCGCCAGCGTGAAGCGCAGCGCATCGGCGCCGTATTTGTCGATGAGGTCGAGCGGATCGGCGACATTGCCCTTCGACTTCGACATCTTCGCGCCGGATGCGTCGCGGACGAGCGCATGAATGTAGACCGTGCGGAACGGGACATCCTTCATGAAGTGGAGCCCGAACATCATCATCCGCGCCACCCAGAAGAAGATGATGTCGAACGCGGTGGAGAGCACGCTCGTCGGATAGAAGCGCTTCAGATCCTGCGTCTTCTTCGGCCACCCAAGCGTTGAGAACGCCCACAGGCCGGACGAGAACCAGGTGTCGAGGACGTCCTCGTCTTGGCGCAGAGCGCCAGTCACGCCCTTCTTCCTCGCTTCCGCGATCGCTTCGGCTTCGCTTTCCGCAACGAAGACTTCGCCCTCGTCGCCGTACCACGCCGGAATCCGATGCCCCCACCAGAGCTGGCGCGAGACGCACCACGGCTCGATGTTGCGCATCCATTCAAAATAGGTCTTTTCCCAGCTCTTCGGCACAAAAACGGTGTCGCCGTTCTCGACCGCCTTGATCGCAGGCTTGGCGAGTTCTGCGGCGTTGACGTACCATTGGTCCGTCAGCATCGGCTCGATCACGACGCCGGAGCGATCGCCGAAGGGCTGCATGATCTTCTTATCTTCGACCTTGATCAGCAGCCCGAGCGCCTCGATGTCGGCGACGATCCGGCGGCGCGCCTCGAACCGGTCGAGCCCGCGATATTTCTCCGGCACATGCGCCACGTTCGCCATGCGCCCCTTCGTGTCCATCAGCACGTAGAGCGGGATGTCGTGCGCGCGCGCGACCTTGTAATCGTTGAAATCGTGCGCGCCGGTGATCTTCACCGCGCCGGAGCCGAAGTCCGGATCCGGATACTCGTCGGCGATGATCGGGATATAGCGATCCGCCAGCGGCAGCAGCACGCGCTTGCCCACGATTCCCGCATAGCGCGCATCGTCGGGGTGCACCGCCACCGCGCCGTCGCCGAGCATCGTCTCCGGGCGCGTGGTCGCGATCGAAATGTAGTCGCGCGTCTCCCACTCGGTCGGCTCGCCCTTGGAATTGTAGGCGATCGGGAATTGATAGGTCTCGCCGTTTTCGAGCGGATACTTGAAGTGCCAGAAGTGGCCGTTGACTTCCTTGTTCTCCACTTCGAGGTCGCTGATGGCGGTCTCGAAATGCGGATCCCAGTTCACTAGGCGCTTGTCCTTGTAGATCAGCCCTTCGCGATAGAGCTGAACGAAGACTTTGCGCACGGCCGCCGAGAGGCCCTCATCGAGCGTGAAGCGCTCCCGCGTCCAGTCGCACGAGCAGCCGAGCCGGCGCAGCTGGTTGAGGATCATGCCGCCCGATTGGGCCTTCCACTCCCACACCTTCTCGATGAACGCCTCGCGGCCGAGGGCGCGGCGATCCATGTTCGCGCCGCTCTGCGCGAGTTGGCGCTCCACGACCATCTGCGTGGCGATGCCGGCATGATCTAGTCCCGGCAGCCAAAGCACGGCTTTGCCGCGCATCCGCTCGAAGCGGGCCAGCACGTCCTGCAGCGTGTTGTTGAGCGCATGCCCGATGTGCAGCGAGCCCGTCACGTTCGGCGGCGGGATCACCATGGAGAAGGGCGCGCCGTCCTTGCGCGGCGAAAACGCGCCGGACGCCTCCCAAGCCTCGCTCCAATGCGGCTCGACGGTCTTGGGGTCGAAAGTGGTGCTGATCATGTCCTGAAAGCGAAACGCCGCCGGCGGGCGGCGGCGCAACACCTATAGCGGCCCTGTGCGACGGCTGCCAGCGCCGGACGAGCCGCCGATCGCCCGGCGCTTCGCCGTCAGCGGACGAGCCGCGCCAGACGCTCGAGCTCCGCCTCGACCTTGGCCTCCACGATCGCCGGCAAGTTCTGGTCGAGCCACTCCTTCAGCATCGGCGTGAGCAATTCGCGCACGACGCCCTCCAACGTCTGGCCTTGGGTGTCGGCGATGCGCAGGGCGCCGGCGAGGCGCGTGAGCGCGCCCGTCGCCTGCTGGACGGTCGGCGGCGAGATCAGAGTCGAATCGTTGGCCGGTTCGTCGCGCGGCGGCGCGACCGCCGGCGCTGCAGGAGCGGCGGGGCGGACGGGCTGGGCGGGCCGCGGCGAAGGCTTGGGCGCCGCGGCCGCAGCCGGCTCGGGCTCGGCGTCAAAAACGAGGAGATCGTCCCCCGGTTCGTCGGCCGGCTGGGTCAGATCGAGCACCGGACCGGAGCGGCCTTCGTTCTCCTCCTCCTCGGAAATGATCCGGCGGATCGAGGCGAGAATCTCCTCCATCGAAGGTTCAGGCTGTGACTGGCTTTGTGGCATCGCCCCGGCTTCCCCAAACTCGTTCGACCAAGCGCCGCCTTCCGGCGGCTGCGTCAGTCCCGCGAATCACCCCATTCAGCGCTTCAGCTTAGGGGGATTCGCGAGGGCTGCGTCCCCATCCGCCACGACTCAGGTGTGGAAGACGGAGACGAGCTTCACGCGGGCAATCTAAAGCGACGTTAACGCCGCCGCGGCTCAGAACACGAAGGCGGGGGCGCGGGTGAAGCCAGGAACGACGGGGGGGGCGGCGTCGAACGCCGTCCGATAGGAGGTCGTCCCTCCGCTCTTGGTGTAGATGCGCGCCGCGCCCGCCGCGCCCGCCCGCATGATCACGCCAAGGCGGCCGCCTTCGGCGAGCTGATCAAGAAGCGCGTCCGGCAGGATCTCCACCGCGCCGTTCACCCAGATGAGGTCGTAGGGCGCGCCCTCGGCGAAGCCCCTCGCCGGGTCCCCGGTCGCGGCGCGGACGCCGCCGGCGCCGCTCGCCTTGAGGGCGATACCGGCCGCCGCTGTGAGCGCGGGATCGGCGTCCAGCGTAACGATCGACGAAAGCCCCGCATGGGCCATGATCGCCGCCCCGTAGCCTGTCGCGCCGGCCGCCTCCAGGCCTCGCGCGCCCGGGGTCGGGCGCAGCTCCTGGAGCAACTTCCCCAGATCCCGCGGGCGCAGCAGGAACCGGCCGGGCGCGACCTCGAGTTCGATATCCGCATAGGCGAGCGGTTGCAGCGCCGGCGGGGCGAACCGCTCCCGCGGCGTCTCGCGAAAGCCGCGAAGCAGCGCCGGATCGGTGACGTCCGCGGTGCGGATCTGGCTCTCCACCATCGAAATGCGGGCGCGCGCAAAGTCCATGGCGCGGCTGATAGAGCGATCCCAGGACCGCGGCAACAGCGCCGCCCCGCCCTGATCGCCGCATCCCTATGCGCGCGTCGGCGGCTTGACGAAGAGCATCAGCGCAAACCCGGCCAACAACAGCACGCCGATCGATCCGAAGCCCGCGCGCAGGCTCTGATATTCGTGGGTGAAATGCTCCACCAGCAGCGGGCCGAGCCAGACCGTCGCCGATCCCGCCAGCGCATAGAGGCCGAACAGCTCCCCCTCCATGCCGGCGGGAGAAAGCCTCGCCATCAGGGTGCGGCTTGAGGCGTAGGCGGCGGTGATCGAGATCGCCACCACCATCGTCACTGCGAGATAGGCGAGTTCGGTGGCGCGGCCGAAGATCGGGCTCGCCCAGACCGGCTCGGCTGGAACCGGGACGACGAAGAAGATCGTCTCCGGCGTCATCGACACCATCCCGACCAGGCACAGGAACGTGACGCCGATCTCGAGCGCCACCGCGTTCTTAGGCCCGATCCAGTGATCAAGCCAGCCGCCGAGCACGCCGCCCGCAACCGCAAAGACCGAGAGGACGACGCCGAACGCGCACATCTCCAGCAAGCCCCAATCCATGATCCCCGCAGCGTAGACGCCGCCGAAGATCAGGATCGCGGCCTTGCCGTCGGCGTACAGCATGCGCGCGACCAGAAACGTCGCGACATTGCGGTGGTCGCGCAGCTTGCGCAGGGTGGCCGCCACCGAGCGCACGCCCTGGCGCAGCGCGACGGCGAACGAGGCGCCGCTCGACGGCTGATCAGGCGTGAACAAAAACAGCGGCAGCGAGAACACGAGAAACCAGACCGCCACGAGCGGCGCCACCGCGCGGCTGGGCTCGCCAAGCACGGGATCGAGCCCGAAAAGCGGCGCCGCGGGAATCCAGCCCGCCTGCACCACGCCCGGCAGCGCCAGCCCCCACGCCACGCTCGCCAGCATCAACACCGCCGCCGCGTTGCCGAGCGCAAGCCCCAGCCCGGATGTATGGGGCAGCGCCGCCGGCGCCGAAACCGAAGGCAGCATCGAATTGTGCAGCACTTCGGTGTAGGCGAAGAGGATTCCCGCCGCGATCACGCATGCGCCGATCCCCCAGATCGGCAAACCGCCCGCCACGCCGGCAGGCGCCGCCCAGTATTGGATGAAGATCGCCGGCGTCAGCAGCAGCACGACGACGCCGAGCATCGGCTTGCGCCGGCCCATCCGATCGGCGGCCGCGCCAAGAAACGGCGCCGTCAGCGCGACGGCGACTCCGGCGATCTTGTGCCAGCCCGCGATCTGCGTCTGTCCCTCGATCGGATCAGCGAATACGCGCTGCGCCAGATAGGGCGCGAACAGATAGATGAGGCAGAGGATCACATAGGGGTTGCGCGCCCATTCGAAGAGCGCCCAAGCCCATTCCCCGCGATTGAGCCGCACTTTCGTCCGTTCCCGGATGATTGCGCCTGCGCCCGGCGCTGCCGCTTCGCTCACGGGCACCGGCCTTGCGGGGCGCCGCAGCCGACCCGCGCCGTCTGGCCGCCGCTGCCTGCGGCGTCGGTTGGACTCATGGCCCTGACCCTCCCCTCCAGGCGGCGCCGAGGCCGCTCTTCACGCTGCGTCACCGCCCACGGCGGCGCTGGCGAACTTAACGAAATCCATTTGCGGCGCGCTGTAAACGCCACACCGCATTTCATTTCATACCGGACCGTCGATCTCACGCTTTGGACATCTTGACACAGCCGGCGGACAGGCGTGCTCTGGGCTGGAGTTCACAGGCAAGTGAAGCGCCGACTGCGATCCGGCGCGATTTCGCTTGCTAGGAGCGCCGGCGAACGGCGCCCACAGGCTCGGGAGGGAAATTGATGCTTCGCAAGTCCAATCTGACTCGTCTTGTCCTGTCCGGCGCCTCGCTGGCGGCCATGGGCGCGTTCGCGCCGGCGGCGTACGCGCAAGACAGCAGCGTCAGCGACGAAATCATCGTGACGGCGCAAAAGCGCGAGCAGGCGATCCAGGACGTGCCGATCGCGGTCTCGGCCTTCGGTCTGGACGCGCTGGAGGACCAGGGCCTCGACGGCGGCTATGACCTCGTGCAGGCGATCCCGAACGTCTCGTTCTCCCGCGGCAACTTCACCGGCTACAACTTCCAGATCCGCGGCGTGGGCGCCAAGGTCGTGGCCGCCGGCGGCGACGCCGGCGTGGGCGTGCACTTGAACAACGCGCCGCTCTCGGCGAACCGGCTCTTCGAGGCCGACTTCTACGACGTCGAGCGCGTCGAAGTGCTGCGCGGCCCGCAAGGCACGCTGTTCGGCCGCAACGCCACGGGCGGCGTCGTCAACGTCATCACCCGCACCCCCAACGACGTGTTCGAAGGCTCGATCCGCGGCGAGGTCGCCAATTATGGTTCAAGCCGGTTCACCGGCGTTCTCAACATTCCCATCATCGGCGAAGACGTGATGGCGATCCGCCTCGCCGGCACGCGGCTTGAGCGCGGCGGCTTCGGCACCAACGTCGCCACGGACTCAAGCATCGACGAACGCGACATCTGGTCGGGCCGGGCGACGCTGTCGTTCAACCCGACCGACAATATCCGCACCTGGCTGATGTACGAGCACTTCGAGGAGGACGACAACCGCGTCCGCGTCGGCAAGCAGCTGTGCGATCCTGATCCAGGGCCGACCTCGATCGGCGGCGTGGCGGTCGTCAATCCGATCGCGCGCGGCTGGTTCAGCCAGGGGTGCTCGCCGCAATCGCTCTATAGCTCTGAATCGCTCGGCGCTGTGAACACCCTCGCCACCCTCGGCGGTTCGCTTGGGGCGCTTATCGGGGTTCTCTCCGGCAACGCCAATGCGGGCTATACGCAGGACCCGAACCTGCGCAACATCGAGTCCGCGCTCGAGCCGGTCTACCAGGCCGAAGCCGACGTCTACATGTTCAACGCGACGATCGACCTGACGCCGTCGCTGACTTTGACGTCGCTGTCCTCCTACACCGAAGACAGCTTCTATTCGTTCCAGGACTACAATCGCATCATTCCGCCGACGCCATTCAATTTCGTGCCGGGGCTGACGGCGGCGGACGGCACGTTCTGCGATCCGCAGCTGGGTTGCAGCCGCTTCTTCCGCACGTTCGACATCTCCTCCGCGGATTCAACGCAGTTCACCCAGGAAGTTCGGCTGCAGTCGAATTTCGACGGCCCGCTCAACTTCAATGTCGGCGGCATCTATGTCGATTTCGAAGCCGACCCGGTGGACTATTACGTGTTCTCCAACACGCTGACGATGGCCGCGCTCGCGTTCGGCCTCGGGCCGCTGGTCGACACGGGCTTCCCGCCCAACGGCGCGGGCCGCAACTACTATCTCAACCGCAGCTTCTACAATCTGGAAGCGTGGGCGGCGATGGGCGAGGTCTATTACGAACCGGTGGAGGATCTGACCTTCACGCTGGGCCTGCGCTACACGGTCGACCAGAAAGAGATCCGCCCGGTTCAGCCGGTGCTGCTCTCCGGCGCGCCGACGCCGCCTGTGCCGTTGCAGGAAGCCGAGTTCGAAGAGCTCACGGGCCGGCTCGGGTTCGACTGGCAGCTCGACACCGGCTTCACCAACGACACCCTGCTCTACGCGTTCTATTCGCGCGGCTACAAGGGCGGCGGCTTCAACCCGCCGAGTTCAGTCGGCATCGCCGGCATCACTGAGACGTTCGATCCCGAATTCGTCGACGCGATCGAGATCGGGCTGAAGAACACGTTGTTCGACGGCTCGATGATCCTGAACGGCACGGGCTTCTTCTACGACTACCAGGGCTATCAGATTTCGAAGATCGTGAACCGCTCGTCGGTGAACGAGAACATCGACGCCGAAGTGCGCGGCTTCGAACTCGAATCGATCTGGGAGCCGATGGACGGCCTGCGCTTCAACGTGACGGCCGGATGGCTCGACACCGAGATCACCGGCGGCTCGTCCCTCGATACGTTCGATCGCATTCAGGACAATGACGCGATCTGGACTCTGATTCACGACCCGCTCACGGCGCAGAACTGCGTGGTGACGACCGCGTACCTGATCACGCCGCAAGCCGCGCTCGGGGGCGCCCGTCCGATCGACATCATCAACGCCAGCCCCGGCGCGCTCGGCAATGCGTGCGGCGCCGGCAACCCGATCGGCCTCTCGGCCGTCACCTTCGCCGGCGAGGAAGTGGACTTGACCGGCAAGGAGCTGCCGAACTCGCCCGACCTCACTTATTCGGTGGGGGTCGAGTATGAGTGGGGTCTGGGCGGCGCGTGGACGGCCACCGCCCGCGCCGACTATTACTATCAGGGCGAAGCGTTCACCCGGATCTTCAATACCGCCGCCGATCGGCTGGACGGGTACACCAACCTGAACCTGCTCTTCCGCGTGGCCAACGAAGACCAGCAGCTCTCCATGGAGCTGTTCGTCCAGAACGCCACCGACGAGATCGCGATCACCGACGCGTACCTGACGGACGATTCTTCCGGCCTCTTCCGGAACATCTTCCTCACCGAGCCGCGCACCTTCGGCCTGCGCCTCTCCAAGGGCTTCTAGACGCCAACCCTCCTTGCGAAACATCAGCGCCTCCGGTCCTCCGGAGGCGCTTTTTTTCTCGCGCAAGCCGCCCCGCGCCGCCCGGCCGGCTTCCGGCGCGCGGAAGCGCGGCGGCCGCGCGGAATTTCCCGCCGCCCCCTCGCCATTGTGCGGGAAGCCGACTAAATGACCCCCTCCACTCCCGGCGCGCCTCCTCCGTCTGAAGGCTCGCCGGACGGCGGCGTCGTGGCGGAGTGGTTACGCAGCGGACTGCAAATCCGTGCACCCCGGTTCGATTCCGGGCGACGCCTCCAGATTTCCGGCGGCCTTGAGCCCTCCGGGCGCGGCTGCGGCAATCGGCAGTTGCGGCCAGCAAAGGCCACGCGTTCGGGTCTCCCCAAGGATGCGGCGCGCCGGGCCTCTCTGCCTAAGCTTTAGTCAGGGCCTGCCTTATCGCCCGCCAGGGCGCCTCGCCCGATTGCGCGGACCCGACCGCCTTTGGACTAGTCGCGCCGATGCGAGTTTTGATCGTCGACCCCGACCGGGCGCGCCGCCAGCGCCTGGTCGACGCGCTGAGCGCGGTCGCGGACACGCGTCTATTGCTCGTCGACAACACTCTGGGGGTCGTGGAGCACGTGGCGGCCTTCGCGCCCGACATGGTGATCGTGGCCTGCGATGCGCCCGCCCGCGACGCGATCGACGACCTGCGCCGCGTGACCGAGACCAACCCGCGCCCGATCGTCATGTTCGTGGACAAGCAGGACAGCGAGCACGCCGAGGAGGCGTTGCGCGCCGGCGTCGCCGCCTATGTCGTCGACGGCCTCGACCCTGAACGCATACGCGGCGTGCTCGACATCGCCGCCGCGCAATTCCGGGTCACCCAGGAGCTCCGTCGCGATCTGGCCGAAGCGAAGGCGACGCTGGCCGCGCGCAAGGTGGTCGAGCAAGCGAAAGGAGTCCTGATGAAGCGCCGCGGCCTGGACGAGAAGGAGGCCTACGCGCTCCTGCGCAAGACTGCGATGGATCAGGGCAAGCCGCTCGTCAAAGTGGCCGAAGATCTGCTGACCGCCGATCGGCTGCTGGGAGGCGGCGTATGAGCAGCCTCGAAAGAAGATCGCTGCGCGTCGGCTACACGTCCTTGTGCGACTGCGCGCCGCTCGTCGCCGCGTTCGAGCTAGGCCTGTTCGCGGAACATGGCCTTGATGTGCGCCTGGAGCGCCAAACCGCATGGTCCACCTCGCGCGATCTCTTGCGCATCGGCGCGCTCGACGCCGCTCACATGCTCGCGCCTGCGCCGGTGGCCTCCTGGATGGGCGCGGGCGATCGCGCGCTCATCGCGCCGATGGCGATGAGCCTCAACGGCAACACCATCGCGCTCTCCATGGCGCTCTTTGCGGAAGTCGAGGCGCATGATCCCGAAGCCGCGCACGACCCGCTCGCGGCGGCGCGCGCGCTCGCTGCGTTGGCGAAACAGCGGATCGCTGCGGGCGGGCGGCCGTTGCTCTTCGCCGCGGTCTTTCCGGAATCCAATCACCATCTCGATCTTCGACGCTGGCTTGCGGCCGGGGGATTGCGCATCGGCGTCGAGGCGCGGATCGGCACGGTTCCCCCCGTCGAGGTCGAGCACTTCCTCGAACGCGGGCTCATCGACGGGTTCTGCGTCGGCGAGCCGTGGGGATCCTTGGCGGTCTCCCGTGGCGCGGGCCGCATCGTCGCCAGCTCCTATGACCTGTGGTCGAACCGGATCGAGAAGGTGCTGGCCGTCGGCTCGCAATTCGCCGCCGAGAACCCGCGCACATGCGAGGCGCTGCTGCAGGCGATGATCCGCGCCGCGCAGTGGGCCGATCCGCCGGAGAACCGCACGGCGCTCGCGAGCCTGCTCGTCCATGGCGGCTATGTTGACGCGCCGATCGAGGTCGTGCGCCGCAGCCTTACGGGGCGTGTGCCCTATGCGCCCGACTCAACGCCGCGTCTCAATCCGGACTTCCTCGTCTTTCATCGCTACGCCGCCAACTTCCCCTGGCGCAGCCAGGCGGCCTGGTTCGCGCAGGCGCTGGCTGAGGCGGGACTCGTCCAGTCCGGCGGCGCCCCGCTCTCGGCTTTCCGTCCTGCGCTCTATGCGCGCGCCGCCGAATCGATCGGCGCCCCCTATCCGCTTGTCGACGTCAAAAGCGAGGCTGCGCACGCGACGCCTTGGATCTTTGAGCAGGCGACTTCGCCCATCCAAATGGGCCGCGAAGCCGCTTTTGACGGCGCCACCCCCACAGAAGGCGCCGCTTAATCGGTCAATACCACGCCAAAGACCGCCGCAGACGCCGCGTCGAGCTTGCATGATCCGGCTCGAGCGGCGATCGCTTGGCCGCTGTCGGGGCAAAGGCGCTTCGAAGGCGCGCGAAGACTGCGCGCCGCAGCACTGAGGACAACGACGTCCGCGCGGCTGATCGCCGTGCGGGCGTTTTTTTGCGTTTCGCGCAAGTGGGGTGACATGAAACGGAATGATCGTTGGAGAAATGGGAGTTCGCTCATGGGCGGCGCGCTGGCCGGGCTGGCGCTGTTCGCCTCAGGCGCACAGGCCCAAACGTCTGCGCCGGCGCCCGCCGACCTTGCTTCGGCCATACAGGGCGGCTCGCTCATCTTCGAAGCGCGCGCGCGACATGAAAGCGCCGAAATCGGGGGCGCAGCGGACGCCGACGCCCTGACGCTGCGCACGCGTCTCGGTTGGCAAACGGCCCCGTGGCGCGGCCTTGTCGGGGTCATCGAGTTCGAGGACGTCCGCGCGCTTGTCGACGACTACAATGACGGCGTCCCGCCGGCCGAGCCGTTCGCGACCATCGCCGATCCCGAGGTCACCGAACTCAACCGCCTGCAGCTGGCATGGACGGCGGCGCCGGGCTTCACCGCCACGCTTGGGCGCCAGCGCATCGCGTTCGACGATCAGCGCTTCGTCGGCTCGGTCGCCTGGCGCCAGGACGAGCAGACCTTCGACGCCGTTCGCTTGGACTTTCGCCGCGGCCCGTTCACGGCGAGCTACGCCTATGTCGATCACGTCAACCGCATCTTCGCTGAAGAGCTCGATTGGGACAGCCAATCCTCCCTGTTGAACGCCTCTTATGCGTTTGCTGCGCCGTTCAAGCTCACGCTCTTCGCCTACCTCCTCGACTTTGACGGCGCGGGCGCAGCGCAGTCGAACGCCACCTACGGCGCGCGTGTGAGCGGCACCGCCAACGCCGCAGGCGTCCGCCTCGACTACGCGGCGACCTATGCGACGCAATCGGACTACGGCGCCAACCCGATCGCCTATGACGCCGACTTCTACGGCGTCGATCTTACCGCGACGCGCGGCCCCCTCGCGCTGCGCCTCGGCTATGAATCGCTTGAGGGAAACGGCCCTGGTCAGCGGTTCATCACGCCCCTCGCCACGCTCCATGCCTTTCAGGGCTGGGCCGATGTGTTTCTGAACACGCCGGACGCAGGCGTCGAGGACGCCTATGCCGGCGTCACGTTCAAGCCCGATTGGAGCGCGCAGTTTCTTTCGGCGCCGGCGTTCACGCTGGTTTGGCATGACTATGAAGCCGAAGGCGCCGACGCCGACCTCGGCGACGAGATCAACTTTCTTGCAACAGCATCGATCACGCGCCGCCTCGGCGTGCTCGTGAAATACGCAGACTATAACGGGACGGGAACGCCAGCAGACGCCACGCGGACGTGGTTCGGACTTGAGTTCAAACTCTGAGGATACGCCAATGCCAAAGCTCCCGCCGATTTCGCGCCGCGCCGCGCTTCTGAGCGGCGTCGCCGCCCTCGCCGCCGCCTGTTCTCCCGGCGCGAACAATTCAACCAAGGCCGGCGCCGTCTCCGCGCCGACGATCGTCCCGGAAAAGGACGAGCTCAAACTCGGCTTCATCAAGCTCACCGACATGGCGCCGCTCGCGATCGCCAAGGAGCGCGGCTATTTCGAAGAAGAGGGGCTCTATGTCACGCTCGAAGCGCAGGCGAACTGGAAGGTGCTGCTTGACCGCGTGATTTCCGGCGAACTCGACGGCGCCCACATGCTCGCCGGCCAGCCGCTCGCCGCCACAATCGGCTATGGCACGAGCGCCGAGATCGTGACCGCGTTCTCGATGGACTTGAACGGCAACGGCGTCACCGTCTCCAACGACATCTGGCGTCAGATGCGCCCCCATGTTCCCAACGGGCCGGACGGCAAGCCGCTGCATCCCATCAGCGCCGCGGCGCTGCGCCCGGTGGTGGAGGCGTACCGCTCGCGCGGGCAGCCGTTCAACATGGGCATGGTTTTTCCCGTGTCCACGCACAATTACGAGCTGCGCTATTGGCTCGCGGCCGGCGGGATCAATCCGGGATTCTACGAAGCGGGCGATGTGTCCGGCCAGATCGGCGCGGATGTCCTGCTCTCGGTGACTCCGCCGCCGCAAATGCCGGCGACGCTCGAGGCCGGCACGATCTACGGCTATTGCGTCGGCGAGCCTTGGAACCAGCAAGCCGTGGCGCGCCGCATCGGCGTGCCGGTGATCACGGATTACGAAATCTGGAAGAACAATCCGGAGAAAGTGTTCGGCGTCACCAAAGCGTTCGCCGAGGCCAATCCAAACACGATGCTGGCGCTGACCAAGGCGTTGATCCGCGCGGCCATCTGGCTCGACGCCGACAACAACGCCAATCGCCGCGAGGCCGTCCAGATCCTCGCGCGTCCAGACTATGTCGGCGCCGACGCAGCCGTAATCGCCAACTCGATGACCGGAACCTTCGAGTACGAGCCGGGCGATGTGCGCCGCGTGCCGGACTTCAACGTCTTCTTCCGCCACCACGCGACCTATCCCTTTTACTCGGACGCGATCTGGTATCTCACCCAGATGCGGCGGTGGGGACAGATCGCCGAGCACAAGCCTGATGCATGGTACGCGGAGACGGCGCAGCGCGTGTATCTGCCGCGCATCTATCTTCAGGCCGCACGCATGCTCGTGGACGAAGGCAAGGCGAACGAAGCCGACTTCCCATGGGAGACGGACGGCTATCGCGCGCCCACCTCGGACTTCATCGACGGCGTTCGCTATGACGGGCGCGCCCCCAACGCCTATCTCGCCAGCATGCGCATCGGCCTCAAAGCCGGCGACCGCGTCGCCAGCGGCCGCGTCGTGCGCGCATAGACAGGACCCACACGCATGGCGCTCACCACAGACGTTTCGTCCTCCTCGCCGCAAGCGAAGCGCGCCGGGCCGCCGCAACTCGGCCCGGCGTTGAAGAAGGCCGCGCGCGTCACCGAAACGCTCGGCCTCGGCTGGCTCGCGCCGCTCCTCAGTCTCGCCGCAGGCGAACCGTCGAAGAGCGAATTGCCGAAACTGTGGGAGCGCCTCGGCCTGCCCTGTCTTGCATTGGCGCTGTTCGCGCTCGCATGGGCGTCGCTCGCGCCGCAAGTGCAAACCAGCCTCGGCGCCATCCCCGGACCGGTTCAAGTGGCCGAACAGGCCGGGGCTCTGTTGCAGGAGCATGCGGTGGAGCGCCAGCGCGCGCGCGAGTTCTATGCGCGCCAGGAAGCGCGCAACGCCGCGATCCGCGCCCAGAATCCTGACGCGGAGGTCCGCACACGCGCTTATACCGGCCGGCCCACGTTCATCGATCAGATCCTCACCAGCCTGAAGACCGTGTTCCTCGGCTTCGTCCTGGCCTCGCTGGTCGCCATTCCTCTGGGCGTCGCCTGCGGCCTCTCGCGCAGTCTCAACGCCGCGCTCAACCCGATCGTGCAGATCCTGAAGCCGGTCTCGCCGCTCGCCTGGCTCCCGATCGTGACGATGGTGGTCAGCGCACTCGTCGCCGGCGATGATCCATCTCTGCCCAAGAGCATGATCAATTCCGCCGTGACAGTGACGCTCTGTTCGCTGTGGCCTACGCTCATCAACACGTCGGTGGGCGTCGCTTCCATCGACAAGGATCTCTTGAATGTCGGGCGCGTGCTGCGGCTCGGCGCGATGACCAAGATCATTCGTCTCGTCCTGCCGTCGGCCCTGCCATACATCTTCACCGGTCTGCGCCTTTCGCTCGGCGTGGGCTGGATGGTGCTGATCGCCGCCGAGATGCTGGCGCAGAACCCAGGCCTCGGCAAATTCGTGTGGGATGAGTTTCAGAACGGCTCCTCCGCCTCGCTCGCGCGCATCATGGTCGCGGTGCTGACGATCGGCTTCATCGGCTTTCTGCTCGACCGCCTGATGCTGACGCTGCAAACCGCGTTCGCGCCGCAGCAATCGCACTAGGAGAGGAAGCGTCATGGCCATCCTTGAGCTGCGCGGCGTCGGCAAATCCTATGGCGAAGGGGCCAACCGCATCGACGTTCTCGCCGACGTCAATCTCGCGGTCGAAGAAGGGGAGTGCGTCGCCATCATCGGTTATTCCGGCTCGGGCAAGACGACGCTGGTGTCGCTGCTCGCCGGGCTCATCGCGCCGGACAAGGGTGAAGCGCTGTTCGCGGGCAAACCGATCAAGGGTCCGAGCCCGGATCGCGGCGTCGTGTTCCAGTCCTACGCGCTTATGCCCTGGATGAATGTGACGCAGAACGTGCAGCTCGCCGTCGACAGCGTCTTCGCACGCGAAAGCGCGAAGGCCCGCGCCGCGCGCGCGCGCACGCAAGTCGAGATCGTGGGCCTTGCCCATGCCGCCGATCGGCGTCCCGCCGAGCTCTCAGGCGGCATGCGCCAGCGTACGAATCTGGCGCGCGCGCTGGCGCTCGACCCCAGAGTGCTCATCCTCGACGAGCCGCTCTCGGCGCTTGATGCGCTCACCCGCGCCAAGCTCCAGGACGAGCTCGAGGCCATCCGCGTGCGCGAGAAGAAGACGTTCGTCCTCGTCACCAATGATGTGGACGAAGCGTTGCTCCTGGCTGACCGCGTGATCCCGCTGACGCCAGGCCCGGGCGCGACGCTCGACCGCGTGTTCGAAGTGAACCTGCCGCGCCCGCGGGACCGCCACGCGCTCAATCAGTCGCCCCATTTCAAGCGGCTGCGCGCCGACATCACCGGCCACATGATGGCGCTCGGCGCCGAGCGCCCGACGTCCGGCCAGGCGGCGGCGGAGCCCAAGCCGATCACGCCGCTGCGGCTCGATGAGCGCCGCCCGCCCAAGGCGTATCAAGATGCGGCGCGAAGCCCGCGCGAGGAACGCTTTGTCGAGTTCAGCCAGATCACCAAAACCTACTCAACCGCCAGGGGACCGCTGACCGTCCTCAAAGACGTCGACCTGCAGATGCGCAAGGGCGAGATCGTTTCGCTCATCGGCCATTCCGGTTGCGGCAAATCCACCCTGCTCACGATGTGCGCGGGACTGACGGACGTGACGCTCGGCGGCGTCATCCTCGACGGCCGCGAAGTCACGCGCGCGAGCCCTGAGCGCGCGGTCGTGTTTCAGGCGCCGTCGCTCATGCCCTGGCTCACGGCGCGCGAAAACGTCATGCTCGGCGTCGATCGGGTCTACCCTCACGCCAGCCGCGCCGATCGGCTGGAGATCGTCGACTATTACCTGATGCGGGTCGGCCTCGCCGACGCGCGCGACCGGCGCGCCGATCAGCTCTCCAACGGCATGAAACAACGCGTCGGTCTCGCCCGCGCATTCGCGCTGTCGCCGAAGCTGCTCCTGCTCGACGAACCGTTCGGCATGCTCGACAGCCTCACGCGCTGGGAGCTTCAGGAAGTGCTGATGGACGTGTGGGCCAGAAGCCAGGTCACCACGATCTGCGTCACCCACGACGTCGACGAAGCGATCCTCCTCGCCGATCGTGTGGTCATGATGACCAACGGCCCGGAGGCGCGGATCGGCAAGATCATGAAGGTCGACCTGCCGCGCCCGCGCACGCGAAAGGCGCTCCTCGAACACCCGCGCTATTACGAGTACCGTGAACAGGTGCTGGGCTTCCTCGAAGAATACGAGCACGGCGCCGTCTCCAAGAAAGATGCGGCGTGAGGCGCGCGATGGCCAGGACGCCCCGCAAACGCCCGCGCCTTGTCGTGATCGGCAACGGCATGGCCGGCTGCCGCGCCGTTGAGGAAATCCTCGCGCTCGCACCAGGCAAATTCGCCATCACCATCATCGGCGCTGAACCGCATGTGAACTACAACCGCATCATGCTCTCGCCGCTGCTGGCGGGAGAGAAAACGTTCGATGAGATCGTGCTCAATGGGAGGGACTGGTATGAGAACAACGGCATCGAACTGATCGCCGGCGTCGCTGCGGAGGCCATCGACCGGACCGGCCGTGTGGTGCGCCTCGCCGACGGGCGCGCGATCGAGTACGACACGCTCATTATCGCCACCGGCTCAACGCCGTTCGTCCCGCCCGTGCCCGGCGCGACGCTTCCCGGCGTCGTCACCTTCCGCGATCTCGACGACGTCGAAGCCATGAAAGCGGCGTGCGAAAAGGGCGGGCGCGCCGTCGTCATCGGCGGCGGCCTGTTGGGCCTTGAGGCGGCCTACGGCCTTGCGCGCAACGGCATGGACGTCACCGTCCTGCACCTCATGCCGGTGCTCATGGAGCGCCAGCTCGACCAATCGGCGTCCTATCTGCTGATCAAAGCGCTCGCGGCGCGCGGCATCGCGGTGATGCTCGAGGCCAAGACCACGGCCTTCGTGGGCGACGATCGCGTGCGCGGCGTCCAATTGGACGATGGCGGCTTTGCGCCTGCCGATCTCGTGGTCGTCTCCGCCGGCATCCGTCCCAATGCGGCGCTCGCCAAGGCGGCGGGCCTCGACGTCGCGCGCGGGATCGTCGTCGGCGACACGCTGCAGACGAGCGACCCGGCGATCTACGCCGTCGGTGAATGCGTCGAGTTCGAGGGCCAGCTGTTCGGTCTTGTCGCGCCGATCTGGGATCAATGCCGCGCCCTTGCGCAGACGCTGGCAGGCGACGGCGCGTTGCGCTTCGCGTGCAGCGACACTGGCGTGAAACTCAAAGTCTCCGGTTGCGAGGTCTATTCCGCCGGCCTCTTCGCCGGCCATGACCGAAGCGAAGACATCGTCTATCGCGACGCTGCGCTCGGAATCTACAAGCGCCTAGTGCTCGACAATGACCGGCTCGTGGGCGCAGTCCTGTTCGGCGACGCCGCCGACGGCCCGTGGTACTTGTCGCTGATCAAATCGGGTGAAAGCATCGCCGACAAACGCGAGAGCCTCATCTTCGGCCGCGCCCTCACGGAGGCGCTGGCGGGCGCAAACCCTAAGGACGCCGTGGCCGGCTGGCCGGCTACGGCGGAAATCTGCGGCTGCAACGGCGTCTGCAAGGGCGCGATTCTCGACGCCATCGCGCAAAAGCAGCTCACCACGCTCGACGACGTGCGCGCGGTGACGAAGGCCTCCGCCTCCTGCGGCTCCTGCACGCCGCTTGTGGAATCGCTCCTGGCTGCGGCGCTGGGCGACGGATTCGAGCGCGGGCCGGCGGTGAAGCCGATGTGCAAATGCACCGAGCATGGCCATAGCCGCGTGCGTGAGGAGATTGTCGCGCGCCGCCTCATGACCATCCCAGCGGTGATGCAGGAGCTGGAATGGCGCACGCCCGACGGCTGCGCCGCGTGCAGGCCGGCCCTGAATTATTACCTGCTCTGCGCATGGCCGGGCGAATACGAGGACGACAAGCATTCCCGCTTCATCAATGAACGTGCGCACGGCAACATCCAGAAGGACGGCACCTTCTCGGTCGTGCCGCGGATGTGGGGCGGGCTGACGAGCCCGGCCGAACTGCGCGCGATCGCCGATGTCGCCGAGAAGTTCAACATCCCCACCGTGAAGGTCACCGGCGGTCAGCGGATCGACCTGCTGGGCGTCAAGAAGGAAGACCTTCCCGCCGTCTGGGCCGATCTCGGCGCAGCGGGCATGGTTTCCGGTCACGCCTACGGCAAGGCGCTGCGCACGGTGAAGACGTGCGTGGGCTCCGACTGGTGCCGCTTCGGGACGCAGGATTCCACCGGCCTCGGCGTCCGCATCGAGAAGTTCATGTGGGGCTCGTGGACGCCGGCGAAAGTGAAAATGGCGGTGTCGGGCTGCCCGCGCAATTGCGCTGAAGCCACCTGCAAGGATGTGGGCGTGGTCTGCGTCGAGTCCGGCTATGAGATCCATATCGGCGGCGCCGCCGGCTTGCACATCAAAGGCACGGAGATCCTGTGCAAGGTCGCCAGCGAGGACGACGCGATCGAGATGATCGCGGCGGCGACCCAGCTCTATCGCGAAGATGCGCACTATCTTGAACGCATCTACAAATGGATGGCGCGCGTCGGGCTCGACAGCATCAAGGCCCGCGTCGTCGATGACGCCGCGAACCGCAAAGCGCTCTTCGAGCGCTTCGTGCAGGCGCAGCGCTTCTCCCAGGTCGATCCCTGGGCGGAACGGGCGCGCGGTCTGGATGCGGACGAGTTCCGCCCGCTTAAGCCTGTCCTCGCCGAGCCGCATCGATGAGCCGCGCGATCTGGATCGACGTCGGCGCCGAAGCCGAGATCCCGGCGCGCGCGGCGCGCCGCTTCGTGTTCGCCGAAACGCCGATCGCGGTCTTCCGCGCCGGCGACGGGATGCTGTTTGCGCTCGTCGATCGCTGTCCGCACAAGGGCGGGCCCCTCAGCGAGGGCATCCTGCACGGCCGCGCCGTCGCGTGCCCGCTGCACAATTGGATCATCTCGCTCGAGACGGGCGCAGCGCAAGGCGCCGACAGCGGGTGCACGACGACGCTCGCCGTCGCCGTGCGTTGCGGGCGCGTGTTCGTCGACGTCGGCGCGCTCGACCGAGCGGCGGCCCGGGCGTGAGCACGCGGACCGCTTGTCCCTATTGCGGCGTCGGATGCGGCGTCGAGGCGAGCGGCGAGCGCGCTGCGCTGAACGTAAGCGGCGACGCCGGCCATCCCGCCAACCAAGGCCGACTCTGCTCAAAGGGCGCGGCGCTGGGCGAAACGGTGCGTCTCGACGGACGCCTCCTCCACCCCATGGTGGACGGCAAGCGGAAGACCTGGCGCTACGCCACGCGCTACGTCGCACGCAGGCTTCGCGACGTCATCGCTGCGCACGGGCCGGATAGCGTCGCCTTCTATGTCTCCGGCCAATTGCTCACGGAGGACTATTATGTCGCCAACAAGCTGATGAAGGGCTTCATCGGCTCGGCGAACATCGACACCAATTCCCGCCTCTGCATGGCGTCCGCGGTGACCGCCCACAAGCTCGCGTTCGGCGAGGACGTCGTGCCCGCCTGCTATGACGATCTCGACCTGGCCGATCTCGTCATATTCGCCGGGCACAATGCGGCTTGGACGCATCCCGTTCTCTACCGGCGGATGGAGGCGGCGCAGGCGCGCGGACAGCGCCATATTGTCATCGACCCGCGCGAAACCGACACCGCGGGCGGCGCCTTCCTGCATTTGAAACTCAAGGCGCAGACCGATGTCCGGCTCTGGAATGGACTCCTGGCGCATCTTTGGCGCACGGGCGCCGTCGATGCGCGGTTCGTGGAACAGCGCACGACCGGCCTCCATGAAGTCCTGTCCGCCTTGAAAGCCGATGATCAGAGCGTCGCCGCGATCGCCGCAGATTGCGGCCTGGAGGCTTCCGACGTCCTCGCCTTCTATCAGGCCTTCGCCAAGACTGAGCGCACGGTGACGCTGTTCAGCCAAGGCGTGAATCAATCCGTGGACGGCGTGGCCAAGTGCAGCGCGATCATCAACGCCCATCTGCTTACCGGCCGCATCTCGAAGCCCGGCGCCTCGCCCTTCTCGATCACCGGCCAGCCCAACGCCATGGGCGGGCGGGAGACGGGCGGCATGGCCAACACGCTCGCGGCGCACATGGACTTCACGCCCGACGATATCGACCGCGTGCGCCGCTTCTGGAACGCGCCGCGCGTGGCGACGAAGCCTGGCTTGAAGGCCGTCGATCTCTTCGATGCCGTCGCCGAAGGACGCATCAAGGCGCTTTGGATCATGGCGACGAACCCGGCGGTCTCCATGCCCGATGCGGCCCGCGTGCGCGCGGCGCTGGCGCGCTGCCCTCTCGTCATCGTTTCCGACGTCATCGCTGCAACCGACACCGCGCGCTACGCGCATGTGCGTCTGCCAGCCCTGGCCTGGGGCGAGAAGGAGGGGACGGTCACCAATTCCGAACGCTGCATCTCGCGCCAGCGCGCGCTGATGGCGCCGCCCGGCAGCGCCCGCGCCGATTGGCGCATCATCAGCGAGGTGGCCGCGGCGATGGGATTCGCCGACGCTTTCCGCTATCGCTCGCCCGCAGACGTGTTCCGGGAGTACGCAGCCCTCACGGGGTTTGAAAACGACGGCGCGCGCATTCTCGATATCGGCGCCCTCGCGACGCTCGCTGACTCGGCCTATGCCGCCCTCGAGCCCATCCGCTGGCCCATCGGCGCCGGTGGCGGAACCGACCGGCCGCTCGCGCAAGCGCCGTTCCCAACGCCGGACGGGAGGGCGCGGTTCGTGCGCGCCGAGAGCCGCCCACGACGCAATGAGCCGAGCCTCCCGCTGGCGCTCAATACCGGGCGCATCCGCGATCAATGGCATACGATGACGCGCACCGGGCTTGCGCCGCGCCTCATGCAGCATGCGCCGGAGCCTTATATCGAGATTCATCCGGACGACGCCGCAACGGCGGGCGTGGCGGACGGCGCGCTGGTTCATGTGCGTACGATCCATGGCGAGGCGACGCTCACGGCGCGGCTCAGCACGGCCGTACGCGTCGGTGAAGTCTTTGCGCCGATGCATTGGACCGATGAGTTCGCGCCGCATGGCCGCGTCAACGGTCTGGTCAATCCTGACGCCGACGCCCGCTCCGGCCAGCCCGAGTTCAAACGCACGCCAGCGAGCGTTGCGCCGGCGCTTGTCGCCTGGCGCGCATTCTTCATCACACGCACACGCCGAGACCCGAGCCAGGCGGTGTGGTGGCGCCGCATCCCGTGCGCGCACGGCCAGCTCTACGAAATCGCAGCCGGGCGCGCGGCGCCGTCGCCGCGACAAGTCGCCGATGCGCTGTTCGCCGGCGCTGATCCCGAAGACATGCTGTCGGCGAGCGATGGCGGCGCGTTCCTGCGTCAGGCGGCGCTGCGCGGCGGGCGCGTCGAGCGCGTGTTCTACGCCAGCGCTACGCGCGGCCTGCCCTCCCGCGACTGGCTTATCGCCATCCTCGGCGCCGACGCCTTGACCGCGGAGGACCGGCGCCGCCTGCTGGCGGGAGGCGCGGGCGCCCAGCCGCGCGGGGCTGCGGTGTGCGCGTGCTTCGCCGTCACGCGCGGCGAGATCGAAACGCTGTGCGCCGCGGAGCCCGGCGTCACGGCGCCGCGCGTCGCCGCC
>JACAEE010000090.1 GCA_013389015.1 Hydrogenophilaceae bacterium | reverse complement strand
GGCGGGGCTGGCCCAGGCGGACGCGGGCGCGCTCGAGGCGCTGACGGCGTGGCGCCCGGCGCCGGCGCGGTCGGCCTGACGCGGCGTTTGGCATTGGCGCGGCGAAAGGCTTATGGTCCGCCCCGCAGACGCGCGCGGCGCTGGAGCGGGTCCAGAAGCGCGGGAGGCTTCTAACCGCATGGCTGACGGTCTGGTCCTTTCGATCGACGGTATGGGCGGCGACGCCGGCCCCCAGACGGTCGTGGAGGGCGTCGCGATCGCTGCGCGCCGCTGGCCGCAGACGCGCTTTCTGCTGCACGGGGACGAGTCTGAGCTCGCCCGCTGCCTCGATCGCCATCCCGCGCTCAAGGCCGTCGTCAGCGTGCGCGCGGCCGAACGCACGATCAGCATGGAGATGAAGGCGAGCCAGGCGCTGCGCCAGGGCAAGGGCGCCAGTCTCTGGAACGCGGTGGAGGCGGTGAAGGACGACGAGGCGCATGCGGTCGTCTCGGCCGGCAACACCGGCGCGTTCATGGCGATCGCGATGTTCCGCCTGCGGACGATGGCGGGCGTGCACCGCCCCGCGCTGACGGCCGGCATCCCCAATGGGCGCGCGCGCATGACGGTGATGCTCGACGTCGGCGCCACGGTGGAGGCGGACGCCGAGCAGCTCGTCGAATTCGCGATCATGGGCGAAGCGTTCTATCGCGCGCTCTATGGCGTGGAGCGGCCGATGATCGGGCTGCTCAATGTCGGCGCGGAGGACCAGAAGGGGCACGAGGAAATCCGCGCCGCGGCGCGCCTGATCCGCGACCGGCGCATCGACATGGATTTCCGCGGCTTCGTGGAGGGCGACGACATCTGCAAGGGCGCCGTCGACGTCGTCGTGACGGACGGGTTCACGGGCAATATTTCGCTCAAGTCGATCGAGGGCGCCGCGCGGCTCGTCGGGCAGTTCCTGCGCGAGGCGCTGACCAGCGGCCCCTTGGCGCAGACCGGCGCGGCGCTCGCCTATCCCGCGCTCAAGAAACTCCGCAAGCGCATGGATCCGAGCACCAACAACGGCGCGGTGTTCCTGGGCCTCAACGGCGTGGTGGTGAAGAGCCATGGCGGCGCGAACGCGGATGGGTTCGCCGCTGCGATCGACGTGGCGGTGCGGCTCGCGCGCAGCCACTATCGCGACGAGATCGCGCGCAACATCGCCCGCCTCGGCGCGGGCGCGGACCAGTCCGCCGCGGAACAACGGGACGCGTCCTGATGGACCTGCGCAGCGTGTTTTTGGGCGTGGGCGGCTATCTGCCCGGAAACGTCGTCACCAATGACGATCTGGCCCAGCGCGTCGACACCAGCGACCAATGGATCGTGGAGCGCACCGGCATTCGCGAGCGGCGCGTGGCGGCGGTCGGCGAAAAGACGTCCGACCTCGCGATCGCGGCGGCCAGGGCGGCGCTCATGCGCGCCGAACGCGAGCCCGGCGACATCGATCTCATCGTGCTCGCCACGGCGACGCCTGATCTCACCTTTCCTGCGACGGCGGCGCGCGTGCAGGCGGCGCTCGGCGTCGCCCAGGGCGCGGCGTTCGACGTGGCGGCGGTCTGCTCAGGCTTCATCTTCGCGCTGGCGACGGCCGACAATTTCCTGGTGCGCGGCCAGGCGAAGCGCGCGCTGGTGATCGGCGCGGAGACGTTCTCGCGGATCGTCGATTGGGACGATCGCGCGACCTGCGTGCTGTTCGGGGACGGCGCCGGCGCGGTGGTGCTCGAAGCGCAAACCTCGGCCGACGCCGACGGTCGCGGCGTAATCGCGACGCATCTGCGGACGGACGGGCGCTTTCACGATCTGCTCTATGTCGATGGCGGGCCGTCGGAGACGGGCACGGTCGGCAAGGTGCGCATGCAGGGCAACGCCGTCTTCCGCCAGGCGGTCGAGCACATCTCCGGCGCGATGGTGGAGACCTGCGCCAAGGCCGGCGTCGCGCTTGCGGACGTCGACTGGTTCGTGCCGCACCAGGCCAATCAGCGCATCCTCGACGGGGTGGCGCGGCGGCTCTCGCTCGACCCGGCGAAAATCGTCTCGACCGTGGCGCATCACGGGAACACGTCGGCCGCCTCCGCGCCGCTGGCGCTCAATGAGGCGGTGAGCGACGGGCGCATCCGGCGCGGCGATCTGGTGCTCCTGGAGGCGCTGGGCGGGGGTTTGACCTGGGGCGCGGCGCTGATGCGCGTCTAGGCCGCGCGCAAGCATAGGCAGGTTTGGCGCCGTTGTTGTACCTGCATATTTTGTAATCTGGGCTTCGTCCGTTGGGTTTGACCTAAGCTTTGGCCGCCCCTAACTTTTTTGTTCTTGGGAGGGCCTTGTGGAACTCAAGACGGTCACGCGCGCTGATCTGGTCGAGACGGTGGCGCAGAAGACGAAGCTGCCGCGGGCTGAGGCGGCGAAGATCGTAAGCGGCGTATTCACGCATATCGAGCGCGAGCTCGTGCGCGGGCGCGCGGTGAAGCTGTCGCGGTTCGGCAATTTCATGGTGCGCAAGAAGAACCAGCGCGTCGGGCGCAACCCGAAAACGGGTCGCGAAGTGCCGATCACCCCGCGCACCGTGGTGACGTTCCGGCCCTCGCAGCTGCTCAAGGACCGCGTCGAGAAGGGCAAGCCGCGGGTGAAGAAGCAGCGCTAAGGGCGTAGGCTTTGGACGTCGATCAGGAGAGCCTTGTCCGTCTCGGCGTCTATGGCGGGGCGCTGGCGTTATTCGCATGGCTCGAGGCGGTTGCGCCGCGGCGCGTGCGCGCGCAGCCGCGGCTCGCGCGCTGGCCGAGCAATCTCGCCATCGCCGCGCTCAACACGCTGGCGCTGCGGATCGTGTTCCCGACCGCCGCGATCGGCGTGGCGCTATGGGCGCAGGGGCAGGGCTTCGGGTTCTTCAACCTGTTCGACGCGCCGCCTTGGGCTGCGGTTCTCGTCTCGGTCATCGTGCTCGATCTTGCGGTCTACGCCCAGCACGTCGCCATGCACGCCGCGCCGCCCTTGTGGCGGCTGCACCGGATGCATCACGCCGATCTCGATGTCGACGTGACCACGGGCGTGCGCTTCCACCCGTTGGAGATCCTTATCTCGATGGCCTGGAAGATGGCGGTGGTCGCCGCGCTGGGCGCGCCGGCGCCGGCGGTGTTCCTGTTCGAGGTTCTGCTCAACGCGACGTCGCTGTTCAACCACGCCAATCTCAAGCTGCCGGCGCCGCTCGATCGCGCGCTGCGGCTCGCCATCGTGACGCCGGACATGCACCGCGTGCATCATTCGATCGACCGGCGCGAGACCGACAGCAATTTCGGCTTCAATCTCTCGGTCTGGGACCGGCTGTTTCGCACCTATCGGGCCCAGCCCGAGGCGGGGCACGAGGCGATGGAGATCGGGCTGCCGCTCTTCCGCGACCCGCGCGAGCTGCGGCTCGACCGGCTGCTGACGCTGCCGTTCCGGTGACGGCGCAGCCGTAGGAGTTGCGCCGCGGGCGCGCGCCGAACCTCAGCGGAAGCGGAAGCCCAGGGCGTGAGCCATGGCGTGGAAGATGAGCTGCTGCTCGATCGTGCCGGAGATGGCTTCAGCGCCGGGGCCCCAGGCGTAGACCGGGACGTCTTCGCCGGCGTGGGTTTCGGAGGCGAGCGGGACCAGCGCCTGGACGCGGAAGGCGGGATCGCTGGTGTCGACGCCGGAGAGATCGGGGCGCTCGCGCGCCGCGGGACCTTCGCCCGCGAACACGGCGCCGGGGCCGTTGGCGTAGCCGAGCGTGGTGTAGGGCTTGCCGTCGAGCGCCCCTGGGCGCGGGCTCTCTTCGTCCGCCGAAAGGCCGGTGATCGGGTTGTTGCGCCGCGCGTAGCCGGCGATGGTGAGCGTGTGGCTGTGATCGGCGGTGGCGATGATCAGCGTATCCTCGCGGCTGGTCATGGCGAGCGCCGTGCGGATGGCTTCGTCCATCGCCACGGTGTCGGCCAGCGCAAGCTGCGCGCGGCCTTCGTGGTGGGCGTGGTCGATGCGGCCGGCTTCGATCATCAGCACGTAGCCCTCCCGATCCTGCGACAATCGGGTGATGGCGGCGCGCGTCATCTCGGCCAGCGAGGGTTCGCCCGCGGGATCGGCGCCGCGCTGCAGCTCGTAAGCCATGTGCGAGGGCGAGAAGAGGCCGAGCACGCGGACGTCGCTCGAGAAGTCCGTCGCGGCGAATTGCTGCGCATTCCAGATGTAGGCGTGGCCGGACTTGGCGGTCCATTCGGCAGTGAGATCGCGGCCGTCGCGGCGCTGGCCCATGATCTGCGGCGCCTCGGGATCGGCGATGGTGTTGGGCAGGAAGTTGGCGCGGCCGCCGCCGAGCGCGATCTCGAACCCATCGCCGGCCGGCCATTCGATGAGCTGGCGGGCGATGTCATGGCAGGCGCCGGCGCCGCCGGCCGCGGCGACGGCGTCGTTCTCCCAATCGCGGTGCGCGGCGTGGGCGTAGGCTGCGGCCGGCGTCGCGTGGGTGATGCGGGCGGTGGAGACGATGCCGGTGGATAGGCCCTGCGCTTCGGCGAGCTCGAACAGGGTGGGAATGGAATTGGCCTGGCCCGCCGCGCAATCGCCCAAGCGCGCCGCGCTGGCGACTCCGAGGACGCCGGAATTGGTTTTCACGCCCGTCGTCATCGCGGTGGCGGTGGCGGCGGAATCGGCGACCTGAAAGTCGTGGCTGTAGGTGCGCGAGAAGGCGCTGTGGGGCGCCTGATCCATGGCGAGATCGTAGCTTTCGCCATCGCCGCCCTGACGCTGGCCGGCATAGATGCGCGCCGCGGTGACGGTGGAGACGCCCATGCCGTCGCCGATGAACAGGATCACGTTGCGGGCGCGGCCTTGGGGGGCGCGCGCGGCCAGCGCGGCGGCGGCGTCGGCGAAATAGGGATCCTGCGTCTGCGGGATCGCGACGGCGCGGCTGGGCGGCGCATTGAGCGCGGCGTCCTCAACCGTCGCGCAGGCGGGGAGCAGGAAGAGCGGAGCGGCGAGCAGGGCGCGCAGGCGGGTCATGGCGAAATCCTCGAGTGATGGCGGCGCTTTAGTCGGCGAAGTTTGCGACAGGAGATTGAAGCTCGCCGGCCGCTGAAGAGCGCGGTCCTAGACCGTGAACTCCATGGGCGTCATGGCGGCGACGGCGCCGCCGATGGAGATGGCGATCTGAGGGAAGATGTCGCGGAAGGCCCCGTCGAAATCCGGCCCCTGCGCCCAAGAAGGCACGACCGGACGCAGATCGATGCGCCGAATGCGCGAGACCGAGGGGCGGGTGTTGCGCGCCATCTGCTGCACGAACGTCAGGTTGGACCCGCCGCCGGCGAGAATGACGCCGATCGCGTCGGCGCCGTCGGCGGCCGCCGTGCGCGCGACGCGGGTGAGCGCGTCCTGATAGGCGGCGGCGAGCGCGCGCTGGAACTGCACGAAGGTGCGGTCCTTGAACAAATCCTGAGAGCGCAGCGTGATCTTGCGCCCCTCGAACTCGGCCTCGCAGAAGCCGTCGCGGAAGAGCGCCTCTTTCAGCGGGCGTGAATGCAGCGAAAGCCGGCGCCAGAACCGGTCGAGCGCGGCCTTCGAGCGCTTGGAGTCCGCACGCTCGATGAAGCGTGCGATCATCAGCCGGTCGACCTCGTCGCAGGCGAGCGCCATGGTCGCGCGCAGGCCCTCGATCTCGTGCCAGGCGTGGCGCTTGTAGCCGATGGGCGTGCGGCGCACGGCGGTGATGTCGGTGGTGCCCGCGCCCATGTCGAACACGAGCACGTGCTCCGGCGTCTCGCCGCCGAAGGCGAGGTGGCACTCGGCGGCCGCGCGCGCCTCGAACACCGCGCCCTCGATCAGCCCGTCGCCCGGCTGGGTGCGGGCGGCGTCGAGCGCGGCGCGGGCGGCGGCGAGATCGACGCCCGCGGGATCGAGCAGCGCATCGCCCAGGGCGGCCGCGATCGCCGCGGCCTGATCGAACACGCCGGCGAGATAGACATTGGCCGCCGAGCCCGGGCGCCAGCGCGGATAGGCGAAGCGGCGGGGGCGGGTGAGCAGGCGCGGGTGCAGGCGCTGGTCGCGCAGCACGGCGCGCTCGACCAGCCGGGTGAGATAGGCCGTGTAGAGCACCAGCGCGTCGCGCTGCTGGAAGCGGCCGGTGATGTCGATCGTGCGCAGCAGGCGCGAGGTCAGCGTGTCGTTGAGATCGCGCGCGGCGAGGAAAGTCTTGAACGAGACGAGCGGGACCGAGGCCGTCTCGCCGGAACGGGCCCGCGCCATGGCGCGGCCGCCGAAAAAGACGCGCTCATGCTCGCGGTCGAACACGAGGGCGGACTGGACCAGGTAGGGGTTCGCCTCATCCACGACCGCCCCGATCTGCAGCGGATGGACGAGGTCGGCGGCGGGCGCGCCGTCGCGTTCAGGCAGGCACAGGCTGGCCTTCGACGTCGCGGTGCCGAAATCGATGCAAATCCGCGCGCCGGGGTCGTCGTTCGTGGGCATGCCTGGCGCGCCGTCCCCCATGTGCTCAGTCCCCCCGTCTCGCAAAGCCGTCGCCCGCCCGCATCAGGACTCGCGCATAAGGCGTGCGGACAGACGGCGGGCGCGGCGCAGGGGCCTCCCGCCTGCCCCACGCGTCGCCCGGCGCGCGCGCCCATACTAGCGGGGCTTGTGGAAAACGGCGCCCTCCCGACGGAAAAAATCAACGGCGTCAGGCGGCGACGCGGGCGCGGCGGGCGCCGCGCTCGATCTCCTTCAGGAGATCGGCCACGTAGGCGTTGAAGTCCACCTGCATCCGGTGGCGGGGGCTGTCGTAGAAATGGCCGAGATAGGCGGCCTCGTCGGCGGCGATGACCCGCTCCATCTCGGCAGGCGGCGGGAACCGGTAGCGGCCCAGCAGGGCCGCAACGATCAGTTTGGATTGCTGCTCGGCGAAATTGACGAGCGTGGGCAGCGGCTGGGCGAGGCCGAGGAAGAAGAGGCTCTCGAAGCCCGGCTTCACCATGCGTTTGTAGAGCGGGAAGACGTTGTCCTTCGGCGTCAGCTCGGGCTGCTTGAGGAACGGGAAGGTGACGTTGTAGCCGGTGGCCCAGATGATCGCGTCGATCTGTTCGCGCGAGCCGTCGGCGAATATGACATGATCGCCGTCGAGGCGCTCGATGGCCCCCTTGGGGATGATGTCGCCGCAGCCGACGCGGGTGAGGAATTCTCCGGATACGGACGGATGCGCGTCGAGCGGCTCATGGTCGGGCTTGGGCAGGCCGTAATCCTCCATCCTGCCGATGGTCTTCTTGATCTTGGCGCGGGCGAGCGCGCGGCCCAGTTCGGGCGGCATCCAGGCGGGCGGCGCCGCCTTATCGGCGGGCGCGCCGTCGATATATTTCGGCAGCACCCAGACGCCGCGGCGCATGGAGATGAAGAGCCGTCTGGCGAGCGGGCGCTGGGAAAGCTCCGAGGAGATGTCCATCGCCGAATTGCCGGCGCCGACGACGAGCACGCTCTTGCCGCGGAAATCGTAAGGCTCGAACGGATCGCGGTAATGGTGGGAATGCGTCTGGTGGCCGTTGAAGGCGCCGGGATAGACCGGCGTGCGCGGGTCCCAGTGATGGCCGTTGGCGACGCAGACGGCGTCATAGTCCCGCGTCTCGCCGGTGGACAGCGTGACGCGCCAGCGCCCCTCGCCCGTGCGCGCGACATCGGTGACGGTGGTGTTGAACGTGATCGTCTCGTAAAGCCCGAAATGGCGGGCGTAGTCGCGGAAATAGCCGAGGAGCTGGGCGTGGTGCGGGAAATCCGGCCATTCCTCCGGAACCGGATAATCCTCGAACGCGAGGCGCCATTTGGAGGTGTCGATGTGGAGGCTCTGGTAGCATGACGAGGCGCCGTTGGGGTTGTTGAAGTACCAATTGCCGCCGATGTCGTCGCTCATCTCGAAGCAGTCATAGGCCAGGCCGTGATCCTTCAGCCGCTTGGCCATGGCGATGCCGGAGCACCCGGCGCCGATGATGCAGGTCTTGGGGTTCGTCGTTCGGCCGCGGTTAAGAGCCATGCTTCCCTCCTGCGTCCCTCCTAGCCGATCACGCTGAGGCAACACAAACGCAGTCGACGCGGCGCCCCGAGCCGATAGAGTGGCGCAAAACGGGAGGCGAAGATGACACTGAAGCGGAACGCCGACGACGTGCTCAACGGCGCCGTAGCGGCAGGGGCGTTCGCGGGCGTCGCGGCGATGGCGGCGGATCGCAACGGCGTCGCCTATGAGGGCGCAGCCGGGGTGCGCACGCTCGGCGCGCCGGAGGCGATGGATACTGGGACCGTCTGCTGGCTGGCTTCGATGACCAAGCCCATCGTTTCGGTCGCGCTGGCGCAACTGATCGAGCGCGGCGCCGTCGAACTCGCAGCGCCGGCGCGCGCCTACGCCGCCGCGCTCGGCGCGCTGCAGGTGCTGACGGGATTCGATGCATCCGGCGCGCCGATGCTGCGCGCGCCGAAGAGCGACATCACGATCAGGCAATTGCTCACGCACACGTCGGGCCTCGGCTACGAATTGTTCAACGCCGACGTCGCGCGCGCGCAGGCGGCGCTCGGCCTGCCCAGCATCGCAGAGACGAAGGACGCCTCGCTCATGGCGCCGCTCCTCTTCGATCCGGGCGAACGCTGGGAATATGGCGTGGGCATCGATTGGGCCGGAAAGATCGTAGAGGCGGTGAGCGGCAAGACGCTCGGCGCCTATCTCGAAGAGAACATCTTTGCCCCGCTCGCCATGCGCGATACGGCGTTCGCCCCGACGCCGCCGATGCGAGCGAGGGCGGCGAGCCTCCACATGCGGCTGCCGGACGGCGGGCTCGGCCTGTTCGCGCTGCCGGCCGCGGAGGCGCCGGAGTTCGAGCCCGGCGGCAGCGGGCTCTTCTCCACCGCGCGCGACTATCTCCGGTTCGCGCGGGCGATCCTGGGCGGGGGCGCGCTCGACGGGGCGCGTGTGCTGGGCGAGCAGGGCATGAGGCTGGTCACGACCAACCAGATCGGCGCCATCCACGTGACGCCGCTCAACAGCGTGACGCCGCTGGCGCTCTCCCACGAGATGTTCCCCGGCGTGACCAAGCGCTGGTCGCTGGCGTTTATGCTGAACGAGGCGCCCTTGCCGACGGGGCGCGCCGCCGGCGGGCTGATGTGGTCTGGCATCGCCAACACCTATTTCTGGATCGATCCGGCGGGCGGGCGCTGCGGCGTGCTGTTGGCCCAGCTCCTGCCGTTCGCCGACCCCAAGGCGATGGGGGCGTTCCTTGATTTCGAAAGCGCCGTCTATCGGAGCTAGACGGGGGCGGGCATAGTCGCGCCATGATGCGGATCGGGGACGCTGCGGCGCATGCGCCGGCGGTGCGGGTATGGGCGTGGCCGCTGACGGGCGATCCGGCCCCGGCCGATTCGCTCAACGCCGAGGAGCGCGCGCGCGCCGCGCGGTTCGCGACGCCGGCGCTTGCGGCGCGCTGGACCGCGG